>PUOM01000003.1 GCA_003552795.1 Halomonas sp. | reverse complement strand
GCTGCCGTCCCGGTGGCGGTAGCGGTTGATGAAGCCGGCCACTTCCTGGCCATCGCAGAGGGCGGCCATCGCCCTGCGCGTGTCGGCGAGGTCGTCGGGGTGTACCTGGTCGAGGAAGCAGCGGCCGAGCAGGTCGGACTCTTCGTGGCCCAGCACCCGCTGCCACGCCTGGTTGACGGTCTGGAACTCACCCTCAAGGGAGGTGATGCACATCAGACTCAGCGAGACGTCGAAGAAGGTCTGCAGCTCGTTTCTCTTGGCCTCGGCCAGCCGGCGGTCGCGCACCCGTTCGGTCACATCCTCGTTGATGCCCACCAGCCAGTGGGCGGAGGTCTCTTCATCGTGGAAGCTGCGCGTGACGGCGCGCAGATGACGCACCTCGCCATTTTCGTGGAGGATGCGGAACTCCGTGGTCAGCGGGGCTGGATCCACGAGCAGCTGTCGAAACGCCGCCTCCACGGCCTCCCTGTCGTCGGGATGCACCCGCGTCAGCCATTCGGCGAAGGTCAGTGCCCGGCCGTCGGCGGGGAGCCCGTGCAGGGTGAACATCTCGGCATTCCATTCCGATCTGCCGGTGGTGAGATCCAGTTCCCAGACGCCCAGGCCGGCGGCTTCCAGGGCCAGCCGGTCGCGCCGCGCGTCATGGCAGCGGGGCGAGGCGGTGGGCGGTGAGGCTGACATGAGGGGACTCTCTCCGGGTATCGATAGCGTGCGTAGCCTATGCATCTCAAACTATTGTCTGGGCAGTGGGAAGCGATGTGACCTTTGTTCACATTAAGAGAGCCCGACAGGCAGTAGAGTGTCTGCCCCGCAAGTAATGCAAACCGGCCTGGAGCCCTGGGCGATGTCAGCTACCGAACCCACTATCCTGGTGATAGACGACGACCCCACGATCCGCCTGCTGCTCCGCGCAGGCCTGTCGAAGCAGGGATTTCACGTTCTGGAAGCCGATGGCGGCGCGGCGGGGCTGTCAGCGTTTCGCGCGCAGCGCCCCAACCTGGTGCTGATCGACGTCTCCATGCCGGACATGGACGGCTACCAGGTGGCGCGGGCGATGGAGGCCGAGTCTTCGTCGCGCAGGGTGCCCCTGGTGATGCTCACCGCCAGTGACGACCAGGACACCCGGCGTCAGGCCCTGGCGGCGGGGGCACGGGAGGTGCTGGTCAAGCCCTTCCAGCTGCTGCCCCTGGCCGAGCGCCTGCGCGATCTGCTGGCAGACGCCAGTGGACCCTCGGCCCCCGGGTATTGAGCCCTTATCCCCTGTGACATAATGATTTTGCAATGAAGGCTTGATGGAGGTCATCACCATGAAGGCTGACTCCGGCCCCCCGTCTGCGGCGTTTCCGCTGGTGGACATCGCCCTGGGAGAGGGGGCGTCCAGCGCCTCGACCGAGCGCTCGCTGCTCGAGGCGCTCAATGCGATTCGCGCCCACCTGGGGATGGAGGTCGCCTTCATCTCCGAATTCGAGGACGACAGGCGCGTGTTTCGCTTCGTGGACGCCGACGACGAGGCCCCGCGGCTCGAGGTCGGCGCCTCCGATCCCCGTGAGGAGAGCTACTGCCAGCGAGTCGTGGACGGTCGGCTGCCGGAGCTGATCCCCGACGCCTGCCAGGATGCGGCCGCCCTCGAACTGCCGGCGACCCGGGAGATGCCCATCGGCGCGCATCTCAGCGTGCCCATTCGCTTTCAGGACGGCAGCGTCTACGGCACCCTGTGCTGCTTCGACCGCCAGGCCGACGAGACCCTCAACGAGCGCGACCTGGGCATGCTGCGGGTCTTTGCCGACTTCGCCGCCAGGCAGCTGGAGCGCCAGCGTGAGCGCCAGCGTGAGCGCCAGCGGCAACGGCGGGCGGTGGAGCGCAGGATTCGCGACGTGCTCGAGCGGCATCGCTTCCACGTGGTCTTCCAGCCCCTGCACGATCTCGACGGCCAGCGCATCGCCGGCTACGAGGCGCTGACGCGCTTCACCGCCGAGCCCAAGCAGGGCCCCGACAGATGGTTTGCCGAGGCCGATACGGTGGGGCTGAGAGTGGAGCTGGAGCTGGCGGCGATCGAAACGGCACTGGCGTCGCTGCCGGACATGCCTGCCGCGACCTATCTGTCGCTCAATGCCTCGCCGGCGACCATCCTGTCCGGACGCCTCGAGGCGATGTTCGAGGGCTGGCCGCTTGACCGGCTGATGCTCGAGGTGACCGAGCACGACGTGGTGGAGGACTATGCCGGCCTCTGCGAGGCGCTGGCCGGCATGCGTGCCCGCGGACTGCGTCTGGCCATCGACGACGCCGGCGCCGGCTATGCCAGCTTTCTGCATATTCTTCGACTGGCACCGGACGTGATCAAGCTGGATCGTTCCCTGACCCGCGAGATCGACCGGCGCGCTGAGAGCCGTGCCCTGGCGGCCGCGCTGAAGGGGTTTGCGACGGAGACGGGAAGCCAGCTGCTGGCCGAGGGGGTCGAGACCCGGGAGGAGCTGGCGACCCTGCGCGAGATCGGCATCGGCAAGGCGCAGGGCTACCTGCTGGGACGGCCTGGGGCACTGCCCTCGGAATGAAGAGTGCTCGCTCCTGCCGCCACGCAAGAGGGCCCGCCAGTGGCGGGCCCTCTGCATTCCGGCCGTCGGAATGGCTGATCGCCGTTACTGACGGTAGGCGGATTCCTTCAGCGCGCGGATGCGATCGTCCAGCGGCGGATGGCTGGCGAACATGCGCTCCATCAGCGACTTGGTCTGACCCTTGGTGATGGCCATGGCGCGCAGGGTATCCGGCATCTGGTCGGGCATCTCGGTCTCGGCCTTGAGGCGCGCCAGGGCGTTGATCATGGCGCCGGAGCCGGCGAGCTTGGCGCCCGCCTCATCGGCGCGATACTCGCGGAAGCGCGAGAACCAGGCGACGATGGCCGAGGCGATGATGCCGAAGACGATCTCGGCGACGATCACTACCGCGAAGTAGCCCATGAAGCCGAGCCCAGCGCCGTCGGTGCGGCTCTTGAGGAAGCTGTCCACCAGGTGGGCCACCACCCGGGCGAAGAACATCACGAAGGTGTTCACCACGCCCTGGATCAGCGCCAGGGTCACCATGTCGCCGTTGGCCACGTGGCCGATCTCGTGGGCCAGCACCGCGCGCACCTCCTCGGGGCGCATGCGGTTGAGCAGGCCGGCGGAGACCGCCACCAGGGCATCGTTGCGGTTCCAGCCGGTGGCGAAGGCGTTGGACTGCTGGGCCGGGAAGATGCCCACTTCCGGGGTCTTGATGCCGGCCTCCCGGGAGAGCTCCTCGACGGTGTCGAGCAGCCACTTCTCGGTGGCGTTGCTGGGCGTTTCGATGATCACGGTGCCGGTGCTGCGCTTGGCCATCCACTTGGAGATGAACAGCGAGATCAGCGAGCCGGCCATGCCGACGATGAAGCAGAAGATCAGCAGGGCGTTGAAGTTGATGTCCTGGCCGCGCAGGTACCCCTCCACGCCCAGCAGGCGCAGGGTGATGCTGGCGACGATGATGACGCCCAGGTTGGTGCCCAGAAAGAGCAGGATTCTCATCATGGTGGAGGATCTCCAGTGGCTATCGAGGGTAAAGGGTTCAGGGGTAGCGGCCGCGCCGGGGCGCGGCGTGTAGAAGCTGCTGCTTAGATACGGCCGGGGCGGGCAGGTTTCAAGACGGGTGACGCCTGCCCGGCAACGCTCTATTGACGGTAGCGCGACAGAAAGCGGGCGAAGCGGTCCAGGGCGTCGCCGAGCTGGTCGGCCCAGGG
>PUOM01000279.1 GCA_003552795.1 Halomonas sp. | reverse complement strand
GGAGAGGTCGTGGATGCGCTCCTCCCAGAGACCCACGTCCAGCTCGGTGCTCTCGCCATCCTCCTCGCGGACTCGGTGACACATCTCCAGCAGCCGGTCCGGGGCGCCCTTGACCAGCAGCAGCTGTTCGCCATCCACCTCGTGGAGGGTGGCCATGTACTTGCGCTCGGACTCGAAGGGGATGGCGTCCTGGCGGTCATGCTCACCGCGCAGCTTCCTGGTGCCCATGTCCGCCTTGGCGGCGGCGACGACCAGGGCGCCCTCGGTGGGATCCCCCTGGATCTTCCAGCGGCCCTCCTCCTCGGCGAGCTCGGCGTCGTTGCACAGCACCCCCACCTTGAGGAAGTGACGCAGGGCGTGATCGTCGTCAAGATCCAGCGCTTCCTTCTCGGCGTCGCCGTCGCTGACGCGGTGGAAGCTGCCCTCCGGGGCGAAGCCGATCCCCTCGATGCGCACTTCCCCGCCGGGCAGCCAGATCGCCTGGGCGGTCATTTCGTTGCGGGTGAGGGTGCCGGTCTTGTCCGAGAAGATGGTGGAGATGGAGCCCAGGGTTTCCACTGCCGGCAGCCGGCGGATGATGGCGTTGCGCTTCGCCATGGTCTGCACGCCCAGCGCCAGGCCGATGGTGACGATGGCCGGTAGACCCTCGGGAATGGCGGCGACGGCAAGACCCACCGCGGCCATGAACATCTCGCTCAGGGGCTGACCGTGGAAGAGCATGCCGAAGGCGCCGGTCAGCGCCGCGGCGGCCAGGATGCAGAAGGCCAGTACCTGGCCGGCGCGGTCGATCTGGCGCAGCAGCGGGGTCTTGAGCTGCTCGACGTCGCGCAGCATCTCGGAGATGCGCCCGATCTCGGTACGCGCACCGGTCTCCACCACCAGGCCGCGGGCATTACCCTGGACCACGATGGTGCTGGCGTAGGCCATGCTGGTGCGATCGCCCAGGTCGGCGTCGTCCTCGACCGCATCAATGGTCTTGTCCACCGGGGTGGATTCCCCGGTCAGCGAGGCCTCCTCGGTGCGAAAGCGCCGCGCCTCCAGCAGGCGCAGGTCCGCCGGCACCCGATCGCCGCTCTCCACCAGCACGATGTCTCCCGGCACCAGCTCCTCGGCGGGTATGGGCTCGCGCTTGCCGTCGCGCAGCACGTTGGCCTGGGGCGAGAGCATCTGACGAATGCTCTCGAGCGCCTGCTCCGCCTTGCCCTCCTGGATGAAGCCGATCAGGGCGATGATCAGCACCACGCCCAGGATAGCCGCCGCGTCCAGGGTGTGGCCGAGCCCCAGGCTGGCGACGGCGGCCACGATCAGCACCAGCATCAGGATGTTGTTGAACTGCTCCAGCAGGCGCTTCCACGCGGGGCGGCCCTCGGCCTGCTTGAGCTGGTTGGGGCCGTACTCCCTGAGGCGCTGTTCGGCGTCGCTGGAAGCGAGGCCGTCGGTCGAGCCGTCGAGTCGCTCCCGAGCCTCGTCTCCGCTTAGGGCGTGCCAGGCGGTGGGGTCGCTGTGGTTGGGATCGGTCATCCTTCTCCTCCGGGGCGTATCGTGGCGGCTGCTGGACATATAACTACCATACAGCATGCTGCAGTGCAGTGATGCAGGGCAAGACCTGGGGCCGGGGCAATAGCCATTACCGACGCTGCGTCAGCGAAAGGCGCCGGGGACAGGTCGGATAGCGGGGCCGTGGACCCAGGAAGGGTTTATGGCGCCCCCTAGCAGGCCTGACGCCGGAAAGCCTTGAGCGCTGCTGCCATCTGCGATATTGCTCTCCGGCTGCCGCTACCCCCGGGTGCGAAAGGCGATGCGGGTGCCGTGGGCCAGGCGCGCGGCTGGCTCCAGAGGAGGGGCTGCCGGGAGGCCGACCATTTCGTCGGTGACGTCGGCCCAGGTCAGGATACCGTGGGTCAGCCCCAGCGGCGCCAGGGCGCGACTGATCCACTGAGTGCCGGTAAAGCGGCGGGTTTCGCCGTGGTCATCCACCAGCAGGCTTTCGCCGCCGGCGTGGTGCAGGCGCACCAGATAGTAGCCCATGTCCAGTGACTGGACCTCCACGGCGGGAGTGGCGCGGGGATCGAGGCGCTCGGCCAGCGCCTCCAGGGTCAGGCGGTCGGGCAGGGCGGGGGCTTCCAGAGGTATCATGAGGTGTCATCCTGGTTGTACATGGGTCTTCATTCTATCGTGACTTGTACAGGAGTTGTCATGCCCCCATCCGCCGATGGCTGCCCCTGCGGCAGCGGTCAGCCGCTAGCTCTCTGCTGCGGTCGTTTCCACGCCGGCGAGCCGGCCCCCACGCCGGAGGCGCTGATGCGCTCGCGCTACAGCGCCTTCGCCCTGAACCTCACCGACTATCTGCTCGAGAGCTGGCACTCCGGCACGCGGCCCGCCGCGCTGGCGTCGGACGACACGACCCGCTGGCTGCGCCTCGAGGTGCTGGAGAGCGGTGAGACGGGCGACGAGGGGAGGGTGCATTTTCGCGCCGTCTTCCGCGAGGGGCGTCGTTTCGGCGTGCTGGAGGAGGCGTCACGCTTCCGGCGTGGGGCCGGCCGCTGGACCTACCTGGACGGCACGCCATCGGTGTCGCGACTCAAGCCAGGGCGCAACGAGGCCTGCCCCTGCGGCAGCGGACGCAAGTTCAAGGCCTGCTGCGGAGTGGGCTAGCCTTGCCTCCCGCGCGGCTGGCCGTCGAGCGGGCCAGCCCTTAAACTGCCCGGCTAAATGCGCCGCCAGCTCGGCCCCTTTAATTCCCCGTTTTCACACCACGTTCCGGACGCGCCCCATGGCCCAGACTCTCTCGAAGCGAATCAACAAGTACATCAGCGAGAGCGGCATCTGCTCGCGGCGGGAAGCCGACCGCTATATCGAGCAGGGCAATGTGCGCATCGACGGCCGTCGTGCCACGCCCGGTGACCAGGTCTTCCCGGGTAGCGTGGTCAAGGTCAACGGCCAGGTCATCGAGCCGCTGGCGCTGGAGGAAGAGGATCTGGTGTTCATCGCGCTCAACAAGCCGGTGGGTATCGTCAGCACCACCGAGCCCGGCGAGAAGGCCAATATCGTCGATTTCGTCAAGCATGGGGCGCGTATCTTTCCCATCGGCCGACTGGACAAGGACTCCCAGGGCCTTATCTTCCTGACCAACAACGGTGACCTGGTCAACCGTATCCTGCGGGCGAGCAACCAGCACGAGAAGGAGTACCGGGTCACCGTCAACAAGCCCATCACCGATGAGTTCATCCAGGGTATGAGCGGCGGCGTGCCGATCCTCGGTGAGGTCACCAAAAAGTGCCCGGTGGTCAAGGAGTCCCGCTTCGTCTTCAACATCACCCTGGTGCAGGGGCTGAATCGCCAGATTCGCCGCATGTGCGAGGTGTTCGGCTACGAGGTGGTCAAGCTCGAGCGCCTGCGCATCATGAACGTCACCCTGAAGGGCCTGGCGACGGGAGACTGGCGGGACCTGACGCCCGACGAGGTGTCGACGATTCTCGCCATGACCGAGCACTCTTCCTCAGAGTCCCTTGCGCCGGACCGTCGCTCGCCCCGGCGCAAGGGGGGCAAGCGCGCGGGCAACCAGGGAGCGCGCCGGGCGAAAGCCCCGTCGCGCCGCGGTGATACCGCTGCCGGCGGTAAAGCCGCCAGCGGCAAGCCCGGGAAGCGCTCGTCGACCGGCAAGGGCGCGCCAGGCAACAAGGCACCCGGTGCAAAGCCGGCGAGCGCGAAAAAGCCGGGCGCCAGGAAGGCCGGTACCGGTAAGGTCAGTGCCG
>PUOM01000221.1 GCA_003552795.1 Halomonas sp. | reverse complement strand
GGGTAGAGTCGGGTATGGGCGCCTGGATCGCGGCCGTAGTGCGCCAGAAACGCCGCATGCGCGCGCTCCAACAGGGCTGTCGCCGGATCAGCCTCGCCGGCACCGGCGACTGATCTATGAGGAGGTGCGTTTTTTAGCGCGCGCTCCATCAAGACCAGCGAGCCGTTGCCCACCCAGTCGCGCACCCTCGCCTCGCCGGCGGCGGGCAGGTCGAGGTCGGCCAGGGCCGCGTCCACGGCCAGCGCCAGGTCGGGCACCGAGTCGATCAGGGTGCCGTCCAGGTCGAAGGCCACCAGGTCGATGCCGTCGAGAATGGGGTGCATGCTTGCTCCTCCGGGTTGCTCATCGTCCTGCACCACCCGACGTGCCGCCAGCCAGGCGCGCTTGCGGTCCGCCGAGAGCCGCTTGATCTCGGCCTCCAGGCGCAGCGCCTCGCCTTGGCTGCCCACCGGCTCGTGATGGCGCAGGGTCAGGGGGCCGCGGCCGCGCAGGGCCTTGGCGCCGCGGCCGGCGGCGTGTTCGGCCAGGCGCCGCTCCACGTCGGTGGTGATGCCGGTATAGAGGGCGCCGGCGGCGGTCTCCAGCAGGTAGAGGTGCCAGACCGGCGCCTCCCCGGCGGGGGCCTGCTCGCTCACGGCCTCAGCGAGCCCCGGCCAGCTGCTCGCGGAAGTCGCGCAGCACGCTGTCGTAGCGGTGCGGATCGGCGTCGTTTCCGGCCTTGAACACCGCGGAGCCGGCCACGAAGGTGTCGGCGCCGGCCCGGGCGATCTCGGCGATGTTGTCCACCTTCACCCCGCCATCCACCTCCAGGCGGATATCGCGGCCGGAGACGTCGATGCGGCGGCGCGCCTCGCGCAGCTTGTCCAGGGTCGCGGGCAGGAAGGACTGGCCGCCGAAGCCGGGGTTGACGCTCATCAGCAGCACCATGTCGACCTTGTCCATCACGTAGTCGAGGTAGGAGAGCGGCGTGGCCGGATTGAACACCAGGCCGGCCTGGCAGCCGCCGTCACGGATCAGCTGCAGGGAGCGGTCGATATGGTCCGAGGCCTCGGGGTGGAAGGTGATGATGCTGGCGCCGGCGTCGATGAAGTCGCCGATCAGGCGGTCCACCGGGCGCACCATCAGATGCACGTCGATGGGCGCGGTCACGCCGTGCTGGCGCAGCGCCTCGCAGACCATGGGGCCGATGGTCAGGTTGGGCACATAGTGGTTGTCCATCACGTCGAAGTGAACGATATCGGCCCCCGAGGCCAGCACGTCGTCCACCTCCTCGCCCAGGCGGGCAAAGTTGGCGGAGAGAATCGAGGGGGCGATCAGGAAGTCGCGGTTCGCATCGGTCATGGCGGATATCCGGGGTCGCTGGCGAAAGCGCGCATTCTAGCAGAGCACGCCCGCCCGGGCAGCGCCGGGAATGGCGGAGGCGCAGACTTATATTCAAAAATAGAATAAAAAATATCTTTGTAATTACCATTATGCAGTCTTAACCTTGGTGGCAATCTCAACGTCTATCTCAACGCCTATCGGAGTAACACCATGACCCTGCGCCCGCTTTTCCAGCGCTCCCTGCTCGCCGTCGCCCTGGGCGCGGGACTCGTCGGCCCCGCCGCTGCCGCCGAGCGCGAGCTGCTCAACTCCTCCTACGACATCGCCCGTGAGCTCTTCTCCGCCATCAACCCCGACTTCGTGGCCCACTGGCAGGAGACCCAGGGCGAGGAAGTCGCCGTCAGCCAGTCCCACGGCGGCTCTTCCGCCCAGGCCCGCGCCATCCTGCAGGGCCTGCGCGCCGACGTGGTGACCTACAACCAGGTCACCGACGTTCAGGCGCTGGCCGACGGCGGCCTGGTCGACGAAGCGTGGCAGGAGGCGCTGCCCAACAACGCCTCCCCCTACTACTCCACCACCGCCTTTCTGGTGCGCAAGGACACCCCCAAGGGCATCGAGAGCTGGGATGACCTGGTGCGCGACGACGTGAGCATGGTCTTCCCCAACCCCAAGACCTCCGGCAACGGCCGCTACACCTACCTGGCCGCCTGGGGCTTCGCCGATGCGGCGTTCGAGGGGGATGAAGAGCAGATCCACGACTTCATGCGCACCTTCCTGCGCAACGTGGCGGTGTTCGACACCGGCGGCCGCGGCGCCACCACCAGCTTTATCGAACGCGGCCGCGGCGACGTGCTGATCAGCTTCGAGTCCGAGGTCAACAATATCCGCAGCGAGTACGGCAGCGACGACTACAAGGTGATCGTGCCCCCGGTCAGCATCCTGGCCGAGTTCCCGGTCGCCGTGGTGGGCCCCAACGCCGAGCGTAACGACAATACCGATCTGGCCCAGGCCTACGTGGAGTACCTCTACAGCGAAGAGGCCCAGCGCACTCTGGCCGGCTTCAACTACCGCGTGCATCACGAAGCGGTGGTCGAGGAGTTCGCCGATCAGTTCCCGGAGACCGAGCTTTTGCGCGTCGAAGAGGTGTTCGGCAGCTGGGACGAGGCCATGGAGACCCACTTCGCCAGCGGCGGCCTGCTCGACCAGCTGCAGCGCCGCTGATTTAACGCCCCGGACGGAGACGCTTCGCGCCCATGAGCACCCGCGCCCTTCCCTTCGCCATCGGCCGCACCCCCAAGCGGGTGCTGCCCGGCTTCGGCCTGTCGCTGGGCATCAGCCTGACGTTCGTGTCGCTGGTGCTGTTGCTGCCGATGACCGGACTCTTCGGCCAGCTGGCCGGGCTGAGTCTCGCCGAGTACTGGGCGATCATCAGCGACGGCCGGGTGGTCGCCAGCTACACGGTGACCATCGGTGCCGCCGCCGTGGCGGCGCTGGTCAACGCGGCCTTCGGCCTGCTGCTGGCCTGGGTGCTGGTGCGCTACGACTTTCCCGGCAAGCGCCTGCTCGATGCGCTGATGGACCTGCCCTTCGCGCTGCCCACGGCGGTGGCCGGCATCACCCTGGCCACCCTCTACGCCAGCAGCGGCTGGATGGGTCGGCTGCTCGAGCCGCTGGGCCTGGAGGTGGCCTATACCTGGGTGGGCATCGCGCTGGCCATGGCCTTCACCAGCATCCCCTTCGTGGTGCGCACCGTGCAGCCGGTGCTCGAGGACCTGCCCGCCGAGGTGGACGAGGCGGCGCTGACCCTGGGCGCCAGCGATGCCACGGCCTTTCGCCGGGTGATCCTGCCCCACCTCTGGCCGGCGCTGGTCACCGGTACCGGGCTGGCCTTCGTGCGCTCGCTGGGCGAGTTCGGCGCCATCATCTTCATCGCCGGCAACATGCCCTACGAGACCGAAATCACCGCGCTGATGATCTTCGTGCGCCTGCAGGAGTACGACTACGCCGGCGCCTCGGCCATCGCCTCGGTGGTGCTCTTCGTCTCGCTGGCGCTGCTGCTGGCCATCAACATCTGGCAGGGGCGCTTTATCAAGCGTCTGCATGGAGGGCGCGGCTGATGCAACGTATCGGTGATGCTCCCGGGGTGCGCCGCACCCTGATCCTGGCTGCGGTGGCGCTGGCCGCGCTCTTTCTGCTGCTGCCCCTGGTGGCGATCTTCGCCCAGGCCTTCGCCCAGGGCGCAGGCGTCTTCTGGAGCAACGTCAGCGACCGCTACACGGTGGCGGCCATCGGCCTGACGCTGTTCATCACGCTGCTGACCATCCCGGTCTGTCTGGTGTTCGGCGTGGCCCTGGCCTGGCTGGTGACCCGCTTCGCCTTTCCCGGCCGCCGCCTGCTGCAGACCCTGATCGACATTCCCTTTGCGGTCTCGCCGGTGGTGGCGGGCCTGGTCTACCTGCTGCTCTACGGGCGCAACG
>PUOM01000069.1 GCA_003552795.1 Halomonas sp. | reverse complement strand
GGTAAAGGCCTGATTGACCTTCTCGATGCGCATCTCGGCGTCGGTGATCAGGGTCGCCTGGCCGGTATCGAATACCGTGGCCAGCAGCCGCAACTCGCTCTGCTGACGGCGCTGCTCGGTGATGTCCTCCTGCACGGCCACGAAGTTGACCAGCTTGCCGTCGGCGTTGCGCACCGGGGTGATCACCTGCTTGGCCCAGTAGTGTTCACCGTTGCCGCGGCGATTCTTCAGCACGCCCTCCCACACCTCGCCCCTCTTGATGGCCCCCCACAGCTCGCGGTAGACCGCCTCGGGCGTCTCGCCGGACTTCACCATGGCCGGCGTGCGTCCCAGCAGGTCGCTGAGGGGGTAGCCGGAGACCTCCTGATAGCAGCGGTTGGCGTACTGGATGCGACCGGCGAGGTCGGTGATGGCGATGGCCACCGGGCTCTGCTCGACCGCCACCTGCAGCTGCTGACAGAAGTCGTCGCTCATCGCCGGCGCCAGGGGTGACGCCTCTGGCGCCGGGGCCCCGGCAGCCGACTCGACGGATGACGGCGCGTCTTCCGCGGCGGCGATTCGGCATTCTGCGCCCTCCCTGGGGCGACATGGGTGTGACATGAAGCGGGTCCTTGTTCTTGTTGCCGGCCATGGTACCAGCGTAACGCAATGTAGCAGGAGAGACGAAGGTCGCGCTTAAGTAGCAGACATGTCGGCCGAAAGGATCACGGGCGCCGATGGGATGGCGCCTGCTGAAACGCTACTGAACCGCAAGGGAACTACGCGAAAATGAAAAAATGGATGGCTACCGGCCTGTCTGCCGCTCTGCTCACCGTCGCCCTCGATGCCCAGGCCTTCGACCGGCACGTCACCGTCAGCGGGATCGCCGGCACCACCGGCGTCGGCGCCGATGTCGCCTGGCGCTTCCACGAGCGCCTGGGCGTCTCCGCCCAGTACGCCGGCGGGCTGGACTGGGACGGCGACTACGAGACCGACGACCTCTTCTATGACGGCGACGTCAGCCTCTCGGCCGGCGCCCTGAAGCTGGACTTCCACCCCTTCGCCGGGCGCTTCTTCCTCAGCGCCGGCGCCATGCTGCCCGACATGACGGCCGGTGTGCGCGGTCGCGCCAACGGCAATGAGACCATCGAGGTGGGCGGCGAGACCTTCAACAGCGACGACCTCGGCGAGATTCTTGGCGATCTGACCGTGGCCGACGGCGTGCGCCCCTATGCCGGCCTGGGCTGGCGCAGCTCGCACCGCTCGGGGCTCGGCTTCTACTCCGAGTTCGGCGTGATGGCGACCAACGTGGATGTCTCGCTGAGCTCATCGAAGAACTTCGAAGCGCAGAGTGAGGATTTCGACAGGGCCCTGCGCCGCGAGGAGCAGGACCTGAAGGACGACGCCGAGACGCTCTCCGTCTACCCGGTGGCCCTCATCGGCATCAGCTATACTTTCTGATCCCTCCCCCTCGGCCACCAGGCCCGGCAGTGCCGGGCCTGGTGGCCTGCACCACGCCGCGCGCGGCCGTTGCCCCCCCCTCCTCCGGCGCGCGTACCGCCCCCTTTTATTGATCTGGGTCAGCCTTCCATTCGCGCGGGCGCCTCGCCCCTAAAGCCGAAAGAGGTGCT
Source organism: Halomonas sp. (assembly GCA_003552795.1). Taxonomy (GTDB): domain Bacteria; phylum Pseudomonadota; class Gammaproteobacteria; order Pseudomonadales; family Halomonadaceae; genus Halomonas. Next base: position 2,199 of record PUOM01000069.1, on the reverse strand, counting down.
GCCGATACCGCTTCCACACCGGCCGTCGAGGCCGGTCACACCGTAACGCCCGGCCGGCGGGCCGCCCGCCGATGATGAGAGACTTCCGATGACCCACCTGCTCCACCGCATCCCCATGCGCCGCAAGTTCCTGCTGACCCTGCTGCTGCCACTGCTGGCGCTGGCCTGGTTCGCCGGCAACGGCATCATTGACCGCCAGCGCCTGGCCGCCAACATGGTGGCGCTGGAGAGTCTGACCGGCCTGGCCCATCAGGCGGGCGATCTGGTGCACGAGATACAGCGTGAACGCGGCATGACCTCGGGCTATCTGGGCAGCCGCAGCGGCGAGTTCGGCAACCGCCTCGCGGCGCAGCGTCCACAGACCGATGCCCAGGCGGCGTCGCTGCAGCGCTACCTGGCCGAGATGGACGAGCGCCACCTCGATGCCCTGCTGCAGGAGCGGCTCGGGGAGGTGCAGGCGCTGCTGAGCGACATGGGAGCCGTCCGCCAGCGCGTCGACGCCGGGGAGATCGACGCCGGAGACGCCGTCGGCCACTACACCGCCATCAACAGCGAGCTGATGACCCTGGTCGGGCGCATGACCCTGCGCACCGAGGCCGCCAGCATTACCCGGGGGCTGTCGGCCTATTACGCCCTGCTGGAGGCCAAGGATCTGGCCGGCATCGAGCGCGCCCTGCTGGCCAACGCCTTCGCCGCCAACATGATGCGCACGCCGGCCCACCAGCGCCTGCTCTCCCTGATCGGCGAACAGGCCGCCTTCCTGGACACCTTCGACAGCCTGGCCAGCCCGGCGCTCAATGACCGCCTCCACGAGGCCCTGCAGGGGCCGGAGATCGAGCGCCTGGCCCCCCTGCGCCAGACCGCCGTGGAGCAGGGCGTCATGGGCAGCTTCGACGTCGACGCCCAGGAGTGGTTCGACTGGCAGACGGTGAAGATCGACCGGCTGCGCGAGGTGGAAAACAGCGTGGCGAGCGAGGTCGCGTCTACCGCCGCCGACCTGCGCCGGGAGGCGCGCCGGGCGCTGTTCAGCTATCTGGTAGTGACGCTGCTGGCCGCCGGCCTGGCCATCCTGTTCGCCGTCCTGGTGGTGCAAAGCCTGGTGCGCTCCCTGCGCGGCGCCCTTGAGGAGATCGAGAGCCGCGGCGGCGATCTGACGCGCCGCCTGCCGGTGCCCGGCAGCGACGAGCTCAGCCGCCTCTACCGGGCCTTCAACCACTCCACCGACGCCACCGAGCAGCTGGTGAGCCATATCCGCCGCGGCGCGCTGTCGGTGGAGGTGGCCAGCGGCGAGATCGCCAGGGGCAACCAGGATCTGGCCCAGCGCACCGAGGAGCAGTCCGCGTCGCTGGTCGAGACCGCCTCCAGCCTCGAGGAGATCACCGCGACCGTTCGCCAGACCGCCGACAATGCCCACCAGGCCAGGGGCATGACCGACGAGACCGCCCGGCAGGCGCGAGCCGCCAACGAGGTGGCCGTTCAGGCCAGCGAGGCGATGCAGCAGATCCACGCCGCCAACCAGGAGGTGACCTCCATGGTCTCGGCGATCGACAACATCGCCTTCCAGACCAACCTGCTGGCCCTCAACGCCTCGGTGGAAGCCGCCCGCGCCGGCGAGCATGGCCGCGGCTTTGCCGTGGTGGCCCAGGAGGTGCGCAAGCTGGCCAGCCGCAGCGCCGAGGAGGCCGAACAGGTCCGCCAGCTGATCGCCGCCAATGTGACACGCGTCGACCAGGGCGAGCGCCTGGTGCGGTCTACCGGCGAGTCCCTGGCCGAGATGACGCTTCGGGTCGAGAAGGTGGCCGAGCTGGTGGCCGAAATGGCCGCCGCCACCGGCGAGCAGTCCGCCGGCATCGAGCAGATCAACCAGGCGGTCTCCCAGCTGGAGGAGGTCACCCAGCAGAACGCGGCGCTGGTGGAGCAGGTGGCGGCCGGCAGCCGCGCGCTGGACGAGCAGGCCGGGGAGATGGCGCAGCGCGTCGGGCAGTTTCGGGTCAGCGACGCGGGGCAGCGTTTCGGCAGCGACGCGGTAGGGCTACCCGCCGCGCCGTCGGAGGCGACGCTCGCCTGACGGGCGGGGCGGCATGGCGGCAAATTCGCCTCTACAGGCGCCGAGGTCGTCCCTCAGGGCCCGCCAACGCTGGCAAAGTCGCACCGAGATACCGACAGGCAGTTGATTTTATTCGGTTATTCTTGGGAAGG
>PUOM01000202.1 GCA_003552795.1 Halomonas sp. | reverse complement strand
GGCCGAGTCGCTCTACGGCGAGTCCGAGGGCAGCCACGCCACGGCCTCCGAGGTGTCGCTGGCCTGGTATGCTGCCCCCCGGACGGTGAGAGAGGTGGCCATGTCGCCGCGCCTCGCTCCCGACGGCAGCGCCCGGTGCGACGCCCACCGCTTCCGCCGGCGCTTTCCCGACGGCCGCATGGGCTCCGACCCCTCCCTGGCCAGCGTCGCGCACGGCGCGCGCTTTCTGGAGGCGGGGATCGAGGATGCCTGGGAGGCCTATCAGACGTTTATCGCCGACAGCCAAGGAGCCAGCGAATGAAACCGAACCACAAGGCCTGGATTCAGGGACACCTGGAAGAGATCGCCACTGCGGTACTCACCGCCTTTTTCACCGCCCTGATGTTTCGCGTGGGGCAGGGCATGCTCTTCTCGATCGTCAGCGGCCTGGTGCTCGCCTACCTGGTGCGCCTGGTGGCGGTGCCCAAGGCCGTGCAGGCCCTCAAGCGGCGCCTGCCCTGGTTCGACGAGTCGCGGGATGAGCGGGATCTGACCTGAGGTCAGGCGCCGCGCAGGCGGTTGACGGTCATCACGATCACGGCGCCGGCCAGGGCGGTGCCGACCACCGCCAGCGAGCCGGTCAGGCTCTCCATCAGCGCCGGGGCCACCAGCATGACGCCGCCCAGCGCCAGCATCACCATGCCGCCGATCAGCTTCAGGGTGCGGCCATGGGTCTCCTGCAGCCGGCCGATGCGCAGGGTGACGATGGCTAGGGTCAGGATGGCGACCTCGATCATCAGGTAGACCAGCAGGTAGACGGCCAGCAGCCCGGCGAAGGCCGCCCCCTCGACCCCGGCCTCGGCCAGCAGCGAGGTCCATATCACCGGGAAGCCGGCGGTGCAGGGCAGTTCGACCAGCGCCACGCCGCCGGCCAGCACCGCGGTGACCAGCAGCGTGACGGGGAGCGGCCGCTCGCGACGCACCGCCCGGCTGCCGCGATAGATGCGCGGCTTGAAGCGTTCGGGAATGCTGAAGGAGAAGCCGCGGTGCAGAGCGAAGTAGTCCTTGACGTTGACCGCGCCGAAGGCCAGGGCGAACAGCGCCACCGCCAGCTGGATACCGGCGAGGTGGCGGGCCACCGAAAGGGCGGCGAACAGCCCGGCGATGAACAGGCCGTAGAGGCCGGCGGTGACCAGCAGGAAGGTGCCGCCCACCGCGGCGATGCGCGCCCGTGACCCGGTGCCCAGGATCATCGCCAGCAGCACGCTGAGCACCCAGATCGAACAGGGGTTGAAGCCATCCACGAAGGCGATCAGCAGCGTGGCGAAGAGCATCGACTGGCCGGCCAGGTCGATGCGTCCCAGCGGTCCCAGATCGAGTCGCCAGCGGGTGTCCTCGACCTCGATGCCGACCGCTCCCGCCGCCGCGAGGCGCGCCTCGAGGGTCTCGGCGATGGCCGGGGAGAAGCCGACCCAGACGTCGTCGCCGAGGATGAAGGTGGGCACGGCGCGCGGGGTCTCGCCGCGCTCTTGCATCATGCCGGCGAAACGGGCGCGCCCGGCCGGGTCCTGCACCACCTCGACGCGCTCGACCACCAGCCACGGCTGCTCGCTCTCCAGGCGATCCAGCCAGGCGGCGGCCTCCCGGCAGAAGGGGCAATGCTCGCGCCAGAAGTACCACAGCACCTCCGCCTCGCCGGCGGCCTGGGCCGTGGCCGCCGTCGGCGGCATGGCGGTCGGCTCGGCCTGGGCCCGAGGCGCGACGACGAGCAGCAGGGCCATGGCCAGCCAGACCAGCGGCCCGATCAGCCTCCGGGAGCGGGGGGCGTGCATGGCCATACGGGTCTCCTCCGCTAGGTTGGCCATCGACATGGCGCTCAGCGACGCGAGGCGGTGGCGGTCGCCGGGCGGCGGTCGCGCCACAGGCAGGCGAGCATCCACAGGAACACGGGCACGTTCATCAGCAGCCCGTAGAGCAGCGGTACCAGGCCGATCTCGGGCTGCTGCAGCAGCACGAAGGCCACCATCATCGCCACGCCGGCGTTCTGCACGCCCACCTCCACGGTGATGGCGCGCACGCTGTCACGGGGCAGGCGCAGCCGTCGAGCGACCTGATTCCCCAGCGTCATGCTCGACAGGCAGAGCAGCAGCACGGCGAGGGTCTCGAGGCTGACCAGGGCCGGCAGTCGCTCGGCGTGAGTGACGAAGAGCGCCAGCACCACGGCGATCATCGCCACGCCGGTGAACCCCTTCACGCCGGGCAGCAGCGCCGCGAGCCAGGGGGCGGGGAGCGCCTGACGCAGCAGCATGCCGGCCAGCACCGGCAGCAGGGTGACCCGCAGCAGCTGGCCGACGGTGGGCCAGTAGGGCAGCGAGAACCCCAGGCGGGAAAGGCCCAGCAGCTCCAGGTTCCAGCCCATGATCAGCGGCAGGGTGAAGGGAGCGAGCAGGGCGGCGATGGCGGTCAGGGTGACCGACAGGGCCAGGTCGCCCTGCACCAGATAGCTGAACATGTTGGAGGTGGCACCGCCCGGCACCAGGGCCACCAGCAGCAGACCGGCCGCCGCCAGGGCGGGGAGGGACAGCGCCAGCACCAGGGACCAGGCCAGCAGGGGCAGGGCCAGCATCTGCAGGCCGGTGCCCAGCAGCACCCGGCGCGGGTGGCGCCAGATGCGCGCGAAGTCGGCGCCGGTGAGGCTGAGGCCCATGGCCAGCATCACGCTGGCCAGCACCCAGGGAAGTACGGCTTGCGACCACCACTCTGCTGACATCCTGTCTCCTTGCGGGAACCCTCGACACGCCACAGAGTATGCCCCATGCCGCGCGGCTCGACGATCCGCCGCGCGCCCTTCAAGGACGACCGGGAAAGGATTGCGGAATGAACAAGGCCTCCATCTGGGCAGGGGCGCTGCGCCCGCGGACGCTGCCGGCGGCGCTGGGGCCGGTGCTGCTGGGACAGGCGCTGGTGGCGCCGGGCCACCTTGCCTGGTCCACCGCCATCCTCTGCCTGCTCTGCGCGCTCTCGCTGCAGCTGGCGGTGAACCTGGCCAACGACCTCTTCGACGGCCTATCCGGCGTCGACCAGCCCGACCGCCTGGGTCCCACCCGCGCCCTGCAGGCGGGCTGGCTAAGCGTCGGCGAGCTGAGGGCGGGGCTCGCCGTGACCCTGGGGTTCGCCGTGGCCTCGGGACTCTGGCTGGTGCTGTTCGGCCACTGGCTGCTGTGGGGGCTGGGCGGCCTGGCGCTGCTCGGCGTGCTGGGCTACAGCGGCGGGCGACGCCCCTACGCCAATCGCGGGCTGGGGGAGGCGGCGGTATGGCTCTTCTTCGGTCCGGTGGCGGTGCTGGGGGGCCTGCTCGCCCAGCAGAGCCCGATCACGCGGGAGGCGGCAGCGGCCGGCATCCTGGTGGGCATGCCGGTGGCCGCCATCCTGGTGGTCAACAACCTGCGCGACCGCCATACCGATGCCCGGGCCGGCAAGATCACCCTGGCGGTGCGTCTGGGGCCGGATGCGACCCGCCGGCTTTTCGCTATGCTGACGGTGGGGCCGCTGGCGGCCACCCTGCCCCTGGGGCTGCCGAGCTGGGCGTGGGTCGCCTGGGTCGCCACGGGCCTGGCGGCGCTTTGCCTGGTGCGCGAGATACGCCGTCGCGATGGCGCCGCACTCAACGGGCTGCTGGGCCCGACCGCGCTCTACGCGCTGGCCGTTTCACTCTGGCTGGGGCTGCGCCTGACGGCGGGAGGGCCTTGAGCCCCCGGCGCCATGAATCCGATGCGAGGGGAGATGACGATGCTGCTGCGCTGGCTGTTGGGAGGCACGCTGGCCTATCTGCTGGTGGTGACGCTGGCCTGGGCCTTTCAGGAACGCCTGCTCTATCTGCCGCACATGGGGCGCGAACAGGTCGG
>PUOM01000082.1 GCA_003552795.1 Halomonas sp. | reverse complement strand
CGCTGATCATCGGCCCCTACGGCCCCAACCTCGCCGAGCCCATCGGCACCGCTGCCGATATCATCGATGCCAACATGACGGCCGGGCGCATTCCCGATGACGGCCTGATGCTGCTCGCCTCCACGCCCTATCAGGCGGTGGGGGTGGACCGCGCCCGGGCCGAGCTCAAGTCGCGCTTCCTGGCCGACTTCGCTACCTGGGTGATCCAGGAGCGCCATCCCTGGCTCGCCGAACGCATGCACCGCCACACCGCCGTGGTTCACTGGCCCACCCGGCGGCTGGAGACGCTCGCCGACTAGAAGCCTTCGGCCTCCAGCAGACCGGCCAGCTCCTCCAGGATCTCGATGCCCTGCACGTCGGTGGGCAGCCAGGGCAGCCGCGGCCGCGGCAGATGACCAAGCACCTCGTCGATGCGCGCCAGGTAGGTGGCCTCCTGCTCGCGGCGCGCCGCCAGGAAGGCACCGCCGGCATCCTCCGGGATCACCCGATTGACCAGGGTGCCGGCCACCGGTACATGCGCCTCTTCCAGGGTCGACACGGCGCGGGCCGTCTCGAGGATCGGCAGCCGCTCCGGGGTCATCACGAACAGGAAGCCGGTCTCCTCGGCATTCTCGATACGCCGACGTGCCTGGTGGAAGAGCCGCCGACGGTCGATCAGGGTCTTGGCCACGTCGCGGGTCTTGTCGTCCAGATCGGCGAGCGGATCCTCCTGGGGGTCGTCGAAGGGGGTGGCGACATCGCGGCCGCGCTTGGGCGTCAGGTGCGAGAGTACCTTGCCCAGCTCCTCCGACTTGCGGTTATGGGCCAGCAGGCCGTCGGTCCAGGCGGCCATCGCCTCGGGCAGGGTCAGCAGGCGCAGGGTGTGGCCGGTGGGCGCGGTGTCGAAGATGATCAGGTCCCAGTCGGCCTCGTCATCGGTGATCAGCCGCGACAGCCGCTCCAGCAGCGCTGCCTCCTGAGTACCCGGGGACTGCCGAGTCAGACGCATCTGCCGCTCCAGCTCCTTCATCATCTCCGGGGCGGCGTAGCGGCGCATCTGCTCGGTGACCCGCGCCAGGTGGGCCTCCACCTCGGCGTCGGGGTCGATCTCCATGGCGTCCAGGTTGGGCAGCAGGCGCCGGGGCGCGTCGCCAAGCTCGCGGTCGAAGACATCGCCGAGGCTGTGGGCCGGGTCGGTGGAGACCACCAGCACCCGGCGGCCTCGTCGCGCCGCCAGCACCGCCAGGGCCGCGGCCACGGTGGTCTTGCCGACCCCGCCCTTGCCGCCCACCCACAGCAGGCGTTTGTCGAGTAACTCGTTCATATTGGCCTCAGCAACACTTGAAATGATCCAGCGGCGAGCGCTCCATGCCCATGCGCCGATGCCAGTCGTGGAAGCGCTCCAGCAGCAGCGGCTGAAGCTCCAGGGTGTAGTAGGCCGCCGGATTGGGGACTCCCATCATCTCGGAGAACACCAGCAGCATGAAAAGGTCATCCTCGTCTCGGCGGGCCCGGGCGATGGCGCCGCGATAGCGGGAGGAGTAGACCTCCTCCGCGAAGAAGCGGGCCTGGCTCAGCCAGGCCCGCATCCGTTCGAGACGAGGATCATGACCGCGGTCATGATCGTCGTTCATGGCTCACTCCTTTTGCTGTTCCATCGTCACTGTTCCCTGGCGGCCATTTCCGCGCGGGAGCGCTTCAGCGTCGAGGCGCACTCCATGGCCACCATGATGGCGGCAATCAGCACCACGATGTCGAGCACCAGCAGGAAGTAGTTGCCCTGCTCGAAGAAGGTGCGCAGCTGAATCACCAGGGCGGCAATGGTCATCACCAGCAGGAAGCAGAGCGGCACCAGGGTGTACCACATCGGGCGACGCAGGCGCACCAGCATCACGGTGATCACCAGCAGGGTCAGGCCGGCAAGCAGCTGGTTGGTGGTGCCGAACAGCGGCCAGATGATCAGGCCGCCGGTGCCGTCGGCGCCACCGGCACCGAAGGCCAGCAGCAGGCAGCTGCCCACCGACAGCAGAGTGGCAATGGCCGGCTTCTTCATCCACTGCTGATTATAGATATCGCCCCACTCCTGGAAGATATAGCGCTGCAGGCGCAGGCCGGTATCCATGGTGGTGCCGGCGAACAGCGCCGCCATCACGGTGAGCAGGGTCGCCGCCGTGGCTTCCGGCAGGCCAATGCCGTTATGGATGATAAAGGCGCCGCCCTCGACGAAGGCATTCACGCCGCCCTGGCCGAAGGCGGTGTACATCGCCTCCCAGTCGGCGAAGGTGGCGAACCCGGCGGTGGCGGCCAGAATCGCGGCCAGCGCCAGCATCCCCTCGCCGATGGCGCCGAAGTAGCCGACGAAGCGCGCGTCGGTCTCGCGGTCGAGCTGCTTGGACGTGGTACCGGAAGACACCAGGCCATGGAAGCCGGAGATGGCCCCGCAGGCGATGGTCACGAAGAGCAGCGGCAACATCGACGGCGTGCCGGCGGGGACGTTGTCGTTGAAGGCCGGGGCCACCAGGGTCGGATTCATCAGCACGATGGCGCCGTAGAGCACGATCAGGCCGATGAACAGCTGCAGGCCGTTGATGTAGTCACGGGGCTGGAGCAGCACCCAGACCGGCAGCAGCGAGGCGATGGCGGCATAGGCAAACAGGATCAGGATCCAGACCGCGTTCCCCGACATGCCGCCCACCTCGGCAGGCATCTGGATCGGCACCGAGGGCCCGATGCCGATCAGCGCATAGAGCGCCACCACGCCGATGATCGAGACCATCGGCAGGCTGATCATGCGGCGGTAGATCAGCTGACCGATGACCAGCGCCACCAGGATGGCGCCCCACACCGGTACCACGGCGCTGGAGAAATTCATCATCAGACCGGCGATCACCACGGCGAAGACCGCGTTGACCATCAGCAGCACCAGGAAGATGACGATCATGAAGATGCTGCGCGCGCGCTTGCCGACCACGTCGCCGGTCAGCGCCCCCACGGATTTGGCCTTGTTGCGCACACTGGCCCAGATAGCGCCGAAGTCGTGCACCCCGGCGAAGAAGATGGTGCCCAGCACCACCCACAGAAAGGCGGGCGCCCAGCCCCAGATCACGGCGATGGCCGGCCCCACGATGGGAGCGGCCCCGGCCACCGAGGTGAAGTGGTGGCCCCACAGCACGAAACGGTTGGTGGGCACGAAGTCGACGCCGTCCTCATACTCATGGGCGGGCGTCTTGAAGTCGGGATCCAGTCGGTAGATCTTCTCGGCGATGAACTTCGAGTACAGAAAGTACCCGGCTGCCATCGCGGCAAGACCCAGGACCAGAAGGACAATGGCGCTCATGTGGCTCTCCTAGCTGGCATGCAATGGAATGTGATGGGACGTCGAGTGCCTCTTAAGGGCACCTTGGGTCCAATGGTCTTACCTCATCGGGAACAAGTCCATTACCCGGTGTGAAATCGCTATCAACGCACGCCAAAAGTCGTAGACCCGACTCGAACTTCAGAGCAAAACTCCATAGACTGCAGGGTTTCACAGCATCGTCAGAGTGGGAAAATCATGATCATAGGCGTCACCGGCGGGATCGCCTCGGGCAAGTCCACCGTGGCCAACGCCTTCGCGGCACTCGGCGCGCCCTGGGTGGACGCCGACGATGTCGCCCGCGAGGTGGTCGAACCCGGCGAGCCGGCGCTCGAGGCGATCGCCGAGCGCTTCGGCCGGGAGGTGCTCAACGAGGACGGCACCCTGAACCGTCGGGCGCTGCGCGAGATCGTCTTCGCCCACGCCGGCGAGCGCCGCTGGCTGGAGTCCGTGACGCATCCGCGCATCCGGGAACGGCTGATCGAGCACCTGGCTCGCCTCCTGGCCACCGGCAGCCCCTATGTGCTGCTGGTCTCGCCGCTGCTGTTCGAATCCGG
>PUOM01000273.1 GCA_003552795.1 Halomonas sp. | reverse complement strand
GCTTCCGGCGAGCCCGAGCGCCGCGAGATCCGCGTGCCGGACCTCTCCGGTTCCAGTGACGTGCCGATCATCGAGATCGCCGCGGCCGTCGGCGACGAGCTCGACGAGGAAGACCCGCTGATTACCCTGGAGTCCGACAAGGCCTCCATGGACGTGCCGAGTCCCTTCAAGGGCAAGCTGCTCGAGCTGACCGTGAAGGAGGGCGACAGCGTCTCCGAGGGTGACCTGATCGGCTATATCGAGGTCGCCGGAGCGGCCCCGAAGCCCGCGGCGAAGCCGCCGGAGCGCAAGGCCGAGGCGCCGAAGCCAGAGCAATCGGCCCCGGCACCCGTCGGCAGGCCGAGTCCCGAAGCCCAGATGGCGGCCCACAAGCCCCGCGACGGCAAGCTGGTCCACGCCGGCCCCGCCGTGCGCATGCTGGCCCGGGAGCTGGGCGTCGATCTGGGGCTGGTCAAGCCCAGCGGTCCCAAGGAGCGGGTGCTCAAGGAGGACGTCAACGCCTACGTCAAGCAGGTGATGGCCAGCCAGGGCACGGCTCAGGCGTCGGCCAGCGCTCCTGCGGCCGGCGGCTCCGGCATTCCGCCGATCCCGGACCAGGACTTCAGCCAGTTCGGCGAGGTGGAAGAGAAGCCCATGGGCCGCCTGATGAAGATGGGCGCCACCAACCTGCATCGCAGCTGGGTCAATCTGCCCCACGTCACCCAGTTCGACGAGGCGGACATCACCGAGCTGGAGGCCTTCCGCAAGTCCATGAAGGCCGAGGCGGAGGCCCAGGGCGCCAAGCTCACGCCGCTGCCCTTCATGATCAAGGCGTGCGCCTATGCCCTGCGCCAGTACCCGCAGTTCAACGTCAGCCTGAAGAGCGACGGCGAGACGCTGGTGCACAAGAAGTACGTGCACATCGGCATCGCCGTGGATACCCCGGACGGCCTGATGGTGCCGGTGATCCGCGATGCGGACAAGAAGTCGCTGATCGACCTGGCCAAGGAGTCCGTGGAGCTGGCCAAGAAGGCGCAGTCCAAGAAGCTCAAGCGTGAGGAGATGACCGGCGGCTGCTTCACCATCTCGAGCCTGGGTTCCATCGGGGGCACCGCCTTCACGCCCATCGTCAATGCCCCGGAGGTGGCCATCCTCGGCGTCTCCAAGGCGTCGATGAAGCCGGTGTGGGATGGCAAGGCCTTCGAGCCGCGGCTGATGATGCCGCTGTCGCTCTCCTACGACCACCGGGCGGTCAATGGCGCCGATGCGGCACGCTTCACCGCGCTGCTGGCTCAGCTGCTGAGCGATATCCGCCGCCTGCTGCTGTGACCCTGCTCTCTGTCCGGCGGTTCGGACAGCAACGCGACGGCGCCTTCGGGCGCCGTCGTCACGTCGGGCCCATTCGGTCGTTTCACCAGACGCGCCGCTGCGGCAATGGTCGGCCAGACCAAAGTGCTATTCGGCTCTGAGCTGTTTGATCTGAAAGGAGTTTTACATCCGCGGACGAGGCCCCGGTAGGGCATGGCGCTTGTGCCGAAACCGGGCCGCGGTTATCGTTCCACCCCAACCATTTCTTCATTACTGACAACCACTTGTACTTGAGGACAAGAACATGCGTTTGATCCTGTTGGGCGCCCCGGGTGCCGGCAAGGGCACCCAGGCCCAGTTCATCTGCGAGCGTTTCAACATTCCGCAGATCTCCACCGGCGACATGCTGCGTGCTGCGGTCAAGGAAGGCAGCGAGCTGGGAGTCAAGGCCAAGGAGATCATGACCAGCGGTGGTCTGGTGTCCGATGACATCATCATCGGCCTGGTCAAGGAGCGCATCAGCCAGCCCGACTGTGCGAGCGGCTTCTTGTTCGACGGTTTTCCGCGCACCCTGCCCCAGGCCGATGCCATGAAGGAGGCGGGCGTCAAGCTCGACCACGTGCTGGAGATCGCGGTGGAAGACGAGGAGATCGTCAAGCGCCTGGCCGGTCGTCGCGTGCACCCGGGCTCCGGTCGCGTCTACCACGTCGAGTACAATCCGCCCAGGGAAGCCGGCAAGGATGACGTCACCGGCGAGGCGCTGATCCAGCGCGACGACGACCGCGAGTCCACCGTGCGCAACCGCCTGGCGGTCTATCACGAGCAGACCGCCCCCCTGGTCGACTACTACCAGGCCTGGGCGGAGCAGGACGCCGCCGCCGCGCCGGCCTACCACCGCGTGGAGGGCGTGGGCAGCGTCGACGATATCAAGGCGCAGGTGCTCAAGGCCCTGGAGGGCTGATTCCAGGCGGGACTGAACAAGCGCTCCGCGGGGCGCCGGGGACAGGTCGAAGAGGAGGTCCGTGGACCAGGGGCGGTCTAGGTAGCCCCCAGGGAGGGGTTCATGGCGCCTCCTCGCAGGCCTGTCGCCGGATCAGCCCCGTTTACCATAGCAATCAGATGGCCCGCTTTGGCGGGCCATCGTCGTTTGGGGCCCCGCCGCGTATAATGGCCGCCACTTTTCTCCCCTCTGATGGTGCTGCCATGTCGATCCTGCTGGCCCTGGATGCCTCCTCGAGCGCCTGCTCCGCCGCGCTGCTGCGCCGCCGGGCGGGCGCCGAGGATGAGCTGCTCTCCCGCTTCGAGATGACGCCCCGCGCCCATACCCGCCGCCTGCTGCCCATGGTCGACGAGGTGCTGGCCGAGGCCGGCGTGGCGCCCGCGGAACTGGACGCCGTGGCCTACGGCCGCGGCCCCGGCTCCTTCACCGGCCTGCGCATCGCCGCCGGTGCCGCCCAGGGGCTTGCCTACGGCCTCGACCGCCCGCTGATCGGGGTCTCCACCCTGGCGACCCTGGCCCTGGGCGCCCATCGCCGCCACCACTTCCGCTGGCTGGTCACCGCCCTGGACGCGCGCATGGGCGAGATCTACGTAGCGGCCTGGCAGTGCCGCGATGGCCAGCCGGAGCCGCTCCTCGAGGAGGCGGTGCTAGCCCCCGAGCGGCTGCGCCTGCCCGCCGGCCATGACGACCACGACTGGGTCGGTGTCGGCTCCGGCTGGGGACTGTGGGAGCAGATGCCAGTCTATGTTCAGGCGACGATGAGCCAGCGCCTGCCGGAGGCAGAGGCCGCTGCCGCCGATATGGCGCTGCTGGCCATGGACGACCTGGAGGCCGGGGGCGGCCAGCCGGCCCACCTGGTGCAGCCGGTCTACCTGCGCAACGAAGTGGCCTGGAAGAAGGCCCGGTGACTGCGCTGCCGCCGGTGGCGGTGCACGATGAGGCGCTGCGCCATCTAGCCGAGCGGCTGGGCCTGCCCTTCGAGGTCGAGGCCGAACTGAGCCTTGAAAGGCGCGACGGGCGCCTGGTGCTGGCCGGCGACGAGAAGCGCTACGGTCACCCCCTGGCGGTGGAGTTTGCCTCCGGGAAGGCGGCCCACCGGCGCCGCTTCGGCGGCGGGCGTGGCCAGCTCATCGCGCGGGCCTGCGGCCTGGCCCAGGGGGTCACCCCTTCGGTGGTGGACGCCACGGCGGGGCTCGGGCGCGACGCCTTCGTGCTGGCCGGTCTCGGGGCGCGAGTGCTGCTGGTGGAACGGGTGGCGGCGATCTACGCCCTGCTCGAAGATGGCCTGGCCCGCGCCCTGCGGGAGGTCGAGACCGCCGAGGTGGCCGCACGCATGGCCCTGGCACACGGCGATGCGGCCACGGAGCTCGAGGCCCTGGTGGCGGCGGCGGACTTCCCGCCCCAGTTGATCCACCTGGATCCGATGTTTCCCCATCGTGACAAGTCGGCCCTGGTCAAGAAGGAGATGCGCCTGTTTCGCACCCTGGCCGGCGACGACGCCGATGCCCCGCGCCTGCTGGAGGCGGCCCTGGACGTGGCCACCCACCGGGTGGTGGTCAAGCGTCCGCGCAAGGCGCCGCCCATCGAGGGGCCGCCGCCGCGCCACGTGCTCGAGGG
>PUOM01000008.1 GCA_003552795.1 Halomonas sp. | reverse complement strand
TCCAGGGTGATGGATTCGATGGCGCGATGCGCCTTGAGCATGATGAAGCCGCCCGGCGTCTCGTAGCAGCCGCGGGACTTCATGCCCACATAGCGGTTCTCGACGATATCCAGGCGGCCGATGCCGTTGTCGCCGCCCAGCTTGTTGAGGGTCTCGAGCACCTCGTGGGGCCGCATGGGCGTGCCGTCGATGGCCACGATATCGCCCTTCTCATAGGTCAGCTCCACGTAGGTGGGCTGGTCCGGAGCGGCCTCCGGAGAGACGCTCCAGCGCCACATATCCTCCTCGGCCTCGGCCCAGGGATCCTCGAGGATGCCGCCCTCATAGGAGATGTGCAGCAGGTTGGCGTCCATGGAGTAGGGAGACTTCTTCTTCTGGGAGGAGAAATCCACCGGGATATCGTGCTGCTGGCAGTAGGCCATCAGCTTCTCGCGGGAGGTCAGGTCCCACTCGCGCCAGGGGGCAATCACCTTGACGCCGGGCTTGAGGGCATAGGCGCCCAGCTCGAAGCGCACCTGGTCGTTGCCCTTGCCGGTGGCGCCGTGGGAGATGGCGTCGGCGCCGGTCTGGTTGGCGATCTCGATCAGGCGCCGGGCGATCAGCGGACGCGCGATGGAGGTGCCGAGCAGGTACTCGCCCTCGTAGATGGTGTTGGCGCGGAACATCGGGTAGACGTAGTCGCGCACGAACTCCTCGCGCAGATCCTCGATGTAGATCTCCTTGACGCCGAGGGCCTCGGCCTTGGCGCGCGCCGGCTCGACTTCCTCGCCCTGGCCGATGTCGGCAGTGAAGGTCACCACCTCGCAGCTGTAGGTCTCCTGCAACCACTTGACGATAACGGAGGTGTCCAGGCCACCGGAGTAGGCGAGCACGACCTTCTTGACATCGGACATTCGGGGCTCCTCGATGAAAGCTAGGGGTTTGGCATCAGGAGAGGCAGTATAGCGCGCCATCGGCACGACGAATACCGGCCCCGGGACGCCCGTGGACCAACCTGCTAGACTGCGCGGATTTGCTCCGGCGCCCCACGGGCCGGGACGACCGAGACCGAAAGATGCAAGGAGAGGTTGCATGAGCGAGGCGATTGCCCGCGAACTGCTGGCGCGGCGATTCCGCAGCTTCCTGCCGGTGGTGGTGGACATGGAGACCGGCGGCTTCAACGCCGAAAGCGACGCGATTCTGGAGATTGCCGCGGTGACCCTGACCATGGACGCCGCGGGCAACCTGCTGCCCGAGTCCACCTACGCCTTCCACGTCAAGCCGTTCGAGGGCGCCAACGTCGAGCAGTCGGCACTGGACTTCACCGGCATCAGGCTCGACGACCCCTTACGCCAGCAGGTGGCGCTCAGCGAGGCCGACGCCCTGGGTGAGATCTTCCGCCCGGTGCGCAAGGCGATCAAGGCCCACGGCTGCACCCGCGCCGTGCTGGTCGGTCACAATGCCGCCTTCGACCACGGCTTCCTGAATGCCGCCGTCAACCGCTGCGGCATCAAGCGCAACCCCTTCCACCCCTTCTCCAGCTTCGACACCGCCTCGCTGGCCGGCCTGGTCTATGGCCAGACGGTACTGGCCCGGGCCTGCCGCGCCGCCGGCATCGAGTTCGACAACGGCGAGGCCCACTCGGCCCGCTACGATACCGAGCGCACCGCCGAGCTGTTCTGCGCCATGGTCAACCGCTACAAGGATCTTGGCGGCTGGGCCCAGGCCCAGCGTGAGCAGGGCATGGAGGAGGAGCCGTAAGCTGGCCATCCACATAGCAAACACCCCCGCAGCACGGCTACGGGGGTGTTTTTTCTTAACGCTTCAGGCTTACGGCTTCAAGCTCCAGAGGAAGTCTGGTTGTGCTTGGCCGCGGTCTCCTTGATCAGCGTCTCGAGCTCGCCGTTCTGGTGCATCTCCATCACGATATCGCAGCCGCCGACCAGCTCGCCCTCGACCCACAGCTGGGGAAAGGTGGGCCAGTTGGCGAACTTGGGCAGTTCGGCGCGAATGTCCGGATTGTCCAGAATGTTGACGAAGGCGAAGCGCTCGCCGCAGGCCATCAGGGCCTGGACGGTCTGGGCGGAGAAGCCGCACTGGGGCAGCTGAGGGGTCCCCTTCATGTAGATCAGGATGGGGTTCTCGCCGATCTGGCGCTGGATGTTCTCGAGGGTGGTGCTCATGGCGTCTCCCTGTGAATGTCAAGAATGGCGGAGGTTGCAAACGGCGGCGCAAGGCAATACCCGAGCACCGCGGTAGGTCTTGGTGATCGCCCATTCTACTGGTACGACGCGCGTTGCGCATCCCCCGGCGCCTGGCTAGGATGGTCGTTTTTTCCCGTGGAGCACGCCCAATGGCCACCCGCCACTTCCTGACCCTGCTGGACCTGAGCCAGGATGAGCTGCGCTATCTCATCCAGCGCGCCATCACCATCAAGAACGAGCTGAAGGCTCAGGGGCCGCTCTACACCCCCTTCCAGAACCGCACCATGGCGATGATCTTCGAGAAGTCCTCGACCCGCACCCGGGTCTCCTTCGAGACCGCCATGGCGCACTTCGGTGGCCATGCGCTCTTCCTCTCTCCCCGCGACACCCAGCTCGGCCGCGGCGAGCCCATCGGCGACACCGCCCGGGTGCTCGCGGAGATGGTCGATATCGTGATGATCCGCACCTTCTCCCACGCCGGGCTGGAAACCTACGCCGCCGCCAGCACGGTGCCGGTGATCAACGCGCTGACCGACGACTTTCACCCCTGTCAGCTGCTCGCCGACGTGATGACCTGGACCGAGCTGCGCGGCAGCGTGACCGGCAAGACCGCGGTATGGGTCGGCGACGGCAACAACATGTGCCACTCCTGGATCAACGCCGCCCGGCAGTTCGACTTCAACCTGCGCGTCTGCTGCCCCGAAGGCTACGAGCCGCGCCGGGACATTCTCGAGGCCGCCGGCCAGCGGGTGACGATCCTGCATGACCCCGCCGAGGCGGTGATCGACGCCGACCTGGTGACCACCGATGTGTGGGCCTCCATGGGCCAGGAGGAGCAGCAGGCCAAGCGGGAGGCGGACTTCGCCGGCTTCCAGGTCACCGAGGCGCTGCTCGATCGCGCCGGGCGCGACGCCCTCTTCCTGCACTGCCTGCCCGCCCATCGCGGCGAAGAGATCAGCGAGACGCTGCTCGACGACCCGCGGGCCGTGGTCTGGCAGGAGGCGGGCAACCGGCTGCACGCCCAGAAGGCGCTGATCGAGTTCCTGCTGCTGGGCCAGGTCCAGGGCTGATCGCCACGCCCCCCCTGCGACGCGCCACCGCAGGGGGATCGCCCTGCCACCCCTATAGACCTTTGTATAACCCATACCTTGGTAGTATAATGCGCCGCAGCACACATCCAGAGTGTAAGGAAATGCGGCATATGACCAACGACGCTTATCCGCTTGCCGGCATGCAGCGCAGCCTGCGACAGTGCCTCTCCAATATGGCGGCCCTGCTCTACCATCATGGCCACGTGCTGGAAACCGTCTCCATCCCCCACCGCGGCCTCGACCGCCGCGAGGTGGCGAACCTGTCGAGCGCCTCCAGTGAATGGCAGACCTGCGAGACGGTGCTGCTCAAGAGCGAGGCGGCCTCATGGAACGAGCACAACCGCCTGGTGCTCACGCCACTCGGACGCGAACTGCTGTTCGACATGTTCGGTGAAGGCGCCGCAGACTGCGCCTGAGCCTCGGCGAGCCAGAGACACCCGAGCACACATCAGCCCCGACCGGCGTCGCCGCGGCGGGGTCGATGTCGTTCCAGGCCGACGGGGGCGCATATTTCCTTTGCAGCACCCACGAAAAAGCCGCTCGGCAATATGCGCCAAGCGACTGATTCATAATAACTTGTTGGTGGAGCCTAGCGGGATCGAACCGCTGACCTCAACACTGCCAGTGTTGCGCTCTCCCAGCTGAGCTAAGGCCCCACGCTGTCTCGCCCTGCGAGAACGAGGCAAATGATACGCAGCTCGGCAGGAGGCGTCAACCCCTCTAACGCTTAACCAAAGCATACTTTCCACTCTGGCCGATAATATGCCACTCTTCGCATCGGAAATTCTCGACTCCTGTCGAACCACCTCTACCAGCCAAGTCGCTGAGGAGCCGCTGCCTTGATCCGGGTACTGATTGCCGACGACCATCACCTGGTGAGGACCAGCATCGCCCACCTGCTGAATGCCGAGGAAGACCTCAGCGTGGTCGGCGAGGCCTCCAACGGCGAGACCGCCATCGCCGAGACACGCCGCCTCTCCCCCGATGTCGTGCTGATGGATATCCGCATGCCGGGGATCGGCGGCCTCGAGGCCACCCGCAAGATCCATCGCACCCAGCCCGACACCCGCGTCCTGGTGCTGACCGCCTGGCTCGAGGAGGCCTTCGCCCAGCGCCTGCTGGACGCCGGAGCCTTCGGTTTTCTGAGCAAGGACTGCCAGCACCAGGAGATGGTCGCGGCCATCCGCGGCGTCTTCCACGGCCAGCGCTACGTCAGCCCCGAGGTCGCCCAGCGGCTGGTGCTCTCGCGCATCGACGGGGCGGAGAACCCCTTTGACCAGCTCTCACAGCGCGAGATGCAGGTGGCGATGATGATCGTCAACTGCCAGAAGGTCGCCGACATCTCCGACCGTCTCTTCCTCAGCCCCAAGACGGTGAACACCTACCGCTACCGCATCTTCGACAAGCTCGGCGTGCATTCCGACGTGGAGCTGACCCATCTCGGGCTGCGCCACGGCCTGGTGGAAGGCTTCTCCAGCGTCGAATGACCCTGTGCTAGGATGGCACCTCCGTCGTCCCGGCCACAGCGTTGCGCATGAGCTTCGATCACCGACACTTTCTCGATACCGTCAGCGAATCCCCGGGCGTCTACCGCATGCTGGATGCCCGTGAAGAGACCCTGTACGTGGGCAAGGCCCGCCGCCTCAAGGCGCGGCTGGCCAGCTACTTCCGCGGGGCGCTGAACGCCAAGACCCAGGCGCTGGTGGGACGCATCGCCGACATCCAGGTCACGGTGACCAACAGCGAGACCGAGGCGCTGCTGCTGGAGCAGACCCTGATCAAGGAGCTGCGCCCGCCCTACAACATCCTGCTGCGAGACGACAAGTCCTACCCCTTCATCTTCGTCACCGACCGCCACCCCTTTCCGGCCCTCGAGTACAAGCGCGCGCGGGCGCGCCGCAACGACGGCCGCTACCTGGGCCCCTACCCCAGCAGCCTGGCGGTGCGCGAGAGCCTGTCGCTGATGCAGAAGATCTTTCGCATCCGCAACTGCGAGGACAGCGTCTTCGCTCACCGCACCCGACCCTGCCTGCAGTACCAGATCGAGCGCTGCAGCGCCCCCTGCGTGGGCTACATCTCGGATGTCGACTATCGCCGCGACCTGGAGCACGCCGTGCAGTGCCTGGAGGGCAGGAGCGACCAGGTGACCCGTGAGCTCACCGAGGCGATGGAGGCGGCCAGCCGCGAGCTCGCCTTCGAGGAGGCCGCCCGGCTGCGCGACCAGGTACAGCAGCTGCGCCAGCTCCAGCAGCGCCAGTTCGTCGACACCGGCGACGGCGATGCCGACATCTTCGCCCTGGCCACCCGCCCCGGGGCGCTGTGCATTTCGGTGCTCAGCGTGCGCCAGGGAAGGCTGCTGGGCGCGCGTCACCATGCGCCCGCCAACGGCCTCGATCTGCCGGCCGAGGAGCTCCTCGCGGAGTTCCTGAGCCAGTACTACCTGGGCCAGGATCAGGAGATCCCGCGGGAGCTGATCACCAGCCACCCCCTGGCGGATCGAGAGCTGATCGGCGCCGCGCTCAGCGAGCGCGCCGGCAGGCGAGTGCGGCTCACCGAGCGCGTCCGCGGCCACCGCGCCCAGTGGCAATCCCTGGCCATCACCAATGCCGAGCAGCAGCTGGCCGGCCAGCTGGCCAGCCAGGCCCAGCTCACCCGGCGGTTTGCGTCGCTGCGCGAGGCGCTCGGCCTGGCCGACACCCCCAGGCGCCTGGAGTGCTTCGACATCAGCCACAGCCAGGGCGAGGCCACGGTGGCCTCATGCGTGGTGTTCGACCAGAACGGGCCGCGCAAGTCCGACTACCGCCGCTTCAATATCGAGGGCGTGGCCGCCGGCGACGACTACGCCGCCATGCGCCAGGCGCTCTCGCGCCGCTTCCGCCGCCTGGCGGACGGCGAGGGGGAGCGCCCCGACGTGCTGCTGGTGGACGGCGGCAAGGGGCAGCTCAACCTGGCCCGCGAGGTATTCGCCGAGCTTGGCGTCGACGGCGTCGCCCTGGTGGGGGTGGCCAAGGGCACCACCCGCAAGGCGGGCCTGGAGACCCTCTTCCTCGAAACCGTCGATCGCCGCCTGGACCTGGACCCGGCCTCCCCGGCCCTGCATCTGATCCAGCACGTGCGCGACGAGGCGCACCGCTTCGCCATCACCGGCCATCGCACCCGCCGCGACAAGGCGCGGCGAACCTCCACCCTGGAGGGAGTTCCCGGCGTGGGCCCCAAGCGCCGCCGCGAACTGCTGCGCTTCTTCGGCGGCCTGCAGGGCGTCAAGCAGGCCAGCCGCGAGGAGCTGGCACGGGCGCCGGGCATCAGCGCCACCCTCGCCGAGGCGATTCATCGCGCCCTGCATGGATGATGCGCGCCAAGGCGGATAGAATGTCCCGGCGCCTCGGCACCACATCACCGGCAAGGACAGCGTCCCGCGATGAACATCCCCAATATTCTCACCCTGGCCCGTATCGCCTTCATCCCTCTGCTGGTGGTGCTCTTCTACCTGCCCTTCGCGTGGAGCATGCCGGTGGCCGCCGGCCTGTTCGCCCTGGCCGCGGTCACCGACTGGCTCGACGGCTACCTGGCGCGGCGCTGGGATCAGGCGACGCCCTTCGGCGCCTTTCTCGACCCGGTCGCCGACAAGCTGATGGTCGCCGTGGCCCTGGCCCTGATGATCGAGCGCTATGAATCGATCTGGCTGACGCTGCCGGCACTGGTGATCATCGGCCGCGAGATCGTCATCTCGGCGCTGCGCGAGTGGATGGCGGAGATGGGCAAGCGCGGCCAGGTGGCGGTCTCCTGGATCGGCAAGGTGAAGACGACGCTGCAGATGGTCGCCATCTTCCTGCTGCTGGCCTTCTCTCCCGGCACCCCCGTCGCGGTGCTGGCCGTGGTGACCCTTTACGGAGCCGCCGTCCTGACCCTCTGGTCCATGGCGCTCTACCTGCGTGCCGCCTGGCCGCATCTCAGCGACTCCATGTAAAACGGCCACATAATTGGTTGACAGTCACCGACTTATCCGTATAATTCGCTCTCGAGTCAGGCGGGAATAGCTCAGTGGTAGAGCATCGCCTTGCCAAGGCGAGGGTCGGGAGTTCGAATCTCCTTTCCCGCTCCATCTCCTCCTGGAGGTGAAGACACGACTCAACGAGGCTGGATGGCAGAGTGGTTATGCAGCGGACTGCAACTCCGTGTACGCCGGTTCGATTCCGACTCCAGCCTCCATTTATTCTCCCCCTGTATTCTCTGCTCGACACCGTGCCGCCCGGATGGCGAAATTGGTAGACGCAAGGGACTTAAAATCCCTCGGTGGCGACACCGTGCCGGTTCGAGCCCGGCTCCGGGCACCAGTCTCCTCTTCTCTCGCCTGGACCGATAGCCTAGCGGCGAACCAACGGGGCATCGCCTCATGAACCTGCCGCCCCTGCGCGACCCCTTCTTTACCTATCGCTACCGACGCCGGCTGCACGTGCTGCGCGTGATCTTCGCCCTGGCGATCACCTTCGTCATCATCGCGCTGTTCGACATTCCCCACTCCAGCTGGGCGCTGGTCAGCACCATCATGGTGATGGGCAACCTGCCGCATATCGGCGGCGTGCTCGACAAGGGACGCCAGCGGCTGCTTGGCACCCTGCTCGGCGCCGGCACCGGCCTGGCGCTGATCCTCCTGCCGCCGGGGCTCTCTCTGCTGGTGCCGGCCGGCAGCCTTGTCACCATAGGGATCGCCACCTGGCTCACCTTCGGCAACCGCCACGGCTACAGCGGCCTGATGTTCGCCATCAGCCTGCTGCTGGTGATCGGCGACGGCAGCCACGACCTGGGGATCGGGCTCTGGCGCGCCTTCGACGTGCTGCTGGGCACCCTGGTGGGCATCAGCGTCACCCTGCTGGTGCTGCCCCAGAAGGCCACCGACATGATGCGCTTCATGCTGGCCGAGAATCTCGACCGCATGGCGCGCCTGTTCCATGCTCACACCACCGCCTCGGCGGCGCTGGATGTCGACACCCGCTCCCTGCTCAAGGCCACCAGCTCCGCGCTGGTCAAGCAGCGCGGCCTGGTCGACGCCATCCACCGGGAACGGCGGCTGAGCCGTGACGAGCTGGATGACATCATCACCCTGCAGCGCCGCATGCTCTCCACCATCGAGCTGCTGCTCGAGACCCACTGGACGACCCGCGAAGGTCACGAACGCATCGAGGCCATGCATGGCCTGCGCGAAGAGCAGCACCGGCTCGCCCGGGAGCTGGGCACCCTCGCCTTCCAGGTGCGCACCGGTCAGCCCATCGAGGTCGAGATCACCCCGTTCGACCTGCAGCGCCACGCCGAGCTGGCCACCACCGCGGTGAGCGAGCAGGGACGCGTGCTGTTCAGCCCCAGCGGCTATCTCTGGCTCAACCGCGAGCTGGCTCGCGTGAGCGAGGGCCTGGTCACCCGCCTGGGCGGCCTGAGCCGCCTGCCCAGCCGCCGCCTGCATCGCGCCTCCGGACGCCGGTGGGCGCCGCGCGAGACCGCTACCACCGAGAAAGGAGCGCAAGATGATTCACGGCAACCATGATGTGCTGATCATCGGCGGCGGCGTCGCCGGCCTGGTGCTGGCCCTGGAGATCGCCGACCGCCGCCGGGTCACCCTGCTGCGCCCGGCCAGCGACGATCAGGGCGCCAGCCGCTGGGCCCAGGGCGGCATCGCCGCGGTCCTCTCGCCCGGCGACGACGTCGACGCCCACGTGGCCGATACCCAGGTCGCCGGCGACGGCCTCTGCGACGAGGCCGCGGTGCGCTTCACCGTGGAGCAGGGCCCGGCCGCCATCGAACGGCTGCTCGCCCTGGGCGTGCCCTTCACCCCGGACCCCAGCCCCGATGCCGATTACCCCTACCACCTGACGCGCGAGGGCGGCCACGGCGCCCGGCGCATCATCCACGCCGCCGATGCCACCGGCCTGGCGGTGATGGAGACGCTCAAGACCCACGTGGCGCAGCACCCCGCCATCGAGATACGCGACGACCTCACCGCCATCGGCCTGATCGGCGACGTCGACGGAGTCTGCCGCGGGGCGCGCTGCCTGGACAGCCAGGGCAGGCTGCATGAGCTGCTGGCCCGGGACACGGCCCTCGCCACCGGCGGGGCCAGCGGGCTCTATCGTCACACCACCAGCCCCCTCCCGGCCAGCGGCGAAGGCATGCTGATGGGCGCCGAGCTGGGCGCGGAACTGATGAACCTGGAGTTCCAGCAGTTCCACCCCACCTGTCTCTACGATCCAGAGGGCAGCCCCTTCCTGATCAGCGAGGCGGTGCGCGGTGAAGGCGGCCAACTGCTCAACCTCCATGGCGAACGCTTCATGCCGGCCCTGGACCCCCGCGCCGAGCTGGCGCCCCGGGATATCGTCGCCCGCGCCATCGACGCCGAGATGCAGCGCACCGGCAGCGACCATGTGCTGCTCGACATCCGCCACCTGGGCGAAGCGGCGATCCGCCACCACTTCCCCACCATCCACGCCCACTGCGCCGGGCGCGGCCTGGACATCACCAGGGAGCCGATTCCCGTGGTACCCGCCGCCCACTACAGCTGCGGCGGCTTGACCACCGACCTCGCCGGCGCGACCACGGTGCCCCACCTCTACGCCATCGGCGAGGTGGCCTGCACCGGGCTGCACGGCGCCAACCGCATGGCCAGCAACTCGCTGCTGGAGTGCCTGGTGTTCGCGCGCAGCTGTGCGACGGCGCTGGCCGAGGCCGCCGCCGCTCCCTCCTCGGCCGCCCTGCGGCCCCTCGGCGCGGGCAGCGAGCCCGTGGATGAACGCGTACTCGCCGAGCTGCGCGACGCCCTGCGCCGGGTGATGAGCGCACGGATCGCCATCGTGCGCCGCGACGCCGGCCTGAGCATCGCCGCCGAGCAGCTGGTCGAGCTGCAGCGAGAGCTGGCACCGCTGGTGGCGACCGGCACTCCCAGCGTGGCGCTGGCCGGCCTGTGGCAGGCGCTGCGCCTGGCGCGCCTCACCGTGGCCAGCGCCCGCTCCCGCCGGGAATCTCGCGGTCTGCACTACAACCCGGACTGCCCCGACCACGCCCAGGGCACCCCGCGGCCCTCGCGCGTTTATCTTGCCGATCTGGAGTGAGCGCCCCGCTGCACCAGCAGGCGGCGCAGCCGCCACAGCGAGTCGGCGTCGCTGCTGTCCGGCCAGACCCAGAGCCGCCGACCGTCGACCCTCAGGCCGATCAGCCAGGGGCCGAGATAGTCGCAGCGAACCGAGACCGCGCGCCAGGGGGCCGGGGGGCCGTCGCGCCACTCCCAGCGCAGGCTGTCGTCCGCCAGCGGCACCGCGCGCAGCTCACCGCGAGGGTGCCGACGGAAGGCATCGAGTAGGGCGGCCAGCATCACGGCCGCGAGCGGGCCGCCCAGCCAGGCCGGGGCGAACAGCAGTGCCGTGCCGGCGACCGCAGCCGCCAACAGGGCGTGAAGCAGGAGGGAGAGCCTAGACGGGGCGATGCCCAACGCTATCGGCGCTTTCGGCATGCTCGATGATCAACTGCACGATGCGCCGGCGCGCCGGGTCCTCCGGCCACTCGCGACGCATCAGCCACATGAACAGATCCTGGTCCTCCTCGTCGATCAGCTCGCGGAAGGAGGCCTGATCCGCCGGGTCGAGAGTGTCGTAGCACTGCTCGAGGAAGGGCACCAGCAGCAGATCCAGCTCCCACATGCCGCGGCGGGAGTGCCAGTAGAGCCGCTTGCGCAGTGCCACATCCTGGGGTGATTGCTCGTTCAACGTCGACCTCGCCTGTCCGGTGGGATGAGTGCCTACAGTATACCCGACCCCCTCATTAACGGCAGCCGCCGACCGGGCTATCTTTCAAAGGTCGTAGTGCGTTGTTTTATCACGACTTGCCGAGTATGCTTTGGTAAAACAACAGTGCCAGGCGGGCCAGTCCAGCCGCCCACCGTCCAGGAGAACGTCGATGACGAAGTCCGAGCTGATCGAGCAGATCGCCGCACGGCAGCCAGAGCTGTCGATCAAGGAGGTCGAGGCCGCCGTCCGCCTGATCCTCGATGACATCACCGACACCCTTGCCGAAGGGGGGCGCGTCGAAATTCGCGGCTTCGGCAGCTTTTCGCTGCACTATCGCGAGCCGCGGGTGGGGCGTAACCCCAAGACCGGCGAACCTGTCGCGCTGGACGGCAAGTTCGTGCCACACTTCAAGCCCGGCAAGGAGCTGCGCGAGCAGGTAGACGCCAGTCGCGCCCTGGGATACTGACGCCGCTCCGACGACTACCAACTTCCATTCACAGGGGACACAAGCGCATGCGTTGGCTAAAAGGCCTGATCCTGGCCGTCATTCTGCTGGTCGTCCTGCTGGTCGGCATTCTCTTCGCCGTCAATAACCAGCAGGCCTTACCGCTCAATCTGATCTGGCTCGAGCTCCCTGAGGCCTCGCTGTCCGTCTGGCTGCTGGCCTCCCTGGCGGTCGGCGTGCTGCTCGGCATGCTGGCCATGAGCGGCGTCTATCTGCGCCTGCGCACCCTGCTGACCCGCGCCCAGCGCCACAACCAGCAGCAGCGCAAGGAGCTCGATCGCCTGCGTGTCCAGGAGCTCAAGGAACTCCCCTGAATGCCGGACGCCCTGCTGCTGACGCTGTTGTTGGCAGCGGTCGCCATCGGCTGGTGGCTCGGCCGCCGCGAACGCAGCAAGCCCTCTGATCCCGCGCCATCATCCGGGCTGGCGCGGGATTATTTCGTGGGGCTCAACTACCTGCTCAACGACCAGCAGGACCGCGCCATCGAGACCTTCGTGGCGGCCCTCGAGGTGAACAGCGAGACCATCGACACCCACCTTACCCTGGGCAACCTCTTCCGTGCCCGCGGCGAGGCGGATCGGGCGGTGCGGATTCACCAGAACCTGCTGGCCCGCCCGACCCTCTCCGGCGCCCAGGGCGAGCGGGTGCAGCTGGAGCTGGCTCGGGATTTCCTCTCCCTGGGGCTGCTCGATCGCGCCGAGCGGCTGCTGCATGCCCTGGTACGCGACTCCCACGACGATGAGCGGCGCCTCGCCGCCAAACGGCTGCTGGTAGACCTGCTGGAACGTGAGGGGGAGTGGCAGGCGGCCCTCGAGGTGGCCCACCCTCAGCTGATTCGTCAGAGCGACGAGATCCGTCGCGCCGCCGCCCACTGGCTCTGCCAGCTGGCCGAGCAGGAACGCTTCGAGGCCAGTCCCGGGCTCGCCCGCAAGCACCTGCGCCGCGCCCTCAACGTCGATCCTCGCTGCGTGCGCGCCAACCTGCTGCTGGCCGCCATGGAGCACGATACCGGCCACTACCGCCAGGAGATTCGCCTGCTCGACCGCATCCCCGAGCAGGACGCCGCCTTTACCCCCACCCTGCTCGCCCCTCTGGCCACCGCCTATCGCCTGCTCGACGACGAGGACGGACTGGTCACCCACCTGCAGCGGCTGGTGGAGCGCACCCCCTACACCAGCGTGATCATCCTGCTGGCCGAGACGGTCCGCCACCGGGATGGCCTGCAGGCCGCCATCGACCTGGTCAGCGAGCAGCTCAATCGCGAGTCCAGCCTGGGCGCACTGGACTACCTGATCGATCTCTACCGCCAGCACAGCGAGGGCGAGCCCCTCGAGCGACTCCAGCTGCTGCAGCGCCACACCCGCACCCTGCTGACGGCGCTGCCGCGCCACCGCTGCCGGCGCTGCGGCTTCGCCGGCGAACAGCTCCACTGGCAGTGCCCGCGCTGTCGCAGCTGGGGCACCACCAAACCGATCACCGGCATCGAGGGCGAGTAGGCGGCTGGCCCGCTCAGGCGCCGGCCAGCTCCGCCTCGATGGCAGCCAGCGCCGCCATGGGTTCCTCGGCCTGGGTGACCGGACGCCCCACCACCAGATGGGTACTGCCCGCCGCCATGGCCTCTCTCGGGGTCATCACCCGCCGCTGATCGCCGGCCTGGGCAAAGCTCGGCCGAATGCCCGGGGTCACCTTGAGGAAATCGTCCCCGCACAGCTCGCGCAGCCTCGCCGACTCCTGCGCCGAGCAGACCACCCCGTCCATGCCGCTTTGGCGAGCCAGCCAGGCGAGGCGCTCCACCTGCTCCGCCGTCGAGGCGCCGACGCCCACCTCCGCCAGGTCCTCGGCCTCCATGCTGGTCAGCACCGTCACCGCGATCAGATGGGTAGAGAGGCCGTGACGCTGCAGCCGTTCCCTGGCCGCTTCCATCATGCGGCGCCCCCCGCCGGCGTGCACATTGACCATCCATACGCCCTGCTCCGCCGCCGCCTGGACGGCGCCGGCCACGGTATTGGGAATATCGTGGAATTTGAGGTCCAGGAACACCTCGAAGCCGCGCCCATGCAGCGCCTCCACCACGTCCGGACCGCTGCGAGTGAACAGCTCCTTGCCCACCTTGAGGCGGCAGCGGGCCGGATCGAGGCTATCGGCCATGCAGAGGGCGGCATCCAGGGAGGCGTAGTCGAGGGCGATGATCAGGGGCGAGTCGGTAGACACGGGCGGGTCTCCAGGCAAGGGATGGATGACCGGCATTATATCAGTCTGCGCCGCCAACTCGCGTAGGAGATCGCCCCGATCACGGGTCTTACGGAAAGCCGCCCGATGAGGAATTCCACCCCGCCATGCCGTATCGCGCAGCCTACGCCCGGCGGCGGCGCTCTCCGACAATACGACTCACGAACACCCGCTAGCTTGGACAGTGTACCAGCGGAGCATGGCGAGTCTCATACGCCGCATACCACGGGGCTCACCATGCCTGACCGCGACAAACACCAGCAAAGCACCGCAACAACGGGAGGAGATGATCATGAAGGGAGCAACGCGCAACGTTCTCGCCGGCGCCCTGCTTGCCCTGCTGCTTGGCCTGGCGCCCCTCGGCGCCGCCGCACAGGAAGTGGCACCGATCAACGTCAACACCGCCGATGCGGAACTGCTCGCCGAACTGCCCGGCATCGGTCCGGCCAAGGCGAACGCCATCATCGAGGATCGCGAGGCCAACGGCCCCTTCGAGAGCGCCGAGGATCTGGCAAGGGTCAGCGGCATAGGGGACGCCACCGTGGCCAGCCTGGAGGACCAGGTCAGCTTCTGAGCAGCCCCCAAGCGAAACGGCCGCCGGGACTCCCCCGGCGGCCGCTCGACCTTATGAGAGCGGAGGTGGCCTAGGGAAGCGCTGATTTATGTCGCGAGCGATGAGAGGCTGACCGCCGCCGGCACGGAAAAACCGGAGTTTACACGTCAGTAAATGAGGATTTTGGCCGGGCTGGCGTGCCAGTACCGCCGGCGGTCAGGATATCGAGCGCAGCAATAAATCAGTGTTTTCCTAGAGGCGCAGGCCGCCGTCGCACTCTATCACCCGCCCGGTGAAGTAGGCGTTCTCGAAGATGAAGGCCACGCTCTGCGCGATGTCCTCCGGCTGGCCCAGACGACGCAGCGGCACCCCCGAGGTCAGCTTGTCGAGCATGTCCTGGCGCATGGAGGCGGTCATGTCGGTCTCGATAAAGCCCGGCGCCACGCAGCCGGTGCGAATACCGTAGCGCGCCAGCTCCTTCCCCCAGGTGGTGGTCAGCGCCACCACCGCCGCCTTGCAGGCCGCATAGTTGCTTTGCCCCATGTTGCCGGCCCGGGAGATGCTGGAGATATTGACGATCACCCCCTCATTGCCCGCCTCGATCATCTGGCTGGCCGCCTCGCGGCCGCACAGGAAGACGCCGGTCAGGTTGACGTCGATGACCGACTGCCAGTTTTCCAGCGACATCACCTTCTCGACCCTGCCCTCCTTGGCCTTCACCAGCAGGGCGTCACGCAGGATGCCCGCGTTGTTGACCAGACCGCTGACCGGCCCCAAGGAAGCGGCGATATCGCCGAAGGCCTGCTTCACCGAGGCCTCGTCGGCCACATTGGCCACGAAGCCGCGGGCCTCGATGCCCGCCTGATGAAGGCCCGAGACGGCAGCGTCAAGGGTGGCGGCGTCGGTATCCAGCAGCGCCAGGCGCGCGCCTCGGCTGCCGAGCAGCTGGGCCATGGCCAGGCCGAGGCCGCGGGCGCCGCCGGTAATCGCAATCACGGAGCTGTCCAGTTTCATCGTCAATCCTCCCGGGGAGTGGGGCGACCCAGCGCCGGCGCTGCGGCTCAATCCTGGGTATCGCTTTCTGATTTTCGGTACAGGTACTGTAGCAGATTTGATGCAGCGCACCATCACACTATTCACGGGCTCCCCGTCAACGCTTGATTTCCGCCCCGCCGCCCCCATGAATGGCGTAACT
The DNA here is from genome assembly GCA_003552795.1 of Halomonas sp. Lineage (GTDB taxonomy): Bacteria > Pseudomonadota > Gammaproteobacteria > Pseudomonadales > Halomonadaceae > Halomonas. The sequence continues at coordinate 1,020 of PUOM01000008.1, read as the reverse complement.
GATATTCGCGGAGCCCCCATGCCCTTTCTGCTTGCCTTTACCCTCTTCGCCCTGCTCGACTTCGTCATCCTCTTCTCGGTAGGCAGCCAGATCGGCCTGCTCGCCACCCTGCTGATGGTGCTGGCCACCGGCTTCATCGGGCTGCATCTGATCCGACGCCAGGGCGCCGCCACCTTCGCCCGTGCCCGCGAACGCCTGGAGCGCGGCGAGGTACCCTCCGGCGAGCTGCTCACCGGTGCCGCCCTGATCTTCGGCGGCGCCCTGCTGATGGCGCCCGGTTTCGTCTCCGACGCGCTGGGCTTCCTGTGCCTGATTCCCGACGCTCGGCGCCTGATGGGCAAGCTGCTCGCCCGACTTGGCGTACGCGCCCAGGGCGTCCACGTGGGCGGCAGCGGCTTCCATGGCGGCCCCCGCCCTGGCCCCGATGCCGACTGGCAGCAGACCGCGGGCGGTCGTCACCCGGGGGACGCCTCGTCCTCCCGCGGCGGCGATCGGGACGGTCCGCTCGAGGGGGAGTTCATCTCGCGTGAAGACGGGCGGCGCTGACGCAAAAAAAATTCCTCGCGGGCCTTGAAAGCCCATTGCCGAGCCCCACTTATCGGACAGCAACAGGTTTCGGCGCGGCTACCGCGCCATTGACACGGAAGGCGCACGGCGCCTCCCCCTCGCAGGCACCGTCTGCGAGGCAGTGACCATCAACGCCGGGGCCTCCCGGCCACTGAACTATCAGGAGAACGTGAGCAATGAACATCCGTCCCTTGCACGATCGCGTCATCATCCGTCGCGTTGAAGAAGAACAGAAGCCCGCTGGCGGCATCGTGCTTCCGGGCAGCGCCCAGGAAAAACCGACTCGCGGTGAAGTGCTTGCCGTCGGTAACGGCCGGATTCTCGAGAATGGTGATGTGCGCCCGCTGGATGTGAAGGTCGGCGACACCGTGATCTTCAAGGATGGTTTCGGCGTCGAGAAGCAGAAGATCGACGGCGAGGAAGTCCTGATCATGAGCGAGTCCGACATCCTGG
>PUOM01000002.1 GCA_003552795.1 Halomonas sp. | reverse complement strand
GGACAACCATCAGGCATGGCGCCTAAGCGAAAGGCTGACGACCCATGGAACTTAGAGAGTGGCTGATCATCCTGGGGTTGGCGCTGGTGACCCTCATCGTGGTGGATGGGGTGCGTCGCCTACAGCGTCAGCGTCGTGTTCCTCGCCTCGATGAAGTCGACGAGGACACCCGAGGCACCGACCCCGACGAACAGGCCCGCGAGGCCGAGATCAACTGGGAACTGCCCAATGGAGGGGCGCGCGTCGTCAGGCCCGCGGACTACAGCCAGGTGCAGCCCAAGCCCAAGCTGGAGCGCCAGGAACATCCTGGCCCGTCTCGCGTGCTGGCGAGTTTCCGTCGCAAGGCCGAGAGATTCCGCGGAGGCGATGACGCCGAAGATGACACTCGCCCGGCGAAGCGCGAGCCCGGGCTCGGCGGAAGCGACAAGGCTGCAGGCCATGCCGCTGCCAGGACCGGTGAGTCCGCCTCGCCTGTCGCGGCAGCGGCTCACGCCAGCGCGGCCGAACGGCCCTCGCCGGAGCCGCCGCTAGCGGAACGCGCCGCGGTGGAACAGCCTGTGGTAGAGCGGCCGGTGGCAGATTCGCCGGCAGCGGAACAGCCTGCGGCAGAGCGGCCGGTGGCAGACCCGCCATCAGCGGAACAGCCTGCGCCAGAACAGCCGACAGCGGAACGCTCCGATGTCCAGCGGCCATCGCCGGAACCGCCTGAAACGCAACGGCCCGGGGCCAAGCAGCCCGCAGCCGAGGCGTCCGCACCCGAGCGTCGCGAGCCCAGCCTGTCTGCGCTGGAGGATGATGCCGTCCAGGCCGCCGATGCCCACGAGCCGCTGACCGCGGATCCCGAAGACCACGACGCTCCGCAGGACGACGAACGCTACCGGCTGGTGGACCTGGAAGGCATGGGCGACTCCTTCAAGAGCGGCTCGAAGCGCGTGGGAGCATCCGTGCAGCGTTTCGGCGCTTCACTGCAGAAGACCCTGGCCGAGCGCCGCGAGCAGAAGCGCCTCGAAAAGGCCCGTCGAGAGGCGGCCAAGGCCGAGCGGGCGGCCCTGGACGCCGAGCGTCGGCGCCTGGCCCGGGAGCAGGCTGAGGCGGAGCAGGCGGCTCGCGACGCCGAGCGCCGCCGCCTCGAGGCCCAGGCCGTTGCCGAAGCCGATGACAACGATCCGCTGTTTGCACCGCCCCGCCCCCGTCACGCCGCACCAGGCTTCGAGCCGAGAGATGCCGGTTATGATGACGATGCCGCCTATCCGGACGCCGCCTACGGCGAGCCGGAGCTCGCGCCGAGCCGCGACAAGGTGCGCGTGCATCCGGTGCTGGAGAAGGCGCTGCGCCACGACGTCAGCGCCGAGCATGCCCGCGAGACGCTGGGCGCCGCCGCCGAGCTGATCGTGATCAGCGTGATGTCCCGTGATGAGGAGGGGTTTTCCGGTACGGCGCTGCTCGATCTGATGCTGGCCTGCGGCCTGCGCTATGATCGCGACATGGGGGTCTTCCACCGCTTCGAGACCGAGGATCCTGAGAGTCGCCTGCAGTTCTCCATGGTCAACGTGGTCAAGCCCGGCAGTTTCCCTATCGCGGCCATGGACGAGTTCTCTACCCCGGGGGTCACCCTGCTGATGCCGCTTCCCGGCGCCGATGATCCCTCGGCGGCCTTCGAAGCCATGGTGGAGACCGCCATGGTGATCGTGCGCCATCTGGGCGGCGAGCTGAAGGATGAGAATCGCAGCGTGATGACCGCCCAGACCGTCGAGTTCTCTCGTCAGCGCGTCCAGGAATTCGTGCGTCGCCATCGCCTGCATCGCTATCAGGCGAACTAGCCTTAAGCGGTAACCTTTAAGCCGTAAGCTGTAAGAGCAACCCCGTGAGTGATCGCGGGGTTGTTCGTATTCATACCACGATCAAGAAGCCGATGACCCAGCCCGATCAGAAGATGCTCGACGAGGTGGCGCGCCTGCGCGCCGAACTCGACGACGCCAACTACCGCTACTACGTGCTCGACGAGCCGCGCATGACCGACGCCGACTACGACCGTCGGCTGCGCCGCCTGCAGGAGCTGGAGGACCAGCATCCCGAGCTGGTCGCCCCCGATTCGCCCACCCAGCGGGTCGGCGCGCCGCCGGATGCCGGCTTCCCCGAGGTCGAGCACGCCGTGCCCATGCTGTCGCTTGACAACGCCTTCAGCGAGGAGGAGCTGGCCGCCTTCGTCACCCGGGTGGCCGAACGGCTGGAGACGGAGGGCGACGAGATCGCCTTCTGCTGCGAGCCCAAGCTGGACGGCGCCGCGGTATCGCTGGTCTACGAGCGAGGCGCGCTGGTCAGCGGTGCCACCCGGGGCGATGGCCGCACCGGCGAGGGCATCACCTCCAACCTGCGTACGCTGCGCTCCATCCCGCTGCGCCTGCGCGGCGGGCCCCACCCCGAGCTGCTCGAGGTGCGCGGCGAGGTGATCATGAGCCACGCCGGCTTCGAGGCGCTCAACGACCGGGCCCGGGACCGGGATGACAAGGTCTTCGCCAATCCCCGCAACGCCGCCGCCGGCAGCCTGCGTCAGCTCGACCCTCGGGTCACCGCCACCCGGCCGCTGGAGTTCAGCGCCTATCAGGTAGCGCGTCTGGACCCGGACCAGGACGACGCCACCCACAGCGCCCTGATGGCCCACCTCGGCGACTTCGGTTTTCGCACCAGCGCCGAGCTGGCGGTGGTCAAGGGGGCGGACGGCGTGATCGACTACTGCCGGCAGCTGGGCGAGAAGCGCGATGCGCTGGGCTACGATATCGACGGCGCGGTGATCAAGGTCGATGACCTGCGTCTGCAGCGGGAACTGGGCTTCGTGGCTCGGGCGCCGCGCTGGGCCATCGCCTTCAAGTTTCCCGCCCAGGAGCAGACCACGCGGCTCAACGAGGTGGAGTTCCAGGTGGGGCGTACCGGCGCCATCACCCCGGTGGCCCGTCTCGAGCCCGTGTCGGTGGCCGGGGTCACCGTCTCCAACGCTACCCTGCACAATGCCGATGAGATCACCCGTCTCGGCGTCATGATCGGCGACACCGTGGCCATCCGCCGCGCCGGCGACGTGATTCCGCAGGTGGTGCGGGTCATGAGGGATCTGCGTCCTTCAGACGCCCGGGAGATCGTCTTCCCCGAGCGCTGCCCGATCTGCGATTCCCAGATCGAGCGGCTGGCGGGGGAGGTAGTGGCGCGCTGCTCCGGCGGACTCTACTGTGCCGCCCAGCGCAAGGAGGCGCTCAAGCACTTTGCCTCGCGCCGGGCGCTGGATATCGACGGCCTCGGTGAGAAACTGATCGAGCAGCTGGTGGAGCGCGACTGGGTCACCACCCCGGCGGACCTCTTCCGGCTCGAGGCCGAGGAGCTGGCCGAACTGCCGCGCATGGGGCAGAAGTCCTCGCAGAACCTGGTGGCCTCTCTGGAGAAGGCCAGGGCGACGACGCTGGCGCGCTTTGTCTACGCCCTGGGCATCCGCGAGGTGGGCGAGGCGACGGCGGCCAACCTGGCGCGCCACTTCGGCACCCTGGAGGCGCTGATGGGAGCCGAGGTCGAGGCCCTTGAGGCGGTGGAGGACGTGGGGCCGGTGGTGGCTGCCCACGTTCACACCTTCTTCCGCCAGCCCCACAACCGGGAGACCATCGACGACCTGATCGCCTGCGGCCTGCACTGGGAGGAGGAGGCCGTTGTCGAGCGGCCCCAGCCGCTGGCCGGCCAGACCTGGGTGCTCACCGGGACCCTGGAGAGCATGACCCGCGATCAGGGCAAGGCGCGGCTGCAGGCGCTGGGGGCCAAGGTGTCCGGCAGCGTCTCGAAGAAGAGCGCCGGGCTGGTGGCCGGGGAGGCCGCCGGCAGCAAGCTGGAGAAGGCCATGCAGCTGGGGGTGCCGGTGCTCGACGAGGGGGCCTTCCTGGAGCGCCTGGCCGCCTGGGAGGCCGGAGAGGCGAGTCCAGCAAGCAGCGACGACGAGGAGGGAGAATGAGCGGACGCTTTATCGAAGTGCCCCACCGCATGCTGCCGGGGGAGACCCTGGATGCCCTGCTTGAGGTCTTCGTCACCCGGCAGGGCTACGACACCACCGATACCGGCGCGGGCATGGGCGGCTGGGTGGTTGAGCTCAAGCGCCAGCTCGAGCGTAATGAGCTGATCATCGCCCACGACCTGCAGACCGAGACCACCGAGGTGATGACCCTGGCCCAGTGGCGGGCCTTCGGACGCGACCTGGCCGATGACGAGGAGGGGTAGGGGTTCCCCCGTGGGTCAGACCCCGGCCAAGTCATGAAGCCCGTCATGGTGCGCCTTGCGAGCGGATTCGACGCCCCCGGGGTCTGACCCTGGGGAATCCCCAGATTTTTCTCGGCGTTGGCGGCAAATTCGCCTCAACAGGCGCCGAGGTCGCCCCTGAGGGGTCAGACCCCGGCCAAGTCACGAAGCCCGTCATGGTGCGCCTTGCGAGCGGGTTCGACGCCGCCGGGGTCTGACCCCTCAGGGCCCGCCAACGCTGGCAAAGTCGCGCCGAGATACCGGCAGGTAGTTGATTTTATTCGGCTCTTCCTGAGGATTCCCCAGGGGCTGACTCGAGGGGGCCAGCGGGTCGCTCCGAAGGTCAGTTTCCTCTGATCAGATCCCGGATGATTCGCCGCCCCGGATGCAGATGGTCGACCAGCGGCTGTTCCAGGGGCAGCGGCTCGTCGCAGATCCGCGAGGCCAGCAGCTCCGCGCAGAGCGGGGCGCTGGCCAGCCCCCGGGAGCCGTGGGCGGCGCTGATCCAGAGGCCCTCGTGGTGGCGGCCCGGCACCTCGGGGACACGGCTGGCGTCCTTGGCCAGCAGGGCATAGTCCTCCCGCCACGCGATGGCGTCGGGCACCGGCCCGGCGTAGGGGGACTTGTCGGGGCTGGCGGCGCGCACGCTGGCGCGGCCCTCGAGTCCGGCCGGGGTGAGATCGGCCCCCGCTTCGCGGAGCGCGTCGGCGTAGACGGGCAGGGTGCGCTCGAATTCGGCCAGATTGGCCGCGTGGTCGCTCTCGCGAACCTCGCCGTCGGCGTCGTTGGGCAGGAAGGTGGCGCCGAAGGTGAGCCAGCCGGAAAGCGGCGGCGACACATAGCCTCCGGCGCATACCACCCGGGCGAGCCGCGGGGCGTGCGGCGGCAGGCGCAGTCGGCTCACCTGGCCGCGCACCGGCTGCAGCGGCAGGGCGCTGGCCTGGGCGAAGCGGTTGGCCAGGGTCGCCGTGGCGATCACGACCTGATCGGCGTCGAGGGCTGTGCCGTCGCCCAGGCGCAGGCGCCAGCCGTCGCTCCCGGCCTCCAGGCGTAGCACCTCATCCCGCCGCAGGACGATGCCGGGAGTCTCGGCCAGCCGCCGGCAGAGGGCGTCCGGCCGCACCCAGCCGGCGCCGGGGTAGTGCAACGCGCCGGCGTCGGTCGCCACGCCGGCGCACGCGGCGGCCTGTTCGGCGCTCACCCCCGTGACCACGCCCGACGGCAGCGGATGACGCGCCAGGAAGCGCGCCTGGCGCGCCGGCTCCTTCGCGTTGCGGGCCAGCTGCAGTACGCCGCAGGGCGACCATAGGCGCTGCTCCGGGTCGAGCCGGGTCAGCCAGCGCTGGCTGTGGAGCAGGCCGGCCAGATAGACCCGACTCTGGTGGTTGGTCTCGGCGGCAAGCTTGACGTAGAGCGCCCCCTGAGCGTTGCCCGAGGCGCCGGCCCCGGGCCCCTCGGGATCCAGCAGGGTCACCGCCACGCCGCGTTCGGCCAGGGCGGCGGCCACGCTGGTTCCGGCGATGCCGGCGCCGATCACCGCCACGCGGCGCGGCGGTCGTGCCGGGGGTGGGGTGTACCAGGGCGTGTCGCCGCGCCGCCCGTCCCGGGGCGGTGCGGTGATCTCGCCGGCCAGCATCTCGCGCTTGCGCCCGAAGCCCGGCTCCTTGCGCCAGGCGAAGCCGGCCGCCTTGAGTCCGCGCTTGACGACGCCGGCGCAGGTGAAGGTGGCAAAGGTGGCCCCGGGGCGCGAACGCGCGGCCAGGGCCGCGAACAGCTCGGGCTGCCACATCGCCGGGTTCTTCGCGGGGGCGAAGCCGTCCAGGAACCAGGCGTCGACTCGGCCATCGAGCAGCGCCAGCCGCTCGGCGGCATCGCCGAAGTGCAGATCCAGAGTGACGCGCGGGTGGAGTCTCAGCCGGTGCACTCCCGCCACCGGCGCCGGCCACTGCGCCAGCAGGGCCGCGGCGCGATCTGCCAGATCGGGCCAGCCGGCCAGCGCCCGGGCGAGGTCTTCGCGGTCGAGCGGAAACTTCTCGGTGGAGACCAGATGGAGTCTTGCGCCCGCCGCGGCGTGTGCGTCGAAGCAGGCCCAGGCGACCAGCATGTTGAGCCCGCTGCCGAAGCCGGTCTCGCCGATCACGAAGGGGCGCCTCGCCTGCCAGCGGGCGAAGCGCTCCGGCAACCGGTTACCGTCGACGAAGACATGCTCGGTCTCGGCGCGGCCGTCGTGCCGCGAGAAGTAGACATCGTCGAAGGCGGCGGAGCGGGGGGCCTCCTCGCCGGTGTCGTCGCGCTGCCAATCGAGGCGGGCGGTCTCCAGGGCGGCGAGCGGGGGCAGGCCATCGGGGGCGGCGGTCACGGGGGCTCCATCGGTGGGGTGGGCTGGTCACAATCTGATCAACGGTGCCGCGGCGGCGCCCCATGGCGGCTGGGGAAAAGCGTCCGCGGCGTTTCAACAGCGTTATCCACAGTCTCTGTGCAAAACTCGCCTGTGGACAAGGTGGCGAGAGGACAGCGGGTCAGGGCAGCACCTTCTTGAACGGCTTCACCGTGACCCCGGCGTAGACCCCGGCGATCATGTAGGGATCGGCGTCGGCCCAGGCCTGGGCCTCCTTGAGGCTGGCGAACTCGGCGACCACCAGGCTGCCGGAGAAGCCCGCCTCGCCCGGGTCCTCGCTGTCGATGGCCGGGTGGGGGCCGGCCATGACCAGGCGGCCCTCGTCACGCAGGGCCTCCAGGCGGGCCAGGTGGTCCGGGCGTGCGGCCAGGCGGCGTTCCAGGCTGTTGTTCACGTCTTCACTGATGATGGCATAGAGCATGGCAGTGGTTTCCTCGGTTGGGACGGCAGGCGCCGCAGGATGCGCCCGCGATTGACCGCGCAGGGCCTGGCGCGCACCATGGAAAGCCATTCTGACAAAGTCCCCTGCCGGCGTCATGCCAATGTCCCGACTTCCCGCCCGTTTCGAGGGCGACTCCCAGCCGCTCTCCATCGACCTGCACATGCACTCAAGCGCCTCGGATGGTGCCCTGTCGCCCGAGGCGCTGGTGCTGCTGTGTCGTGAACGGGGCCTCACCCACATGGCGCTCACCGACCACGACACCCTGGCCGGCGTGCCCGAGGCGGCGGCCGCTGCGGTACGCGAGGGGCTCATCCTGATCCCCGGCACCGAGCTCTCCACCCAGTGGCGAGGCCACAATATCCACGTGGTAGGGCTGCTGCCGGAGGGCGTGTACGGGCCCCTGGCCGAGGGGCTGGCGTCCCAGGCCGAGGCCCGGGAGCGGCGGGCGCTCAAGATCGCCGAGCGGCTGGAGAAGATCGGCCTGGCCGATGCCCTGGCCAGGGCCCGAGAGCAGGCCGGCAGCGAGCGGCCCCTGGGCCGGCCCGACTTCGCTCGGGCGCTGGTCGCGGCGGGCCTGGTGCCCGACGTCGCCACGGCCTTCAAGAGGCATCTGGGCGATGGCAAGGCCGGCGACGTCAAGTCTCATTGGCCGGGGATCGGCGAGGCGGTGGCCTGGATCGTCGCCGCGGGCGGGGTGGCGGTGCTGGCCCATCCGCTGCGCCACGGCCTGACTCGGCGCAAGCGCGGCCTGCTGCTGGACGCCTTCCGCGAGGCGGGCGGCCAGGCCACCGAGCTGGTCAGCGGTTTTCAGAACGCCGATGCCACCCGCGACCTGGCCCGCCAGCTTCAGGAGCGCGAGCTCTACGCTTCGCTGGGCAGCGACTTCCACTTTCCCGGCGGTCACCTGGCGCCGGGCAGCATGAGCCCGGTGCCGCGCACGGCCACGCCGCCGGTGTGGACCCACCCCCGGCTGGCCACCATCATGGCGCGATAGAATGGATGCCTTCCTGCAAAGCAGCGCTGTGCGGTGACAGGCGCTGGATTTATCGAAAAGGAGCCCGAGCATGAGCCAGTTCTTTCAGATTCACCCCGACAATCCCCAGAAGCGCCTGATCGACCAGGCGATCCAGATCATCCGCGACGGCGGGGTGATCGCCTATCCTACCGATTCGGGCTATGCCCTCGGCTGCCACCTCGGCGACAAGAAGGCCGTCGAGAAGATCAAGCGGCTGCGTTCGCTGGATGACAAGCACAACTTCACCCTGGTCTGCTCGGACCTCTCGGAGATCGGCACCTACGCCAAGGTCGATAACGCCGTGTTCCGGCTGCTCAAGGCGCATACGCCGGGGGCCTACACCTTTATCCTGACGGCCACCACCGAAGTGCCGCGGCTGCTGCTGCATCCCAAGCGGCGCTCCATCGGAGTGCGGGTGCCGGACCACGCCATTACCCACGCGCTGCTTGCGGCGCTGGGGGAGCCGCTGATGAGCGTGACGCTGATCCCGGTGGGCGAGGAGCTGCCGATGACCGACGCCGAGGAGATCCGCGACCGCTTCGCCAGCCAGCTCGACCTGATCATCGACGGCGGTGCCTGCCATCTGGAGCCCACCAGCGTGGTGGACCTGCGCGACCTGCCGCCGACGGTCCTGCGCGAGGGGCGCGGCGACGTCGCCCCCTTCCGCGAGTAGCGGCTGGCGCCGCCGGCTCAGCCCGGCGGCGTGTCGCCCGCGCGCTCCTCGTCGCCTCCGTGGGCCGCGTGCCAGGCCGCCTGCTCCTCCTCGGAGAGGTGCGGGTCCGGCGTCTCCTCGTCGAGCCAGGTGCCGCACTTCAGGCAGTATTTCGCGCCCCGCTCGTGTCTGTCGTGGCCGCAGCCGGGGCAGGCCTCCTCGGAGTAGCGCTCCTGGCGGATCGAGCGAATCACCTCCGCCGAGAAGACCCCGGTGGGCACCACGATGATCGAGTAGCCGGTGAGCATCACCATCATCGATAGCCCCTGGCCCAGGGGGGTGACCGGCACGATATCGCCGTAGCCCACCGTGGTGAGGGTGACGATGGCCCAGTAGATCGCCTGGGGAATGCTGGTGAAGCCGGCCTCGGCGGGTTCGATCAGGTAGATCAGCGAGGCGAAGATGGTGACCAGGAAGAGCACGGTGAGCAGGAACAGGAAAATGGGGTGCAGGGCGCGGCGCAGTGATTCGATCAGCAGCCGCCCCTCGCCGACGAACTGTGTCATGCGCAGGATGCGGAAGATGCGCAGCACCCTGAGCACCCGTACGATCAGCAGCGCCTGGGCGCCCGGGATGATCAGCGCCAGCCAGGTGGGCAGCACGGCGATGACGTCCACCACCCCGTAGAAGCTCTTCAGATAGGTGAGCGGCCGCTCCAGGCAGTAGAGGCGTATCGCCAGCTCGATGGTGAAGGCGAGGGTGAAGCCCCACTCCAGCCAGAAGAAGAGCTCGCCCCAGCGCGCCGCATGGGCCTCCACGCTGTCGAGCATCACCACCAGCACGCTGGCCAGTATCGTCACGATGAGCGCGATATCGAAGCCCTTGGCCGCCGGCGTATCCGACTCGAAGATGATCTGGAAGGCGCGGGTGCGCAGGCCTTCCCCGCCGGGCTTGATCTCGAGGTTCATCGCACTCTCTCCGCGTCAGCTCAGCGGCCGATCGGCGGGGAGACGGCGAGCCAGACGCACCATGGCCAGGCCAAAGGTCGCGGTCAGCCAATCCGGCGTCGACAGCGCCTCGGCCAGCCTCCGGGCCGCCTCGCCGGTCGCGCCGTCGCTCGTCGCGGCCAGCTCGCTCAGGGCATGCCGAGCCGCCTGGCGCCAGTCGTCGTTGCCGCTATCGGCCAGGGCATCCAGTGCCACCACGGCGCGATGCAGCCAGGCGCTGGGCGTGTCCCCTTCGGGTAGCCGCCATTCGCCGCTGAGCAGGGCGCTGCCCCGGGCGGCCTTGCTGGTGTCGGCGGGGCGCAGCGGCACCGAGCCTGCCAGGGCCTCGGCCAGCGACCAGAGGGCCTCGGGATCGCCGGCCTTGAGCTCGAGCTCCAGCTCGCGAATCGTCACTCGCCGGCCGTCGGCCAGGATCTCTCCTTCGTCCAGGGCCACTTCGATGCGCGCCCCGGCGTGGTCGATCTCGCGGGTCTCGCGATGAAAATCGGTGGTGAAACGCGGGACGAGGCGTGTCAGCACCTCCTGACCGAGCGCCGCCGGTGGCAGGTCCCTCAGGCCGTCGAGGTCCAGGCCGGGCCCGGATACCTCCCACTCCCACTCGCCCCGTCTCGACAGCCCGCCGCCGCCTTCGCCGCGGGTCTTTACCGTCTGCAGCAGGCGGCCGTCGATCCGCCGCAGGCGCAGTGCCATGCGGGCGGCCTCGAGATCGCCCTCGACGGTGTCGAAGTAGGTGTTGCCGAGGCGCTGCGCCCGGGGGGGCAGTCCTGTCAGCAGGGGGTGGCGACGCAGCGCCTCGGGGCCTTGCGTTCCCAGGGCGAGCTTCAGCTCGATCTCATGGCTCATGACAGTGTCGTCTCAGTTCGATGAATGTCGGATGATTTTTCCATGACGGCGCCGAGGGCGGTCTCTATACTGTCGCCGCCCATTCCCTAGTGCACAGATACCCCATGGTGACACCCAATCCGTTTTCGGCGATGTTTGGCCGCTCGCCATTCCAGCCCTTGCTGGCCCACATCGTCAAGGCCCACGACTGCGCCGATCAGCTGCTGCCCTTCTTCGAGGCGTCGCTGGCCGGCGACTGGGACGAGGCCGCCAGGGTCCGCGAGACCATCATGCGCCTGGAACACGAGGCCGACGAGCTCAAGACCGAGCTGCGCCTCAATCTGCCCAACACGCTGTTCCTGCCGGTCTCGCGCACCGACCTGCTGGAGCTGGTCACCGTGCAGGACAAGATGGCCAACAAGGTGCGCGATATCACCGGCATCATGCTCGGCCGCAGCATGCGGATTCCCGAGCCCCTGGCCCAGCCGATGCGAGACTACATGCGCACCGCCGTGGCCTGCGTGGCCCAGGCCCGGCAGGCCATGGAGGAGCTCGAGGCGCTGCTGGAGTCGGGGTTCGGCCGCAACGTCGCCGATGTGATGCACCGTCTCATCCGCGAGCTCCACGTGCTCGAGCACCAGGCCGACGACCAGCAGGTGGCGATTCGCCGCCAGCTCTTCGAGCTGGAGAGCGAGCTGCCGCCGGTGGACGTGATCTTCCTCTACAAGATCATCGACTGGGTCGGCGAGCTCTCCGACCGGGCCGAACGGGTCGGCAGTCGCCTGCAGATCCTGACGGCCCGCTGACCGTCCCCTCTCGTCCGCCCGGCGCTCCCGGGCCGATGACGCACGCCACTCCCGACAGCTACATAGGACCCAACCCCTATGTCGATCATCGCGCAGCACGGCGACATCTTCATCATCCTGGCCTGCCTGTTCGGCTTCTTCATGGCCTGGGGTGTCGGTGCCAACGACGTGGCCAACGCCATGGGCACCTCGGTGGGCTCCAAGGCCATCACCATCAAGCAGGCGATCATCATCGCCGTCATCTTCGAATTCCTCGGCGCCTGGCTGGCCGGCGGCGAGGTGACCTCGACCATCCGCGGCGGCATCGTCGATCCGGCGCTGCTCGAGGCCGACCCGCAGCTGCTGGTCTACGGCATGCTCTCGGCGCTGCTGGCGGCGGCGATCTGGCTGATGGTCGCCTCGGCCAAGGGCTGGCCGGTCTCCACCACCCACTCCATCGTCGGCGCCATCGTCGGCTTCGGCGCCGTGGGGCTGGGGGTGGAGGCCGTCGCCTGGGGGCAGGTGGGCACCATCGCCTCGAGCTGGGTGATCTCGCCGCTGCTGGCGGGCACCATCGCCTTCGTGCTGTTCAAGTCGGTGCAGCACCTGATCTTCGAGTCCCACGACCCCTTCGCCGCGGCCAAGCGCTACGTGCCCTTCTACGTCTTCCTGGTGGGGTTCATCATCGCCATGGTGACCCTGACTAAAGGGCTGACCCACGTCGGCTTCGACCTCTCCTTCCAGCAGAGCTTCCTGCTGGCGCTGCTGTTCGGTGCGCTCATCATGGGGATCGGTATCCTGATGGAACGGCGCGTTCAGTACGAGCGTCGCGACGACGACCACTTCGGCTACGGCAACGTGGAGCGGGTGTTCGGGGTGCTGATGATCTTCACCGCCTGCGCCATGGCCTTCGCCCACGGCTCCAACGACGTGGCCAATGCGGTGGGCCCGCTGGCCGCGGTGATCAGCGTGGTGCGCAGCGACGGGGTGGTCGACAGCGCCGCCCTGGTGCCCTGGTGGGTGCTGGTGCTGGGCGGCGGCGGCATCGTCTTCGGTCTGGTCACCTATGGCCACAAGGTGATCGCCACCGTGGGCACCGGGATCACCGAGCTGACGCCCAGCCGCGGCTTTGCCGCCACCCTGGCCGCCGCCAGCACGGTGGTGCTCGCCTCGGGGACCGGCCTGCCGATCTCCACCACCCACACCCTGGTGGGGGCCATCCTCGGCGTGGGGCTGGCCCGCGGCATGGCGGCGCTCAACCTGAGCGTGATCGGCACCATCGTGATGTCCTGGCTGATCACTCTGCCCGCCGGCGCGGCTCTCTCGATCCTGTTCTTCTTTACCTTCAAGGGGATCTTCGGCTAGCGGGTGCGGCCGCCTCCCGCGAGGGCTCGCCATCCCGGCGGGCCCTCGTTGCCTTCTGCCGGTCGGTGGTGCCTAGGCTTTTGCTGCTCTGCTATTCTCGAACGTCCGCTCAACACTCACGCATCCGCTGCCGGAGAGAGGTGCCTTGGACACTCGCTTCCCCTTTGTCGACTGGTTCCGCAACTCGTCGCCCTATATCAATGCCCACCGCGGGCGCACCTTCGTCATCCTGATCGAAGGCGAGGCCATGGCGCGAGGACGAGGGGAGCAGCTGATCCAGGACCTGGCGCTGCTGCATACCCTGGGGGTGCGCCTGGTGGTGGTGTTCGGCACTCGCTCCCAGGTGCAGCAGTCCCTGAATGCCGCCGGCATCGCGCCCGGCCTGCATCAGGGGCGCTGGATCGCCGACGAGGCCGTGATGGAGGTGATCGAGAGGACCGCCGCGGAGCAGCGGCTCTGGCTCGAGGCGCGTCTGTCGCTGGGCCTGCCCAATACGCCGATGCACGGGGTGGAGCTCACCGCGGTTTCCGGCAATCTGGTGATGGCCAAGCCGCTGGGGGTGCGCGAGGGGGTCGACTTCGACCGCAGCGGCGAGGTGCGCCGGGTGCGCGCCGCGGCCATTCAGGGGCTGCTCGAGCGGGGCTCGCTGGTGGTGCTGCCGCCGCTGGGCTTCTCCAGCACCGGCGAGGTGTTCGATCTCAACGCCTCCGACGTGGCTCAGCACGCCGCCATGGCGCTGGGGGCCGACAAGCTGATCCTGCTCGGTGAGGCCAGCGGCTTGTTCGACCAAAGCGGCCAGATGCAGCGTCAGCTGACCCCCGCCGAGGCCGAGCCCCTGCTCGGCCGAGCAGAGCCCGGCAGCGAGCTGGCCCGGCATCTGGAAGCCGCCTGTCAGGCCGCCCGCCACGGGGTGGCGCGTACCCATCTGCTCTCCTGGCACGACCACGATGCCCTGCTCGGCGAACTGTTCACTCGCGACGGGGTGGGGACCATGATCACCCAGCATCGCTACGAGCAGCTGCGCCCGGCGGAGCTCGCCGACATCGGTGGCCTGCTCGAGCTCCTCGAGCCCCTGGAGCATCGTGGCATGCTGGTGCCGCGTTCCCGGGAGCGCCTCGAGCACGAAATCGATGACTATCTGGTGATCGAGCGCGACGGCATGATCATCGGCTGCGCCGCCCTGCATACCTTCGATGTCGCCGATATGGGGGAGCTGGCCTGCGTGGCGGTGCACGGCGACTACCGCGGTGGGCATCGCGGCGAGCTGCTGCTGGCCGAGGTCGAGCGGCGCGCCCGGCGCCTCGGCCTGGCCTCGCTGTTCGCGCTCACCACCCATACCGCCCACTGGTTCTTCGAGCACGGCTTCCGCCTGGCCGATATCGAGGCGCTGCCGCTGCTCAAGCGCGACACCTACAACCATGCCCGCAAGTCCAAGATCCTGGTCAAGTCGCTGGCGGCCGAGCGCGGCTGAGGCGTCATCGCTCTACTGCCGCTCCGCGGCCCGGCCCGGGGCGTCGCTTTTCGGCGTCGCTCCGTCGCCTGGTGTCGCCGTAGGGTGACACTTTATCGCTCTGATTTTAAGGGGTTTTTTCCAGCCCCGGGGGAAGCTGTCGCCAGATGGCAACGAAAAGCCGCCGTCAATGGCCCACCAGAGCCCCTCTCTCTCCCTGCGGGCCATGATGTTTCGGCGATATTGTTTTCAAGTTTTTGATTTATAAATTTTTACGTCAAGCCTGGCATGATGTTGGCAACATGATGGGTGAGCAACGGAGGCGGTTCACTACGGCTCGAACCGCCTTCGATCGCCAACAGAGCCGGGTAACCACTGCCCTGTGCGTCCGGCTCTCGAGGTGATCAACGTCTGCTCCTAGCGATGTGTGACTCAAGGTTGCGATGAGACGGGTACCGACGCCGTCAGGGACGTGTACCGCTAAGGGGCAAGGATGCCCTGGCATGGATGCCTCTCCCCTTCCCGGGGGATCGAATCGCGCAGTATGGCCGTCGGTCCGACCGAGGCGATGCTGCCAGTAACGAAGCAGGGCGGTGCGCCTCTCGAGGCTCACCACCCCCGTGTGACACCAGCCCCTGGTGGCAGATGGCGTCACATGGCTTCGGGGCCTCTGGCCCATGGAAAGCGCGGCAGGCGGACCGGCCAGGCGGTCGACTGACGCACTTTCCAGACCCTTCAGTTCCCTGCGTACTTGGGCCGGCTCTGCCGGCCCTTTTTTTACCGCCACGCTGGCTGCGGGCCAGGGAACCTGCACCGTCAGCACCGTGCCGCTTCGGCTGGCAGAACAGAACTCTGGTATCCTGAAGAGCGTTACGATGGCGGTCTCACCTGCTTTCCGGCCACTCACTCTCCTGCAAAGAACGCTGGTCATGACCACCCGTGTGTCGCGTCGCTGGCGCCCTCGCTCGCTACTGCAGCTCGTGCTGCTCGCTTTTCTGGTGGTGATGATGCCGCTGGCGGTCCTGATGTTCCAGGCCGGCCAGGCGCTCTCGGAGCTGTCACGGCTGGCCGATGTCAGCGCGCGCCAGGCCGTCGAGGAGACTCGTCGCGCCCGGACCCTGGGGGCCCTGGCGCTGGAGATGGAGCGCAGCGCCCGCCAGTATGCGGTGGTCGAGCAGGAGAGCCTGCTCGAGATCTACGCCGAGCGCCTCGAGGAGTACCGCGATCTGCTCGCCCAGCAGCGCGAGCTGCTGGGCGATGACCCCGACGTTGCCGCCCTCGAGCAGCTGCTGGTGGGGCTGGAGCAGATGCCCGCGCTGCCCATGGAGGCGTTTCGCGAGCGGCTGGTGCTGTTTCCCCACTTCGCCGAGCATACCGAGGCGATTCGGCGTGCCACCAACCGCTATATCGATAATCGTATCGAGACCATTCGCGAACGCGCCGAGGGGGTGCAGGCGCGGCTCTGGCTGCAGACGGCGGCGCTGGTCTCGGCGAGCCTTGTGCTGATGCTGCTCTTCAGCTGGCTGATCATCCGCCCGGTGCGTCAGCTCGAGCGGCGTATCCTCGGCATCGGCAGCGGAGTGCCCCGGGACGGGACTCGGCCCGTCCAGGGGCCGGCCGAGCTGGTCCAGCTCGACGAGCGCCTCGACTGGCTCGCCTCGCGGCTGGATGAGCTCGAGGCCGAGAAGCAGCAGTTCCTGCGCCACATGTCCCATGAGCTCAAGACGCCCCTGGCCAGCGTGCGCGAGGGGTCGGCGCTGCTCGCCGACGGCGTGGCCGGCCAGCTGACACCCCGCCAGCTCGAGGTTCTCGAGTTGATCGATAACAGCGGTGCCGAACTGCAGCGGCTGATCGAGCAGCTGCTCGACTACAATCTGCTGCAACACAACCGCCAGGTGACCCCGGAACGCCTCGATGTCGCCGTCGTGATCAGGGAGGTGCTGGCCAAGCACCGCCTGGCGCTGGCCAGCAAGGGCATGCGCGTGAGCTGTGTCGATGGCCCCCTGGAGTGGTCGCTGGATCGCATCATGACGGCTCGCATTCTCGACAACCTGATCTCCAACGCCATCGCCTACGGCGCGGACGGCGGTGAGCTGGAGATTCGCGCGAAGCGCCGTCGTGACCGGCTCGAGCTGGAGGTGGCCAACAGCGGGGATGCCATCGCCGAGGAGGATCGGCCGCGACTGTTCGAGGCCTTCTATCAGGGACGTGCCCGGCGCCAGGGGCCCCTGAAGGGCTCCGGCATCGGTCTCTCGGTGGCCGCCGATTGCGCTCGGCTTCAGCACGGCCGGCTCGAGCTGGTGGAAGGGGGCCGGCTGGCGGTCCGCTTCCGGCTGACGCTGCCGCCCGGCAAGGCGACCGACGCGCTTTCC
>PUOM01000118.1 GCA_003552795.1 Halomonas sp. | reverse complement strand
GTGTTTCTGGCGTCACAACAATTTCTTCCATATTTGGGCAATCAATAACAGCCGCTGGACTTGTTTGACTAAATGCTAGCCTGTTGACGGTCCTCTGTTCGGATTTCCACTTGCAAGTCCTGTTGCCGACGGTTGCCCCCGAAATTCGATTAATCGTAATTCGAGACGGAAACCCCCGCTCCACGGCAGCCTCCGGAGCATACCATGTACCAACTGTGTTATTAATCGCCCGGCTAATCTGCGCTTCTGCATTGTTCGCTGGAACCATTAAAACAGTTAATCCCAAAAATAAGCCAGTTATTAAGGATAATTCTTTAGAATGAGTCCTCATGGAACGCTCCTGTTTTTAGTGTTCAGTCGACGACAGCATGGGGGTTCTGGGCGCTGAGATCTTCTGGGCTCAGCGTGCTGCCCGCTTCGGAATAAAGAGAAACAGGCCGGTGCGCCACGGAATCAACGTAACGTCCCCCGACAACCTATGAATAATAAGTCGCGACCCAGGTGAAAAACGCAACCGATGAACACGCGAATCAGTGTTCACGGTACCCATCAAAAAAACCTTGCATTAATTACCGCGCAATCCAATGATAGACTGGAAATGCCCTGCCTTGAATTAACCAAAATAGACGAGACAGGGTTGCCTAGGCCCGATTCAGCGGGACCCAAAATGAGACACGTAACCGTTGAACACACGACACGGATCTTTGGCGCTAATGCCCGGAGAGCCTTGAACAGTCCAAGACACAAACCTGCCATTATGAAAAATCACTGCGCTACACTTCAAGATGGGTATCCCGTGCAGTCGATACGTGAACCGATAGGTCGCCCCGCGAATGCCGTTCACCTTACCTACCGATTCCAACTCTAGTTCGCCATTTACTGATGCGACATCACCCTTTATCCAGTTTCGTATCGCCGTATCGATATCCCTCTCCCTAAACCGTAGCCGTTCCTGCGTGGCGTTACTCGAATAGACAAGCATCCCCGCGTGATCGTGATATTGGTATGATCTCACGGTCGCTTGGCCCATGCCGGCTTCCCCAAAAAAAGAAGGACTACCGGGGAATGCAGCTTTAAAATCGTTATGCACGTCGTATGAAAACATGGTTGAGGCAGATGCAGCCACGAAACTTAAAAGGACCGCTATCACTAGGAGCGCGACAATACGGCTAGGACTTCTTTTCAGGGTCACAACATATACCTCTATAGGAAAATATTTGGTGGGGCGTGGATGTGGCAACTTCATGCGATCGCCTTTTCGACCGCCTGCGTTATAGTCTTTAATTCGCATGGTTATTGCAACCCCATGGCCTTGTCGCACTCTTCGAGCGCTTCAAGCACAAGCCGCATGTCGTTCGGGCTGTTATGAATGCTAAAGCGAACAAGCGCCGTCTCGACCTCGATTCCTTTTTTCTTATTCGCCGAAAGGGTGCTTTCGAATATTTCTTCGAACTCTCTGTTGTGGCGTCTTTCACCAAATATGCCTGCCACAAATCCAAGCCGAGTTTTGGCGAACTGTTCCAACTCAGACGCATTGCGTCCAATTTTCTGTGAGGCTTCCATGGTTGCGGCATAAACGAAGAAGCATGTTGAAACCTCGCGATCGCTTGGTCCAGTCGCAGTCCTTGTGGAGCCCAGATCCCTTGGGGATTCCAGATCGTTCAAAATCTCCACCGCTTCCTGGTCACCAGACGCTGCCGCTAGAAGCAGCCACCTTCGAGCTTCGTTTTCGTTTCTGTTTACACCGTTACCCGTGAGGTATAGTTGACCTAGACTGGTTTGCGCGAATGCAAAGCCTTGTTTTGCGGCCCGTCGATACCAATGGACTGCCGCACGTTGGTCATGAACCTCGGTTTCTGGGTTCTCGTAAATCACGCCCAGCATGTACTGAGCGCGCGGGAGCTCTTGTTCGGCTGCCAAAGTGTGCCAGCGGATTGCTGAGTGAACGCTGCTCGGGACACCTCGTCCCGTGAGATACATGTTTCCCAGATTGGCTTGCGCGTCTGCGTGTCCTTGTTCAGCGGCTTTTCGATACCAACGCACAGCCTCGCCTTGTTTGCCGGAAACACCTCGTCCTGCGGAATACATTACACCCAGGTTGTACTGTGCATCCGCATTCCCTTGAAGTGCAGCCCTCCTATACCAACGCACGGCTTCGGTATGATCTTGGGGTACGCCGATCCCTCGCTCTAGCCGGATACCGAGGTTTATTTGTGCGTCTGCGAGTCCCTGCTCACCGGCCAAGCGATACCAATGAGCGGCCTCGGCTTCATTCTGAGGAACCCCGACGCCTGATTCAAACATAACGGCTAGGTTGTACTGCGCCTCTGCGACACCCTTTTCGGCGGCCAAGCGATACCAGCGCGCGGCTTCAGCGTGATCCTGGCGAAGGCCTTGTCCGTGCTCGTACATGTACCCGAGATTCAATTGTGCGTTGGGATAGCCCTGTTCGGCGGCTAGGCGATACCAGCGCGCGGATTGCAAATAATCGTGGGGAACCCCGTGCCCTTCGTAATACATCGTACCGAGGTTGTACTGAGCGACGGGATCACCCTGTTCAGCCAGGGGTCGCCATTCCTGAATCGCCCGATCGTAGTCGCCCCGATTAGCCGCCTGAAGCCCCTTGTCGAAATCTGGAACGCCGACGTGCCCTAGACCCGGTACTCTGATCTCGTTTGGAATCAGCGTGCTACCCGCATCGGAATCCGGCGCATCGACCGTTGCGCAAGACACCAGCAGCACAGTCAGAATGATCAGGATATGCGGTAGATATATGACTTTCATGGCCCTAATAGTAACGTTCTCCCCAAACCGAGGTCCAGGGTTATAGGCCCGGTCGGCCGGGAGGGGATAGTGCCAAAGATACTGAGGGTAAGGGTAGGTGTTCCGTACTGCCCTGGTCAACGCGGATTCGCGGGTTCCGTTCGGCACGTGCGAACGCCCCCTTGTGAGCCGAGGGCCCGGTCACCGTTCCTCAGGCCCATCCGCATCCACGAACAGGAACGGCAGGCCATGCCGCATCAGCGCCATGTTCATCTCCTGGATCGATGCCTGGGTCGACACGCATGGCACCGACGACGCGGGACCGCCAAGATCCGACACCCTTATCTGCAACGCCTCGCGCTCATAGGGTGGAAACGCGTCCCAGATCACGAATCCAGGCGTGTACTGTGTCGAAACTCGGCGGGCGTAAGCGATGTAGAGATCCATGTCCTGTTCTCGACCGGATTCCTTCAGCGGTCGCCATAGCCACCGCGTGATGGCCTCATCGGCCTCAGCGCTCGGAACGATGCCCCCCTGTTCGTCTCTTTCCAGCCAACCAAACTCATCATCGGACGCCCAGAGTTCGAACGATAAGCCAGTAGCGAAAAGGATCGCCTGCCGCTTCTCTTCGTAGGTGGCGTCCTTGGAAACGTCGATCCCGTAATAGTTGGCGAAGGTCGGATTGCCCTCGATCACGTAGAACTCGGACGTCTCGTTCTCCGCCTCCACGCAAACCCCCAAGCAATCACCGATCTCATCGATGACGTACGAGAAGTACTTCGCAGTGATAGCGTGATTCTCAAGCGTCAGCAATACCCTGTTGGTCATGGTTGTCCTCGCAGCGGGATACAGGCCATCCGGGCAACGGGTTCAGGCACGGCAATCAGTTTCGCCTGGGAACGGATCTGCGCGGGGGCGGTACTGCCTTTCGAGCAACGGATCCTGATGATCCATGCGGGACGGTCGTGTCTCAAGCAGGGTGAACCCCAAGCGATACCGGAATCCTCGAGCGAATGGGAGAAGAACGACTGTTCGCAGAAAATGCCTCACTGGGGGTATCGATGGGGACCGACTTCATGCGTTTGCGGATGCCCGCCTCGATCGCGGCGGCGTGGGCGCTGATCTCGCCATCGATCACCTTGCCGGGCCAGGTATGGCCGG
>PUOM01000154.1 GCA_003552795.1 Halomonas sp. | reverse complement strand
CGGCGCCGGCTCGATCTCGCCGCCTTCGATGCCCTGGTGCAGGTCGAGAACCTCGACAGCTTCTATGCGCTGCCCCCAGAGCTTGCGGCTCTCGCGAGCTGGGCGCGGCCGCTGCTCCTCTATCGAGGCGACAGTCATTACGGTGGCGGCTTCGCCGACCTGGCCCTCGACTGGGCCGTCGGCGGTCGGGCGCATCTCTATCTCGGCGACTTCGACGCCCGGGGCGTGGGCCTCGCCCGGGAGAGCGGCGCCACCCACCTGCTGCTGCCGCCCCTGGCGTTTCTCGGCCGTCACGCCAACGCTGAGCATCAGCCGCCGGGGCAGCAGTCGTATCAGACAGCCCTGCGCGACTACGCCGCCGGGCTTGCCGAGGGGCACCCATTGGCGGGCTATCTGCAGCTCCTGCTGGGAGAGCAGCGTGGCCTGCGCCAGCAGTGGTTCGGCGACCCGGCGGCGCTGAAGCCGGTGCCTCTATTCTGAAAGAGGAAACGACAACGCCGCACCCGGAGGTGCGGCGTTGGAGTCGCGCTGGCGGGCGGCGGGCCGCCCGCTGGCTTCAGCCGGCGGCTATCAGGCAGTGGCAGCCTGGTAGCGACGCTCGACCTCGTCCCAGTCGATCACGTTGAAGAACTCGGCGATGTAGTCCGGGCGCTTGTTCTGGAACTTGAGGTAGTAGGCGTGCTCCCAGACGTCCAGGCCCAGCACCGGGGTGTTGCCGTTGGAGATCGGGCTGTCCTGGTTCAGGGAGTTCTCCACCACCAGCGTCTTCTGCGGGGTGACGGAGAGCCACGCCCAGCCGCTGCCGAAGCGGCCGAGGGCGGCCTTGGTGAAGGCGTCCTTGAAGGCGTCGAAGCCGCCCAGCTCGCTGTCGATGGCCTCGGCCACCTTGCCCTTGGGCGCACCGCCGCCGTTGGGCGACATCATCTGCCAGAACATGGTGTGGTTGGAGTGGCCGCCGCCGTTGTTGATGACCGCCTGACGCTTGTCGGCCGGGACCTTGTCCAGGTCGGCCAGCAGTTCGTCGACCGGCACCTCCTCAAGGCCAGTCCCCTCGAGGGTGGCGTTGAGGTTATTGACGTAGGTCTGATGGTGCCGGGAGTGGTGAATCTCCATGGTGAGCGCATCGATATGCGGCTCGAGGGCATCGTAGGCGTACGGAAGATCGGGCAGGGTATGCGGCATGATCAAACCTCCTGTTTTTCTGATTGCCGAGAAAAGCGTTCCTCGTTTGCACCCGCCATGATGGCAGAGGCGGCGCAAGGTGACAAATCACAATCGTTATCAGGTTATATACCATCCCGGGGCGCTTCGGTATGGTGATTCACGGCTCGTCATGTCAGCAGCGGGCCCTCAAGCAGGCCGCCAACCACCAGGAGAGTCGCCATGTTCGCCGCGCCGCCAGTCGCCATCGCTCTGTCGCTGCTTGCCGGTTCGCTGGCCCTTGTGCTTGTGCTCTGCCTGCTGCAGTCCCGACGGCTCGGCGCGGCCCGTCGTGAGCTCGAAGTGAACCGCGACGCCCTCCACGCCCAGCAGCTGGAGGCCCGGGAGCAGATGGTGGCGCTGCAGGTGGCGGAGGGCGAGGTGGAGACCCAGCGGGAAACCGTTCGGGAGCAGGCCCAGGCCCTGTCGAGGCTGCGTGACGACTACTATGCCCTCCGGCAGAGCCACGGCGAGCTCGCCACCCGACTGGAGGAGAAGGAGGCGAGCTTTCGCCGCCAGCTGGCGTGGATGGAGGAGAGCAAGCAGCAGCTCAAGGTGGAGTTCGAGAACCTGGCCAACGAGCTGCTGGAGCAGAAGGGCCGGGCCTTCTCGTCGCTCTCCGAGCGCAACCTGCAGACGCTGCTGCAGCCCTTCCAGAACGAGATCAAGGGCTTTCGCGAGAAGGTCGAGGCTCTTCACACCCAGGAGACCGCCCAGCGGGCGAGTCTCACCACCGAGCTCAAGCACCTCCAGCAGCTCAACCGCGACATCACCGACCAGGCCGCCCGGCTCACCGAGGCGCTCAAGGGACAGAAGAAGGTGCAGGGCAACTGGGGCGAGCTGATGCTGGAGAATGTCCTCGACAGCGCCGGCCTGCGCTCCGGCGAAGACTATGTGCGCGAAAAGAGCTTCGCCACCGAGGAGGGCAAGCGGCGCCCGGATGCGCTGGTCTACCTGCCCCAGGGGCGCCACCTGGTGATCGACGCCAAGACGTCGCTCGTCGCCTACCTGGAGTACGTCAATGCCGAGGACGAGCTGACCCGCCAGCGGGCCCTGGCCGATCACGCCCGGGCGGTGGGCGCGCGCATCGAGGAGCTCGCCGACAAGCACTACTATGACCTGCCCGGCCTCAACTCCCCGGAGGTGGTGATCATGTTCATCCCGGTGGAGTCGGCCTATATCGAGGCGCTGCGCCACGACGCCACCCTCTACCAGCGTGCCATCGAGCGCAACGTCCTGGTGGCCACGCCCACCACGCTGCTTACCAGCCTGAACATCGTCAGCCAGCTGTGGCGCTTCGAGAACCAGAGCCGCCACAGCGCCGAGTTGGCCAGGCGGGCGGAGCGCTTCTACCACAAGCTGGCAACCTTCCTGGAGAGCATGCAGGACGTGGGCAGGAAGCTGGACGGCGCCCGGGAGAGCTACGACAGGGCGCTGGGGCAGCTGGTGAACGGCCGTGGCAATCTGGTCAAGCAGGCCAGCGAATTCCAGGAGCTGGGCGTGGCGGTGAAGAAGGAGCTGCCCGCCGAGCTGGTCGAGCGCGCCCGGCTGGAGGGGGGGACAATCGCCGCCGAGCCGCAGGCATCGAATGCGTCCAGCCACCCGCAGGCTGGGAGCGGCTGAAGTCCCGGACGCGGCCGCCGCCCCCGAGAGGGGAGATGACTACCCCGCGCATCGAGATTCAGCCCCGTGGCGGTGATTGCGGCGTACCGGTTGCAGATGTGTCCGGGGTTCGCTCCAATTGTTCCCTTTCTCTCTTCTCCCTTTCTCAAGAGGCGCTTGCGTGTCTGATTCTCTCATCGCCAATGATGCCTTGGCACTGTTTATTGCCCTTCATCAGAACGATTGGCAGAGTTTCTTCGATGCCGGGGCGCTGGAGCGTGGCAGGCGCTATGCCAGACAGGGGCGCGTGCTGGGAGAGCTGAGCCTGCAGCGTGAGGAGGAGCAGCTGATGCTGACGGGCGAGGTGGAGGGAAGCCTCGAGCAGCCCTACCTGACCGAGATCGAGATAGCTTTCGGGGGACGCGACGAGGAACTCTTTACCGACTGCAGCTGCCCGGTGGGGGTGGGCTGCAAGCATGCGGTGGCACTGATTCACACCTTCCTGGAGCAGGTGGGCAAGGGCCCCCAGGCCTTTGCCGGAAACCAGACGCTGCCCGCTGGCCAGCTGGGGGCGTCAGGCAAGCCGAGCGATGACGACATGCTGAGGCAGACCTGGGAGGCCTGGATAAAACAGCTCGAAGCGCCATCGCAACCGGGGCTAGAGGGCGAGTGTCTTGGCGCCGAGTATCGTCTGGGGCTGTTCCTCGATACCGGCAGGCGGTACGGCAACGAGCCGGTGCTCAAGGTGCTGCCGGTGTGGCTGCGCCCCTCCCGGCAGCGCACCCGCGGCAACGGTTGGGTCTCGCCGCAGGGGATCGAGGCGGGATTCTCGGGGGAGCTGCTGCCGGCTCCCGAAGGCGGCTGGGATCCCGAACAGGAAGAGACGATCGACCAGTTGCTGCACGGCGAACTCGATCACGGCTGGTCGAGTACGCAGCGCATGTGGGCGTTGGTGTCGCATGCCTTTCAGGCGCGCGCTCTGTGGACGCTGCTGGCGAGCGACGAGCCGCCACTGCTGTTTCACCAGAAGCAGACCGGCACCATGCTCGAGCCCGGGCCTCCTTGTCGGCTGGCGCCAAGCTGGCAGGTGGATAGTGAGGGGGTGCAGCGACTGCAGCCTACCACCGTGCCCGAAGGGGTTCTCTCGGCCGAGGCGGT
>PUOM01000263.1 GCA_003552795.1 Halomonas sp. | reverse complement strand
CTGCCGTGGTTTCTCCCTCCTCATTAGCTAGTCACGGTCTTGCCGCCGCCCCATCGAGGGCGGCTTTTTTCGTCCCGCAGAAACAGCGATGCCCCCGGATGGGAGCATCACATGAGCGTTTTCGCTGCCCAGGCGAGGGGCGCTGGGGCAAGCCGAAGAGGAGGCCCTGCGCCAGGGATGGCGTCGGTAGCGTACGGGGAGGTATTCACAGCGCCTCCTCGTCGGACCGACGCTCCGGGGCTTGCCGCCAGATCAGCCCCGAGCGCTTGGAACCACCGTCGACAGATTCGTCAGCACCGGCAGGTCAGTCGACGCGGCGGTAGATCAGGTCCCAGACGCCGTGGCCCAGCTTCTCGCCGCGAGCCTCGAACTTGGTCAGCGGGCGGAACTCCGGCCGCGGCACGTAGGGCAAGGTGTCCGCGGCGGCGGTATTGGCATAGCCCGGTGCGGCGTCCATCACCTCGGCCATCCACTCGGCGTAGGCCTCCCAGTCGGTGGCCAGATGGAAGGTGCCGCCCACCTTGAGCCGGCTGCGCACCAGCTCCACGAAGGCCGGCTGCACGATGCGTCGCTTGTGATGCTTCTTCTTCGGCCAGGGGTCGGGGAAGAAGAGCTGCAGGGTGTCGAGGCTGGCCTCGGGCAGGCACTCCTCGAGTACCCGCAGGGCATCTTCCCGGTAGACGCGCAGATTGGTCAGGCCGCGCTTGTCGGCCTCGTCGAGCAGCTTGCCCACCCCCGGGGCGTGCACCTCGATGCCGATGAAATCGGTGTCGGGGTGGGTCTCGGCCTGCTCGATCAGCGAGGCGCCCATGCCGAAACCGATCTCCACCACCCGCGGCGCACGCCGACCGAACAGGGTATCCAGATCCTGGCGCCCTTCGGCCAGGGTCAATCCCAGCCTCGGCCACACCTCCTCGAGGCCACGGGTCTGGGCCTGGGTCATGCGCCCGGCACGCAGCACATAGCTCTTGATGCCGCGGCGGTGCAGGGGGGCCTGCGGGCCTTCCGGCCCGGTGGTGGCGGTATCGTCGCGGGGTTGATCACTCATCGGTCGTTGCAGCTCTCGATTGGCAGATTCAGCCGTTGATGCGGCCGGCGAAGGGGGAGGAGGGATCGGCACTCTGGCGGCGCGGCATGCGTCCGGCCAGGAAGGCCTCGCGGCCCGCCTCCACGGCCTTGCGCATGGCGCTGGCCATCAGCACCGGCTGGCGGGCATGGGCGATGGCGGTGTTCAGCAGCACACCGTCGCAGCCCAGCTCCATGGCCATGGCGGCATCGGAGGCGGTGCCGATGCCGGCGTCCACCAGTACCGGCACGCTGGCCTGCTCGATGATCAGGCGAATATTGTGAGGGTTCTGGATGCCGTGGCCGGAGCCGATCAGCGAGCCCAGCGGCATGATGGCGCAGCAGCCCAGGCGCTCCAGCTCGCGGGCGACGATGGGGTCGTCGCTGGTATAGACCATGACGTCGAAGCCATCCTTGATCAGCGCCTCGGCGGCGGTCAGGGTCTCCACCACGTTGGGATAGAGGGTCGCGTCGTCGCCCAGCACCTCAAGCTTCACCAGCCTGTGGCCGTCAAGCAGCTCACGGGCCAGTTTGCAGGTGCGCACCGCGTCCTTGGCCGTATAGCAACCGGCGGTGTTGGGCAGCAGGGTATAGCGCTCCGGGGGCACCGCGTCGAGCAGGTTGGGCTCTCCGGCTTCCTGACCGAGGTTGGTGCGGCGCACCGCGAAGGTGACCACTTCGGCGCCGGAGGCGCTGATCGCCTCGCTGGTCTCGTCGAAGTCCTTGTACTTGCCGGTGCCGACCAGCAGGCGTGAGGAGAATTCACGCCCGGCGATGCGCAGGGGCTGGTCCTGGAAGAAGTCTGTCATCGAGTCTGCCTTGTGTGGTTGTCGTCGCGGTGGCGTACGGGCGGCGCTCAGCCACCGCCGATGGCGTGCACCACCTCGACCCGGTCGCCCTCGGCCAGGCGAGTGGCGGCGTGTTCGCTGCGGGGCACGATCTCCTCGTTCACCTCCACCGCGATGCGGCGGCCGGCGAGTCCCAGGGACTCGACCAGCGCGGCAATCGTCGGGGCAGGCATGAGGTCGGGCGCCAGGGTGTGCGCCTCGCCATTGAGCTGGATCTGCATGGCGTTCTCTCTGCGCTCTGGTGGCTATCGTTGTCAGCCCCCGCCGGGGCGGCCGGCAGGGGGAAATCGCGGCCCCATTGTAGCCGAGTCCGGCCGGCCGGGGTACGGTAGCGGCCATGACGCTCCCACCTCTCGGGGCTGAGCACCCGATATCGACCTGACCAGGATGCCATATGAGGGAGAAAGGAATGCAGGACCGAGGCTGGTGGCTGGGGGCGGCGCTGTCGGGCGCCGTGGTGGTGATGGCGGGCGCCTTCGGCGCCCACGCCCTGGAGGAAAGCCTGGCGCCGCGTCTGGTAGCGGCCTTCGGGACCGGCGTGCGCTATCAGGCATGGCACACCCTGGCGCTGCTCGCCGTGCTGGCCTGGCGCAGCTCGCTTCCCCTCACGGGGCAGCGGCTGGCCATGGGGCTCTGGGCGGCGGGAATCGTGCTCTTCTCGGGGTCGCTCTACGCCATGGCGCTGACCGGCATTGGCGGCCTGGGCATGATCACCCCCGTGGGCGGCGTACTGATGATCGCCGGCTGGCTGGCCCTGGCCGGCGCGGCGCTGCGCGCGCCACGCACCTGAGCCGGCTCAGTCCCGGTCGGGCAGGGCGTAGGTGGCGGTGACCAAGGCCACCGGCTCTTCGTCGCCGGCGGAGAACAGCTGCACCTCGCCCACCGCCAGACGCCGCCCCAGCTTGAGGATACGCGCGATGGCGATGATGTCGCGATCGCCCCGGGGGCGGCGCAGGAAGCGGCAGTGCAGATCGCTGGTGACCGCCATGGCCTCGGGGCCGATCTGGGCGAGGATCGCCACGTAGAGGCAGACATCGGCCAGACCCATCAGGGTCGGGCCGGAGACGCTGGCGCCGGGGCGCAGGTGGTCGTCGTCGATGGCCAGGCTCATGGTGGCGCGCATGTGGTCGACGGCCTCGATGGTCCCGATACGCTGGGGAAACACCTCGTCGAGAAAGTCCTCGATGGTGGCGGCGCTCATCACGGTCATCGGCGGGCTCCTTGCGGTGGGTGGAGAAGGTTGACGCTGGCGTCAACATAACCGAAAGCGCCCCGGGCAGATACCCGGGGCGCCTCTGGCTGGGCGGCGTCGCCGCCCTGGCGGATCAGGCCGAGGTTACTTGGCCTTGTGCACGGCGCGCCAGTGGTGCAGCAGCGGCTCGGTGTAGCCGGAGGGCTGCACATGGCCCTTGAAGATCAGGTCGCTGGCGGCCTGGAAGGCGCTGGAGCCCTCGTAGTCCGCGCTCATCGGCGTGTAGGTGGGGTCGCCGGCGTTCTGCTCGTCCACCACCTTGGCCATGCGCGTCAGGGTCTCCTGAACACGCGCGGCATCCACCACGCCGTGGTGCAGCCAGTTGGCGATATGCTGGCTGGAGATGCGCAGGGTGGCGCGGTCTTCCATCAGGCCCACATCGTGGATGTCCGGCACCTTGGAGCAGCCCACGCCGTGCTCGACCCAGCGCACCACATAGCCGAGGATGCCCTGGCAGTTGTTGTCGAGCTCCTGCTGGATCTCCTCGTCGGACCAGCTGGCCTCGGCGACCACCGGCACGGAGAGCAGCTCATCCAGGTAGTCCGGCTCCCCCTGGGCCTCCAGCTCGCGCTGGATGCCGGTGACGTCCACCTGATGGTAGTGCAGGGCGTGCAGGGTGGCGGCGGTGGGCGACGGCACCCAGGCGGTGTTGGCACCGGCCTTGGGATGGCCGATCTTCTGCTCGAGCATGGCGGCCATCAGGTCAGGCATGGCCCACATGCCCTTGCCGATCTGGGCACGGCCGCGCAGGCCACAGGCCAGGCCGATCTGGACGTTGTTCTTCTCGTAGGCGCCGATCCAGGCGGCCCCCTTCATGTCCCCCTTGCGGAGCATCGGGCCCGCCTCCATGGCGGTGTGCATCTCGTCGCCGGTGCGGTCCAGGAAGCCGGTGTTGATGAAGACCACCCGAGAGGACGCCTCGGCGATACACGCCTTGAGGTTCACCGTGGTGCGACGCTCCTCGTCCATGATGCCCATCTTGAGCGTGTCTCGGGCCATCCCCAGCAGGTCCTCGATGCGGCCGAACAGCTCGCTGGAGAAGGCCACTTCCCCGGGACCGTGCATCTTGGGCTTGACGATGTACACGGAGCCTTCGCGGGAGTTGCGCGGCTCCCCCTCGCTCTTCTTGAGGTCGTGCAGGGCGAGCAGACCGGTGACGATGCCGTCGAGGATACCCTCGGGCAGCTCGTTGCCCTCGGCGTCGAGCACCGCCGGCGTGGTCATCAGATGACCCACGTTGCGCACGAACATCAGCGAACGGCCCGGCAGGGTCAGCTTGCCGCCGTCCGGGGCGGTGAACCGGCGGTCGGCGTGCAGGCGGCGGGTGAGGGTCTTGCCACCCTTCTCCACCTGCTCCTCCAGATCGCCCTTCATCAGGCCCAGCCAGTTGGCGTAGACGCCCACCTTGTCCTCGGCATCCACCGCCGCCACGGAGTCCTCGCAGTCCATGATGGTGGTCAGCGCCGCCTCGACCACGACATCCTTGACGCCGGCCGGATCGGTCTTGCCGATGGGATGGCTCGGGTCGATCTGGATCTCCAGGTGCAGACCGTGGTTGGCCAGCAGCACCGACTCGGGGCTCGCCGCCTCGCCGGTGTAGCCCACCAGCTTGCCGGCATCCTTGAGGCCGGTCTCGCGCCCGCCCTCCAGAGTCACCACCAGGTGGCCGTCACGCAGCACATACTTCACGGCATCGCGGTGGGAGCCGGTGGCCAGCGGGGCGGCGCGATCCAGCACGCCGCGGGCGTAGGCGATCACCTTCTCGCCGCGCTTGGGGTTGAAGCTCGACCCCTTCTCGGCGCCGTCCTCCTCGGAGATGGCGTCGGTGCCGTAGAGGGCATCGTAGAGGCTGCCCCAGCGCGCATTGGCAGCGTTCAGCGCATAGCGGGCGTTGCTTACCGGCACCACCAGCTGCGGCCCGGCCTGGACGGCGATCTCGCGGTCGACGTTGGCCGTGGTCACCGCTACCCTGGCCGGCGCCTCGCTCAGGTAGCCGATCTCCTTGAGGAAGGCACGATAGGCGGTCATGTCGCCCACCGGGCCGGGGTGCTCGCGATGCCAGGCGTCGAGCTGCTCCTGCAGTCGCTCACGTTCGGCGAGCAGTTCGCGGTTCTTCGGGGTCAGATCGTGAAAGAGGGCATCGACGCCGGCCCAGAACGCCTCGGCATCGACGCCGGTGCCCGGAAGCGCCTGCTCGCTGATGAAACGGTCCAGTTCGGCGGCCACCTGGAGGCGGTGACGGGTGACACGTTGGGTCATGGTGGATCTCCTCGTGCTTGGCAGCCGACGGGTCGCATGCCAGTCTGCCGATACAGGGGTGAGTGACTGCTGTGGCTGCAATTTTGTGGAAAATACTTCCATGTGTAAACCCGCAAAGCAGCGGGTTCGCGCGCAGCTAGACCAAAAGATAAGGCAGGGCCGCCGAGCGCGCCCACCTTTCCCTGTGCCATCGCCCGCCAGGCACCCGCTCGAGAGAGATTCATGGAGGAGACGATGAGCGACTTCACTCCACTGCAGGCGCTGGGCGCGATGCGGCTGATCGAGCCGAGCGGTTCGGACGGCGACGGCGACCACCTGGCACGCTATCTGGGCCACTACGGCCTGGCACCGCTGCTGGCCAAGCACGTGGGGCTCTACGTGGGCTATGTGGACGCCCGGGACTTCCGGCTCTGGACCCAGGTCTGGAGCCCCGATGAACCGGTGGGTACCGCCTTCGTGGTGCACGGCTACTTCGACCACCTGGGGCTCTACCGCCACCTGCTGGAGCGCCTGCTGGAGCGGCGCTGGCGGGTCGTGCTCTGGGACCTCCCCGGCCACGGCCTCTCCAGCGGGCCGCGCGCCTCCATTGACGATTTCGACGACTACGGCGGCTGCCTGCAAGCCCTGCAGACCCATCTCGAGGCGGAGGGGCTCGCCCCGCGCCCCTGGCTCGGCGTCGGCCAGAGCACCGGCGCGGCGATACTCGCCACCGACGCCCTGACCCGCGGCGACGATGGCCACTGGGCCGGCCTGGCGCTGCTGGCCCCCCTGGTGCGCCCCTGGGGCTGGAGCCAGAGAAGCTGGCTGCACCTGCTGGCCGGGCCCTTCGTGCGCTCCATTCCGCGCAAGTTCCGCGCCAACTCCACCGACGCCGAGTTCGCCGCCTTCCTGCGCGAGCGGGACCCCCTGCAGGCGGATCGCGTCGAGGTCGGCTGGGTCAGTGCCATGCGCCGCTGGATGCCGAGACTGCTCGCCCTGCCCCCTACTCCGGTGAAGACACTGATCCTCCAGGGCGAGCAGGACCTGACGGTGGACTGGGAGTGGAACCTCGCCGTGCTGGCGCGCAAGTTCCCCAATGCCGAGATTCACCGCCATCCCGAAGCGCGCCACCACCTGGTCAACGAGGCCGAGCCGATCCGCCGGGCGCTCTTCGATGCCCTGGATCGCTTTATCGACGACCTGGCACCCGCCGCCGCCCACCTCGAGATCGAACGCCCATGAACGCTAGCCGCCCGCTCCTGCTGCTGCTTGCCCCGCTGCTGGCCGGCTGCGCTGCCGCCCCGGAGCGCCCCGAGACCCTGCGCCAGGCGCTCTTCAACCTGGGCGAGCGCGCGGCCATCCGCGTGACCGAAGCCCCCGCCCTGCCACGCCCGCCCGGCGACCAGGTGCTGCTGCTGGTTACCCCGGAGGTCAACGGCGAACTCGGTATCGGCCAGGAACGTTTCCGCGAAAGCCTGACTCGGGCACTGCTGGCGGTAGGCGACGGTCCCCAGGTGCTCGACTGGAGCGACAGCATGGGCGAAGGAGGAGGTGACAACCAGTGGCGACTGGAGAGCCGCCTGATGGCCGACGGGCCACGCCTGCGGCTCTCGGACCGGGAGCTGCTTCCCTACCGCCTGACCCTGATACTGCGACGCCCCGACGGCGAGTCGGTGATGTGGGAAGAGAGCCTGCAGGGCGCCCTGGATGCCACGGCGCTATAGCGCCCCTCCTTCCACTCCTCACCACTCACCCCTCACCATTCACCACTCACCACTCACCCCTTAAGCAGCCGATCCAGCTGCCGATAGCCGATCGCCTCGATCAGCTGCTCCCGGGCGGGCGTCGGTTCCCCTGTCAGGTCGGCCAGGGTCAGCGCCACCCGCAGCACCCGATGATAGGCCCGGGCCGAGAGCCTGAGTCGCTCCAGCACGCCTGCCAGCCAGGCACGATCGGCGGCGGCCAGGCCGCAGGCCGCCTCCAGCTCCCGTCCGGCCAGGTGCGCATTGAGCGCCCCGCGCGCCAGCTGGCGTTCACGAGCCGCCACCACCCGCCGGCGCACGACCGCCGAGGACTCCCCGGCCGTTGCCGAGGTGAGCTGTTCCGGCGGCAATGCCGGAACCTCCACCTGCAGATCGATGCGGTCGAGCAGGGGTCCCGAGAGGCGCGCCTGGTAGCGCTGAATCTGCGCCGCGGTGCAGTGGCAGGGCTGGCGGGGATCGCCCAGATGGCCGCAGGGACAGGGATTCATGGCCGCCACCAGCTGGAAACGCGCCGGAAAGCGGCGCTGATGGCTGGCTCGGGCGATATGGATCTGGCCCGACTCCATGGGCTCGCGCATCACCTCCAGCACCTGTCGCGAGAACTCCGGCAGCTCGTCCAGGAACAGCACCCCGTGGTGGGCCAGCGAGATCTCTCCCGGGCGGGGCTTCGAGCCACCGCCCACCAGGGCCACCGCGCTGGCGGTATGGTGCGGCGCCCGGAAGGGCCGCTGCCCCCACTCGGCGGCCAGCGGCAATCCGCTGACAGAGCGCACCGCCGCTACCTCCAGGGCCTCTTCGTCGGTAAGCGACGGCAGGATACCGGGCAGGCGGCTGGCCAGCATGGTCTTGCCGGTGCCGGGCGGGCCGGCGAAAAGCAGGTTGTGGGATCCCGCCGCGGCCACCTCCAGGGCGCGGCGCGCCTGGTGCTGGCCGCGCACCTCGGCCAGGTCAGGCAGCGGCGTGGCCGCCTCGGGCGGACGCGAAAGCCGGTGCGGCGTGATCGGCGCCTGCCCCAGCAGGTGAGCGACCACCTCGAGCAGATGGTCGGCGGGCAGCACCTCGAGATCACCGGAGAGTGCCGCCTCATCGGCATTGGCGCGGGGCACGATCAGCCGTCGACCGGCACGGCGAGTGGCCAGGGCCAGGGGCAGCACGCCGCTGATCGGGCGCAAGCCGCCGTCCAGGGCCAGCTCGCCGACGCTCTCGGTCTCCTCGAGAGCCCTCGGGGGCAGCTGCCCCGAGGCCAGCAGCAGGCCCAGGGCGATGGGCAGATCGAAGCGTCCGCCCTCCTTGGGCAGGTCGGCGGGTGCCAGATTGAGGGTGATACGACGCAGAGGGTAGTCGAAGCCGGCGTGGGTCAGGGCGCTGCGCACCCGCTCACGGCTCTCCTTCACCGCCGCCTCGGGCAGGCCCACCAGGGTCATCCCCGGCAGGCCGTTGGCCAGGTGGACTTCCACCTGCACCTCGGGGGCCTCGAGGCCGAGGCCTGCGCGGGTATGGACGATCGCCAGCGTCATGGGCGCTCCCTCGCCTGGAGTCTTGCCCTCAGGCTAGCCCAGGGGGCGCCGCCCTGCCCGGGAGGCTCAGCGGCCGGCTTCGCCGCCGCCGGCGTCCTCCTCGGGCGGAGGCGTCTCACTGCCGGCGTCCGCTGCCGGAGCGTCCGTCGGCGCTTCGCCGGTGCGCTCCTCCAGCAGCGTCTCCAGCGCCGCCACCTGCTGCTCCAGCGCCTCCACTCGGGCCCGGGTCCGCTGCAGGACATCCATCAGGATGTCGAAGTCCTCCCGTGACACCAGCTCCAGGCGGTCGAAGGCGCCCTTCACCACCTGCTGAATGCCCTTCTGCACCTCCTCGGGCGCCTGGGAGGCGCCCTGAAGGCGCTCGCCGATCTGCTGGGCCAATTGGCCGATACGGTCATGGCTCACCATGGGTCTCTCCTCAACGTGTGGAATGCCGATGACAGGATACCCATGGCCCGCCAGGAACGCATGCCCTGACGCCGCGCCAGGATGGCGCGCCTGCACCCGCACCCGGCACCAGCACGGTGCAACCGCCCGCCTGTCTCTCCGATCGCCCACGGACAAGCGACCGTGACATCAGATTAATTGCTTGTTTTATCTCTAATTTAACGACATGTGGCACGTTTTGCGCAGTGGCAGGGTATGCGGCCGCCGTGCCCATACCCAACGCAACCGGGGAGACAAGGGATGAAACTCATCACCGCCATCATCAAGCCATTCAAGCTGGACGACGTCCGCGAGGCGCTGGCCGACAACGGCGTTCAGGGCATCACCGTCACCGAGGTCAAGGGGTTCGGCCGCCAGAAGGGCCACACCGAGCTCTACCGCGGCGCCGAGTACGTCGTCGACTTCCTGCCCAAGGTCAAGGTCGAGGTCGCCGTGGACGACAGCCGCCTGGAGACCGTGCTGGACGCCATCTGCAGCGCCGCCAACAGCGGCAAGATCGGCGACGGCAAGGTCTTCGTGACGCCGCTGGAAGACGTCATCCGCATCCGTACCGGTGAACGCGGCGCCGACGCCGTCTGATCATCCCATGCCCCTGGAGAAACAGCCATGAGTGAACTGTCCGAGCTGAGCTATGCGCTCGATACCTTCTACTTCCTGATCTGCGGCGTGCTGGTGATGTGGATGGCCGCCGGCTTCTCGATGCTCGAAGCCGGCCTGGTCCGCTCCAAGAACACCGCCGAGATCCTCACCAAGAATATCGCCCTGTTCGCCATCGCCTGCACCATGTACCTGCTGGTGGGCTACTACATCATGTATTCCAGCCCGGAAGGCGGCATCCTGCCCAACCTGGGCTTCCTGCTGGGCGGCGAGAACAGCGCCGACGCGGTGCTGGCCGGCGGTGACGATGCCCCCTACTACTCCATGCGCGCCGACTATTTCTTCCAGGTGGTGTTCGTGGCGACCGCCATGTCCATCGTCTCCGGTGCCGTGGCAGAGCGCATGAAACTGTGGGCCTTCCTGGCCTTCGCCGTGGTGATGACCGCCGTGATCTATCCGGTCTCCGGCTTCTGGACCTGGGGTGGCGGCTGGCTCGATGAGGCCGGCTTCTCCGACTTCGCCGGTTCCGGCATCGTGCACATGGCAGGCGCCGCCGCGGCCCTGGCCGGCGTGCTGATCCTCGGCCCCCGCAAGGGCAAGTACGGCAAGGACGGCAGCATCTACGCCATCCCCGGCGCCAATCTGCCGCTGGCCACCCTGGGCACCTTCATCCTGTGGATGGGCTGGTTCGGCTTCAACGGCGGCTCCGAGCTCAAGGTCTCCGATGTGGACTCCGCCAACAACGTGGCCCAGGTGCTGGTCAACACCAACGCCGCGGCTGCCGGCGGCGTGATCGCCGCGCTGATCCTGGCCAAGGTCTGGTTCCGCAAGGCCGACCTGACCATGACCCTCAACGGCGCCCTGGCCGGCCTGGTGGCCATCACCGCCGAGCCGCTGGCCCCGTCGGCCCTGAGTGCCGCCCTGATCGGTGCCGTGGGCGGCGTCATCGTGGTCGCCGCCATCGTGGGCCTGGACAAGCTGAAGCTCGACGATCCCGTCGGCGCCATCTCGGTGCACGGCGTGGTCGGCATCTGGGGCCTGCTGGCCGTGCCGCTGACCAACGGCGACGCCACCTTCGGCGCCCAGCTGCTGGGCATGGTCGCCATCTTCGCCTGGGTCTTCGGCGCCAGCCTGCTCGTCTGGGTGATCCTCAAGGCGGTGATGGGCATCCGCGTCAGCGAGGAAGAAGAGTACGAGGGCGTCGACCTGGCCGAGTGCGGCATGGAGGCCTACCCCGAGTTCAGCGTCGCCAAGAAGTGATGGCAACGCCCACCGAGTGAGCTGGCGTGCTCCTCCTGGCCCCTTCGGGGGCCTTTTTTCATCCCGCCCGCCGCGGTGTATGCTAGAGGGCGATCAGGCGCAAGCGGGTGGCTCGGCCACCGTACCGAACAGACGAGGAGTCCGACCATGAAACTGGTGACCGCCATCATCAAGCCCTTCAAGCTCGACGACGTGAGGGAATCCCTCTCCGAGATCGGCGTCCAGGGGATCACCGTGACCGAAGTGAAAGGCTTCGGCCGCCAGAAGGGCCATACCGAGCTCTACCGCGGTGCCGAGTACGTGGTGGACTTCCTGCCCAAGGTGAAGCTGGAAGTCGCCATCGACGACGATATGGCCGAGAAGGTGATCGACGCCATTACCCAGGTCGCCAATACCGGCAAGATCGGCGACGGCAAGATCTTCGTCACCCCGCTGGAGCAGGTCATTCGGATTCGCACCGGCGAGACGGGCAAGGACGCGGTCTGACAGTTGGAAGCTGGAAGCTGGAAGACAGCCTGAATGACACCGCCTCCGTGGCCAGACCACGGAGGCGGATTTTCTTCCAGCTTCAGGCTTCCAGGCGCGAAGCGCCGCTCTTCAAACTCCCGGCGCAGCCGGGGCGGGTCACTTCTCCACGAACGCCCGCTCGATCACATAGTCCCCTGGCTCGCCCATGCGCGGCGAGATCTTGAAGCCCAGTTCGTCGAGCAGCGCGCTGCTCTCGTCGAGCATCGCGGGGCTGCCGCAGATCATGGCGCGATCCTGCCTGGGATCCATGGGCGGCAGACCGAGGTCCTCGAACAGCTTGCCGCTGCGGATATGGTCGGTCAGGCGCCCCGTGGTGTGGAACGCCTCCCGGGTCACCGTGGGGTAGTAGAGCAGTTTCTCGGCGATCTCCTCGCCCAGGTACTCGTGGGCCGGCAGCTCCTTCCGGATGAAGTCGGCATAGGCCAGCTCGCTGACGTTGCGCACGCCGTGCACCAGCACCACCTTCTCGAAGCGCTCGTAGACTTCCGGGTCCTGGATCAGGCTCATGAAGGGGGCCAGCCCGGTGCCCGTGGAGAGAAAATAGAGATGGCGGCCAGGCAGCAGGTCATCGGTGACCAGGGTGCCGGTCGGCTTGCGGCTTACCATGATCTGATCGCCTACCTTGAGGTGCTGCAGCCGCGAGGTGAGCGGTCCGTCCGGCACCTTGATGCTGAAGAACTCGAGATGGTCCTCGTAGTTGGGGCTGGCGATGGAGTAGGCACGCATCAGCGGCTTGCCGCCCACCTCGAGGCCGATCATCACGAACTGACCGTTCTTGAAGCGCAGACTGCGCTCGCGAGTGGTGCGAAAGCTGAACAGGGTGTCGTTCCAGTGATGGACGCTGAGCACCTC
Organism: Halomonas sp.; assembly: GCA_003552795.1. Taxonomy (GTDB): domain Bacteria; phylum Pseudomonadota; class Gammaproteobacteria; order Pseudomonadales; family Halomonadaceae; genus Halomonas. The sequence continues at coordinate 36,945 of PUOM01000263.1, read as the reverse complement.
TTCCAGGGCAAACTTGCTCATGCCGGCTCCTTGTGGTCCCGCAAGGGGTTATATTCTCAAAAGGAATGAATGACAGGATAATATTTACATTGAATTCTAAGAGATGTCGCGTTATCTGTTAAATGGATTGTATGGATAACCCTTATTCATGACTTTGATATAGATCACCGGAGCCCTGCGCCATGCGATTCACCCTGCGCCAGCTGGAAGTCTTCGTCGCCGTGGCCCAGCACGAGAGCGTCTCTCGGGCCGCCCGGGCCCTGTCACTCTCCCAGTCTGCGGCCAGCACCGCCCTGGGCGAGCTGGAGCGCCAGTTCGACTGCCAGCTGCTGGATCGCATCGGCAAGCGCCTGAAGCTCAACGCCCTGGGATTCCAGCTGCTGCCCAAGGCGGTGGCCCTGCTCGACCGGGCCGAGGAGGTCGAGGAGCTGCTGCGTGGCCGCCAGGGCATCGGCACCCTGGACGTGGGCGCCACCCTGACCATCGGCAACTACCTGGCCACCCTGCTGATCGGCGATTTCATGCAGCGCTTCCCCGGCAGCCGGGTGCGTCTGGCGGTGCGCAATACCCGGGCCATCATCGAGGGAGTGCGCCACCACGAGCTGGACCTGGGCCTGATCGAGGGTCACTGCGAGGCGGAGGATATCGTCACCCAGCCCTGGGTGGAGGACGATCTGGCGGTGTTCTGCTCACCGAACCATCCGCTGGCGGGAGCCGGCCCGGTGGCGCTGGAGAGGCTGCTGCGCGAGGCCTGGATCATGCGCGAGGAGGGCTCGGGCACCCGCCTCACCCTGGAGCAGGCCGCTCGCCACCGCCGTGGGCGCTTCAACATTCTGCTGGAGCTGGAGCATACCGAAGGCATCAAGCGCGCGGTGGAGTCGGGGCTGGGGATCGGCTGCGTGTCGAAGCTGGCCCTTCGCGACGCCTTCCGCCGGGGCAGCCTGGTGTCCATCCCCACCCCGGAGCTGGACCTGAGCCGCCAGTTCGCCTTCATCTGGCATCGGCACAAGTACCTGGCCACCGGCATGCGCGAGTTCCTCAAGCTCTGCCGGCAGATGACCGAGGGGATCACCCGCAGCGATCAGATCGCCCTGCCTCCGGTGCCCTAGCCGCGCACGCGAGAGGGCCCGGCATCTCTGCCGGGCCCTCTCCGCGCCGCAAGTGCCGTGCACGGCGTCAGCGCATGTCGCTGACCGCCTCCTGAATATCCTCGAGGCTGGCCTTGGAGAGGTCCTTGGAGAGGGAGTGGATGACCAGCTTGCTCGTGGGGCCGTCGAGCTTGTCGCGCAGCTGGCCCAGGAAGCGCGGCGGCGCCACCAGAATCAGCTTCTTCATGGTGTTGTCGACCCGGGCTCGATAGATGCGCTCGGCCACCTCCTTGGCAAAGATCATCTCCTCATGGGTACGGGCGGTGCTTTCACCGCCGGAGGAGCGCGACGTCGTCGACGTCGATTCGTGCACGTCGGCACCGCGGTCTGTCACCAGGTCGCCCTCATGCAGCCGGCTGGCCGCATGCACCAGGCTGTCCTGCTCGACCAGCTTGAGCGCGTCGCGGGTGAAGATCCGCGCCCGGGCTGCGTCTGCCACCACGATATACGTCGTCATAGCCACTCCTTGATGCAGGTTCATCGGATACCGAGGGCGTTACCCCCGGCAGCACTGCTCACTCAACAGTGGCAAGCCGCTCAGGGTTGGTCAACCCGTGGCGCAGCGGCGACACCGACAACTGCATGCCAACCGAATCTGGGGTAGCATCCGAGCCTGGCCGGCAGGGATGTCGGTGCGCTGCAACGCTGACGACAAGCCACCGGGAGGAGCCCGATGCGACAGTTCCTGTTTCCCCGCCGCCCGCTGTCACGCGGCACCCTGATCGCCTGCCACCTGCTGCTGCAGCTAGGCCTGGCGGCCGGCGCTGCCCTCTGGCTGGCACCCCGGACCCCCTGGCTCGCCCCGCTGACGTGGCCCGAGGCCTGGCCGCCCCTGGCACTGGGCTTGGGTCTGTGGCTGCTGGCCGCGGTGGCCCTGCGCCTGCTCGCCGAGCTGTGGCTGCTGCCTCATCACCTGGCCGGCAGCATGGGGGCCGGCCCGGTGATCACCCGCTCCTACGAGCGCCGCCCGGCGGTCCATGACCCCAGTGCCGCCTGGACCAGCGACGCCCGGGCGCTGGACCCCGACGACAGCGAGGTGGGCAGCCCCCGTGTCCGCCGACCGGCCGAACCGCTGCGCTCCCGGCAGGCCGCCCGCGAGCCCTCGCTGGACCTGGCCGAGCCACAGGCGGGTAGCGCCCCTGACCGGGAGCCCCGCTTCTGAGGCGAAAGGCGCCAGCGCAGGGCAAGCGCCTTCAGCGCTGGGCCAGCCCTCTGCGCAGGCCGGCCAGCAGCACCACGGCAAAGGCGGCCCCCAGGGTATTGGCGAGGATGTCGGCCCAGTCGCCGCCGCTGCGGCCCGGCACCGGAATCTGGGCGTATTCGACGGCGATGCCGTAGAGCACGGCGATCAGAAAGGCACGTGGCAGGCGCACCCCGGCCAGGCCGACCAGCCCCGCAAGGCCGGCGTAGCCGACGAAGTGGTTGAGCTTGTCCCAGGGCAGGTTCGAGGGCATCTGGCTGCCCGGGGTCAGGCTGCCGACGGCGATGGCCAGGGCCCCCACAACGGCCAGCGCCGCCCACAGGCGGCGCTGGTCGTGCAGGCGTCGGAGCCAGTCGAGCCGGGGCGACTCAGCCATGCTGGATCCGGCGGTGATAGGCCGGGCTCAGCTCGTGCAGCGCCTCCATGAAGGCCGTGACGCTGTCCGGGTTGGTGAACTGGCTGATGCCGTGGCCCAGGTTGAACACATGGCCGGGGCCTTCGCCATAGCTCTCGAGGATGCGGGCCACCTCGGCACGGATCGCCGCGGGGCGGGCGAACAGCACGTTGGGATCCAGATTGCCCTGCAGCGCCACCTTGTGGCCGATCCGGGCACGGGCGCTGGAGAGCTCGGTGGACCAGTCCAGGCCCACGGCGTCGGCGCCCGCCAGGGCGATGTCTTCGAGCCACTGCCCCCCGTTCTTGGTGAACAGGATCACCGGCACGCGACGGCCGTCGTGCTCGCGAATCAGGCCGGCGACGATCTGCTCCATGTAGCGCAGCGAGAACTCGCGGTAGGCCGGCGTGGAAAGCGCGCCGCCCCAGGTGTCGAAAATCTGCACCGCCTGGGCGCCGGCGCGGATCTGGGCGTTGAGGTAGTCGGTGACCGCCGTGGCCAGGGTGTCGAGCAGGTCATGCATCACGCTGGGCGTGTCATAGAGCATCGTCTTGACGTGGCGGAAGTCCTTGCTGGAGCTGCCCTCCACCATGTAGGTGGCCAGCGTCCAGGGGCTGCCGGAGAAGCCGATCAGCGGCACCCGGCCGTTGAGCTCGCGGCGAATGGTGGAGACCGCGCGCATCACGTAGTCCAGATCGCGCTCGGCATCCGGCGCCTTGAGCGCTTCGACCTCGGCCGCGGTACGCACCGGCTTGCGGAATTTCGGTCCCTCGCCGGTCTCGAAATAGAGCCCCAGGCCCATGGCATCGGGGATGGTGAGAATATCCGAAAAGAGGATCGCCGCGTCCAGCGGATAGCGCTCCAGGGGCTGGAGGGTCACCTCACAGGCCAGCTCCTGATTGCGACACAGGCTCATGAAATCGCCGGCCTCGGCTCGGCTGGCGCGGTACTCCGGCAGGTAGCGGCCTGCCTGGCGCATCATCCACACCGGGGTGCGGTCCACAGGCTGACGCGCCAGGGCGCGCAGAAAGCGATCGTTCTTGAGTTCCATGCAGGCGGTCATCCACGGGAAGTGTGGGCCGTATTGTACCCGATTGACGACCGCGAGGCTGCGGTCGTGAGCCGCGCTCGGCTTCCTGCTAGAATGGCCCTCCACTCGCCGGCACCGCCCTGCCGTGTACCAAGAAGGGCCTGACACCGAGGTACTCCGTGACGATTCGCTTCATCGCCGCCTCCCGGCTGCCCACCCCCTGGGCCACCTTCACCATGCATGGCTTCGAGGACGAGGCCACCGGCAAGGACCATATCGCCCTGACGCTGGGCAACGTGGCCGACGGTGAGCCGGTGCTGGGACGGGTCCACTCCGAGTGCCTGACCGGCGACGCGCTCTTCTCCATGCGCTGCGACTGTGGCTATCAGCTGCAGGAGGCGCTCAAGCGCATCGCCGACGAGGGCCGCGGCGTGCTCTTCTACCTGCGCCAGGAGGGCCGCGGCATCGGCCTGCTCAACAAGATCCGCGCCTACCACCTCCAGGATCAGGGGGCCGACACCGTGGAGGCCAACGAGCAGCTGGGCTTCGGCGCCGACCTGCGCCGCTACGATCTCTGCGTACCGATGCTTGCGCACCTGGGCATCGCCGCCCTGCGCCTGATGACCAACAACCCCCGCAAGGTCGATGCCCTGACCGACGCCGGCATCAATGTCGTCGAACGCGTCTCCCTGACCACCGGTCTCAACCCCCACAACGAGCAGTATCTCTCCACCAAGGCCGGCAAGCTCGGCCACATGATGGCGCTGGGGGACTTCACCCAGGCCAGCGACGTGGATATCGAGCGCAAGGAGTGAGCCTTCGGCGACCGCCGAAAGTGAAAGGGGCCTTCCCGATGGAAGGCCCCTTCTGGTTGGCAGCAGGCTCCTAGGCGTCCAGCCGAGTTCGGATCGCCGCCTCGATCCCCGCGGCGTCCAGGCCGCTCTCGGCGAGCAGCTCGGCGGGTTTGCCATGCTCGACGAAGGCGTCGGGCAGCCCCAGGTTGAGCATCGCCACCTGCACGCCCTCGGCGGCCAGCAGCTCATTGACCGCGCTGCCGGCACCGCCGGCCACCACGTTCTCCTCCAGGGTCACCAGCAGATCGTGGCCGGCGGCCGCCGCGAGGATGGCCTCCCGATCCAGCGGCTTCACCGAACGCATATTGACGTGACCGGCATCGAGGTTCTCGGCCACCTCGGCGGCCGGCGTATTGAGGCTGCCGAAGGCCAGCAGGACCACCCGCCGCCCCGCCTCGGCGCCGCACTCGCGGCGGGTCTCGGCCTGGCCGATCGGCATCGGCTCGAGGTGGGTGGGGATCGTGACACCCGGGCCGCTGCCGCGGGGGTAGCGCACCGCGGCAGGGCCGGGATAGTGGTAGGCGGCGCTGAGCATGGCGCGGCACTCCGCCTCGTCGGCGGGGGCCAGCACCACCAGGCCCGGCACGCAGCGCAGATAGGCGAGGTCCAGGCTGCCGTGGTGGGTGGGGCCGTCCTCCCCCACCAGGCCGGCGCGGTCGATGGCGAAGGTCACATCGAGGTCCTGTACCGCCACATCGTGAATCAGCTGATCATAGCCGCGCTGCAGGAAGGTGGAGTAGATCGCCACCACCGGCTTCATGCCCTCGCAGGCCATGCCGGCGGCCAGGGTCACCGCGTGCTGCTCGGCGATGGCCACGTCGAAGTAGCGCTCGGGATACTCCCGGGAGAAGCGGATCAGGTCGGAGCCCTCTCGCATCGCCGGGGTGATGCCGAGCAGCCGCGCATCGGCGGCCGCCATGTCGCAAAGCCAGTCGCCGAAGACGTTGCAGTACTTCGGCACCTTTTTCTTGGGCACGGGCGGGACGAGCGGTGGGGCCTCGTCGCCCTTCTCCAGCTTGGTGATGGCGTGGTAGCCGATGGGGTCGGCCTCGGCGGGCAGGAAACCGCGCCCCTTGCGGGTCCTCACGTGCAGGAACTGCGGGCCGTCGAGATCGCGCATGTTGCCCAGCGTCTGCACCAGCAGCGGCAGGTCATGGCCGTCGATGGGGCCGATATAGTTGAAGCCCATCTCCTCGAAGAGGGTAGCGGGGCTGATCATGCCCTTCATGTGCTCCTCGGTGCGCCGCGCCAGCTCCAGCGCCCCGGGCAGGTGGGAGAGCACCTTCTTGCCGCCCTCGCGCATGGTGGTGTAGGGCTTGCTGACCAGGATCCGGGCCAGGTAGCTGGCGATGCCGCCGACGTTCTCCGAGATCGACATCTCGTTGTCGTTGAGCACCACCAGCAGGTTGGCATCCACGTGGCCGGCATGGGCCAGGGCCTCGAAGGCCATGCCCGCGGTGAGGGCGCCGTCGCCGATCACCGCGCAGCTGCGCCGCTTCTCGCCCCGGGCACGCGCGGCCAGGGCCATGCCCAGGGCGGCGGAGATGGAGGTGCTCGAGTGGCCCACGCCGAAAGTGTCGTACTCCGACTCGGCGCGGCGCGGGAAGGCAGCCAGGCCGCCGTAGTGGCGGATACTCGGCATCCCCTCGCGACGCCCGGTGAGAATCTTGTGGGGATAGGCCTGGTGCCCCACGTCCCATACCAGGCGGTCGTAGGGCGTCTCCAGCGCCTGATGCAGCGCCACGGTAAGCTCCACGACGCCGAGGCCGGCGCCGAAGTGCCCTCCGGAGACCCCCACGCTGTAGAGCAGGTAGGCGCGCAGCTCGTCGGCTACCTGCACCAGCTGAGCGGTGGACATGGCGCGCAGCGCGGCCGGGGTGTCCAGGGTGTCGAGCAGCGGCGTGGCCGGACGCTCGGCGGGAATCTCGTCGAACAGCTTCATGGGCTCATCTGTCGTATCAGTGGTCGCGCTCGATCATGTAGCGGGCCAGGGCTGTCAGGGGAGCGGCACCGTCACCCAGCGGGGCGAGGGCAGCCACGGCGTTCTCCACCAGCTCTGCCGCACGAGCGCGAGCGCCTTCAAGGCCCAGCAGGGCCGGATAGGTGGGCTTGTCGCGGGCGGCATCGGCCCCGGACACCTTGCCCAGAGTCGCGGTGTCGCCGGTAACATCGAGGACATCGTCATGGATCTGGAAGGCCAGGCCGATGGCGCGTGCATAGGCGTCCAGGGCGTCCAGGCGCGGGTCATCCTCGGCCACGGCGACCAGCCCGCCCAGGCGCACCGCGGCGCGGATCAGCGCGCCGGTCTTGTGGCCGTGCATGGTGGCCAGCGCGCAGACGTCGGGGTGCCCCCCAACCGCGGCCAGGTCCAGCGCCTGGCCGGCCACCATGCCATCGCGGCCGGCGGCCCCGGCCAGGGTGCGCACCATCGCCGGCAGGCGCGAATGGCTGTTCCGGGCCAGCACCTCGAAGGCCAGCGCCTGGAGGGCGTCGCCGGCAAGAATGGCGGTGGCTTCGTCATAGGCGCGGTGCACCGTGGGCTGCCCGCGGCGCAGGTCGTCGTCGTCCATGGCCGGCAGGTCATCGTGGACCAGGGAGTAGGCGTGCACCAGCTCGATGGCCATGGCCGGAAAGTCCAGAGCGCTCTGTTCGGCGCCCAGGGCGCGGCCGGCGGCGTAGACCAGCACCGGACGCAGCCGCTTGCCGCCCACCAGCACGCCGTGGCGCATGGCGGCGTCCAGACGCGGCACCGCGGCATCTCCCTCGCCGAACAGCGCTTCCAGCCGGGCATCCACCCGGGCGCGATCGGCGGCCAGTCCGGCCGCCAGAGTCTCAGCGTTCACTATCGTCCTCCACGGGCGGAGCGAAGGGCGCCAGGGCCATACCGCCCTCGGCTCCCTCCGTCAGGGTGCGCACCCGGAGCTCGGCCTCATCGAGCCGGCGCTGGGCATCGCGGGTCAGACGAATGCCCTCCTCGAAGGCGGCCAGAGAGGCCTCCAGCGTCAGCTCGCCGGACTCGAGCCGCTCGACGAGCCGCTCGAGACCATCGACGGTAGTGGCGAAATCGACCGTTTCCGCCGCGTCGCTCTCCTGCCCCTCGGGCCCTTGCCTGCGCTCCGCCATCGCTCACCTCGCCCCGCTTGCGCCCGATCATTTCGGCGTCTCGAAAGGCGACAGTATACACGCTCACCCCCGGGGGTCGTCTGCCCCGGCGTCGGAGGCCTTGACTTGCACGGCGTTCATCATGACGGCACAGCATTTTCATCCTGGCTCATGGCCGGCCTGTGCTAGAATAGCGCCTCTTTTTTCCTACCTGTCACTGCATGCGGCTCGCGCCGGAAGGGGTTGATTCGACCATGGCCAAGACGTCCCTGGACAAGAGCAAGATCAAGGTCCTGCTACTCGAGGGGGTCCACCAGAGCGCGGTGGACAATCTGCGCAACGCCGGGTACTCGAATATCGAGCACCTGCCCACCTCGCTGGACGAGGCGGCGCTGATCGAGAAGATTCGCGATGTCCACTTCATCGGCATTCGCTCTCGCACCCAGCTCAACGAGCGGGTCTTCGCCGCCGCCGAGAAGCTGGTGGCCGTGGGCTGCTTCTGCATCGGCACCAACCAGGTCGATCTCAATGCGGCGCTGGTGCGAGGCATTCCGGTCTTCAACGCCCCCTACTCCAATACCCGCTCGGTGGCCGAGCTGGTGCTGGCCGAGGCGATCATGCTGCTGCGCGGCATCCCGGAGAAGAACGCCCTGGCCCACCGCGGCGGCTGGCAGAAGTCGGCGAAGAACTCCCACGAGGCCCGCGGCAAGACCCTGGGTATCGTCGGCTACGGCAGCATCGGCTCACAGCTTTCGGTACTCGCCGAGTCGCTGGGCTTCGACGTCATCTATTACGACGTGGTGGCCAAGCTCGGCATGGGCAACGCCCGCCAGGTGGCCAGCCTCGACGAGCTGCTGGGTCGCGCCGACGTGGTCAGCCTGCACGTGCCCGACCTGCCCTCCACCAAGTGGATGATCGGCGCCGAGCAGATTGCGCGCATGAAGCAGGGCGGCATCCTGATCAACGCCGCTCGGGGCAGCGTGGTGGTGATCGAGGCCCTGGCCGAGGCGATCCAGGCCGGCAAGCTCAACGGTGCCGCCATCGACGTCTTCCCGGTGGAGCCCAAGGGCAACAACGAGGAGTTCGAAAGCCCCCTGCGCGGCCTGGACAACGTCATCCTCACCCCGCATATCGGCGGCTCCACCCTCGAGGCCCAGGAGAACATCGGCATCGAGGTCTCAGAGAAGCTGATCACCTATTCCGACAACGGCACCACCGTCACCTCGGTCAACTTCCCCGAGGTCGCCCTGCCGGCCCACCCGGACAAGCACCGTCTGCTGCATATCCACGACAACGTGCCGGGGGTGCTCTCCGAGATCAACCGCGTGCTCTCCGAGAACGAAATCAACATCGCCGGCCAGTACCTGCAGACCAACGAGAAGGTCGGCTACGTAGTGATCGACGTCGACAAGGCCTACGGCCCCCAGGCGCTCGCGGCCCTGCGCCAGGTGGAGCACACCCTCAAGGTGCGGGTGCTCTACTCCGAGACCGGCCAGGACGCCTGACCCCTCTCGCCAGTGCCCGCAAGACTCGCCGCCGCGCCGCCTCGACGCGGCGGTTTTTCTTGATCGCCCCGCGAAGACGACGCCCATGGTCGAAGTGCGCGAGCGGGGCAAGGCGCGCTAGTCTGGTGGCGTCCGCCAGGGCATCGACAACTTCCGGGAGATTTTCATGAGCGACTCGACTCCGCCCCTGCTGCGCCGCGACAGCGGCGGCGTGGCCACCCTGATCCTCAGCCGCCCGGACAGCTTCAACGCTCTCTCCGAGGAGATGCTGACGGCCCTCAGGGAGGAGCTCGGCCGGCTGGCCAACGACGGCAGCGTGCGCTGCGTGGTGATCGCCGCCGAGGGGCGCGCCTTCTGTGCCGGCCACGACCTCAAGCAGATGCGTGCCAACCCCGACAAGGCCTACTACCAGGAGCTGTTCACCCGCTGCGGCCGGGTGATGCAGGCCATCGTCGAGCTGCCGGTGCCGGTGATCGCCCGGGTTCAGGGCATCGCCACCGCCGCCGGCTGCCAGCTGGTGGCCAGCTGCGACCTGGCCGTGGCGGCGCGCTCGGCGCGCTTCGCCGTCTCCGGCATCAACGCCGGACTGTTCTGCTCCACCCCGGCGGTGGCGCTGTCACGCAACGTCAGCCGCAAGCGCGCCATGGAGATGCTGCTGACCGGCGACTTCATCGACGCCGAGACCGCCCGGGACTGGGGGCTGGTCAACCGGGTCGCCGATGACGACGCCCTCGATGACGCCGTGGCCGAGCTTACCGACAGCCTCTGTGCCAAGAGCGCGGTGGCGGTGCGCACCGGCAAGGCCATGTTCCAGCGCCAGCTGCAGATGCCCCTGGAAGAGGCCTATGTCTTCGCCGGCGAGGTGATGGCCTGCAACATGATGGCCGAGGACGCCGGCGAGGGCATCGACGCCTTTATCGAGAAGCGCCAGCCCCGATGGCGCCATCGCTAGCCGGGGGCGCCATCGAGGGCGACGGCTGTCCGCCATGGCGCGGCCGACCGCAACGCCCCGGAGGGTGTGGAAGCGATTTCCGCAGGCGCGACAGGCCACAGCCCACAGGGTATCCTGTGGGCCAACAGCAGTCAGGCGGCACGAGGAGAGTCGAAGGTGAGCGAGGTCAAGCGCAGAACGGCGGGACGCCCCGCCGGGTCAGGGAAGGCCACCGGCGGCCACAGCCAGTCGCTGGTGCGCGGGCTCAACCTGCTCGAGCGCCTCTCGGCCAGCCCCGGGGGCCTGGCGCTCTCGGAGCTGGCCGAGCTGGCCGACCTCGCCCCCTCCACCACCCATCGCCTGCTCCAGGCGCTGCAGGGCCAGGGGTTCGTCACCCAGGACAGCGAGCTCGGCGTCTGGAAGATCGACGTCAAGACCTTCCGCATCGGCAACAGCTTCCTCGAGGCCCGCGACTTCGTGGCCACCAGCCGCCCCTTCCTGCGCCGCCTGACGGCCCTGACCGGCGAGACCGCCAACCTCGGCATCCGCGATGACGGCACCGCGGTATTCCTGGCCCAGAGCGAGTCGTCGCAGATGATGCGCATGATCACCCGGCTGGGCTCCCGGGCGCCCCTGCACGCCTCCGGCGTCGGCAAGGCGCTGATGGCCTGGCTGCCCGACGACGAGCTCGCGCGTATCCTCGCCGATCAGGGCCTGACCCGCGTGACCGAGAACACCCTCCACACCCCGGAATCGCTGCGCGCCGGCCTCGCCGAGATTCGCCGCCAAGGCTTCGCCTGCGACCGCGAGGAGCACGCCATCGGCCTGCACTGCGTGGCCGCCTGCCTGCATGACGAGCACGGCATCCCGCTGGCCGCCATCTCGGTCTCCGGGCCCGTGGCGCGCATTCCCGAGGCGCGCCTGCTGGAGCTGGGCGAGCTGGTGCGCGATACCGCCGCCGAGATCACCGCCCGGCTGGGCGGGCGCTTGCCGGACGCCTGAGTCAATGGGCGACACCTCCTGTTCGCTTGACGCGTCACAAGCGGTATCATGTCGAGATGACCGTTGCCGCGGCCAGGCGTGCTCCCGCCATCGCCTCCCTGCGGCCCCCACCCGGCAAGCTCCAAGGTTTCGACATGCCCTCCGCCAGCGAATGCGTCACTGCCCTTATCGATGACTTCCAGCAGCGCCGCCCGATCCGGGCCGGTTCGCTGATCATCACCGTCTACGGCGATGCCATCGCGCCCCGCGGCGGTACCGTCTGGCTGGGCAGCCTGTCGAAGCTGGTCGAGCCGATCGGTATCAACGAGCGGCTGGTGCGCACCTCGGTCTATCGCCTGACCCGGGAGACCTGGCTGCAGGGCGAGAAGGTCGGCCGCCGCAGCTACTACAGCCTGAGCGGACCGGGTCGACGCCGCTTCGAGCAGGCCTTCAAGCGCGTCTACCACGGAACCCAGGCGCCCTGGTCGGGGCAGTGGACCCTGGTGCTGCTGACCCAGGTGGACAGCGCCCGGCGCCAGAAGGTGCGCGACGAGCTGGAGTGGCTGGGTTTCGGCCACTTCGCTCCCGGCCTGCTGGCCCATCCGCTGCTCAGCCGCAGCGACGCCATGGCCGCCCTCCTGGAGCAGGGAGCCGCCGACGAGGCCATCGTGATGCAGACCGAGGCTCTGGAGCCCCTGGCCAGCAAGCCGCTGCGCCTGCAGGTCCGCGAAAGCTGGAGCCTCGACGAGCTGGCCGAGCACTACCAGCACTTTCTGACCCTGTTCCGCCCGCTGTGGAAGGCGCTCAACGAGGAGAACCACCTCGGCGAGGAGGCCTGCTTCATCGCCCGCACCCTGCTGATCCACGAGTACCGCCGGGTGCAGCTGCGCGACCCGCAGCTGCCCGACGAGCTGCTGCCCACCGCCTGGGAGGGGCGCAACGCCCACCAGCTGTGCCGCAACATCTATCGCATGATCTACCGCCGCGCCGAGAACTGGCTGGACCGCCATCTGGAGACCGCAGAGGGCCCCCTCCCGGCGCCCGGCCCCAGCTTCTACCGGCGTTTCGGCGGGCTTGAGCCGTTTGCACAGAGAGAGCCCGGAGAGCCGCTTCCGGCCCCCTGAACGCGAGCGCCCCCTGCCATGGCAGGGGGCGCTCGCGTTCAGGGGGCCGGAAGCGGCTCTCCGGGCTCTCTCTGTGCAAACGGCTCAAGCCCGCCGAAACGCCGGTAGAAGCTGGGGCCGGGCGCCGGGAGGGGGCCCTCTGCGGTCTCCAGATGGCGGTCCAGCCAGTTCTCGGCGCGGCGGTAGATCATGCGATAGATGTTGCGGCACAGCTGGTGGGCGTTGCGCCCCTCCCAGGCGGTGGGCAGCAGCTCGTCGGGCAGCTGCGGGTCGCGCAGCTGCACCCGGCGGTACTCGTGGATCAGCAGGGTGCGGGCGATGAAGCAGGCCTCCTCGCCGAGGTGGTTCTCCTCGTTGAGCGCCTTCCACAGCGGGCGGAACAGGGTCAGAAAGTGCTGGTAGTGCTCGGCCAGCTCGTCGAGGCTCCAGCTTTCGCGGACCTGCAGGCGCAGCGGCTTGCTGGCCAGGGGCTCCAGAGCCTCGGTCTGCATCACGATGGCCTCGTCGGCGGCTCCCTGCTCCAGGAGGGCGGCCATGGCGTCGCTGCGGCTGAGCAGCGGATGGGCCAGCAGGCCGGGAGCGAAGTGGCCGAAACCCAGCCACTCCAGCTCGTCGCGCACCTTCTGGCGCCGGGCGCTGTCCACCTGGGTCAGCAGCACCAGGGTCCACTGCCCCGACCAGGGCGCCTGGGTTCCGTGGTAGACGCGCTTGAAGGCCTGCTCGAAGCGGCGTCGACCCGGTCCGCTCAGGCTGTAGTAGCTGCGGCGGCCGACCTTCTCGCCCTGCAGCCAGGTCTCCCGGGTCAGGCGATAGACCGAGGTGCGCACCAGCCGCTCGTTGATACCGATCGGCTCGACCAGCTTCGACAGGCTGCCCAGCCAGACGGTACCGCCGCGGGGCGCGATGGCATCGCCGTAGACGGTGATGATCAGCGAACCGGCCCGGATCGGGCGGCGCTGCTGGAAGTCATCGATAAGGGCAGTGACGCATTCGCTGGCGGAGGGCATGTCGAAACCTTGGAGCTTGCCGGGTGGGGGCCGCAGGGAGGCGATGGCGGGAGCACGCCTGGCCGCGGCAACGGTCATCTCGACATGATACCGCTTGTGACGCGTCAAGCGAACAGGAGGTGTCGCCCATTGACTCAGGCGTCCGGCAAGCGCCCGCCCAGCCGGGCGGTGATCTCGGCGGCGGTATCGCGCACCAGCTCGCCCAGCTCCAGCAGGCGCGCCTCGGGAATGCGCGCCACGGGCCCGGAGACCGAGATGGCGGCCAGCGGGATGCCGTGCTCGTCATGCAGGCAGGCGGCCACGCAGTGCAGGCCGATGGCGTGCTCCTCGCGGTCGCAGGCGAAGCCTTGGCGGCGAATCTCGGCGAGGCCGGCGCGCAGCGATTCCGGGGTGTGGAGGGTGTTCTCGGTCACGCGGGTCAGGCCCTGATCGGCGAGGATACGCGCGAGCTCGTCGTCGGGCAGCCAGGCCATCAGCGCCTTGCCGACGCCGGAGGCGTGCAGGGGCGCCCGGGAGCCCAGCCGGGTGATCATGCGCATCATCTGCGACGACTCGCTCTGGGCCAGGAATACCGCGGTGCCGTCATCGCGGATGCCGAGGTTGGCGGTCTCGCCGGTCAGGGCCGTCAGGCGGCGCAGGAAGGGGCGGCTGGTGGCCACGAAGTCGCGGGCCTCGAGGAAGCTGTTGCCGATGCGGAAGGTCTTGACGTCGATCTTCCAGACGCCGAGCTCGCTGTCCTGGGTGACGAACCCCTGGCCCTGCAGCGCCTGGAGCAGGCGATGGGTGGTGGAGGGGGCGAGGTCGGCCAGCTCGGCCAGCTCCGAGAGCGCCAGGCCCCCGGGGCTGGCCGAGAGGCGCTCGAGCAGGTTGAGCCCGCGCACCAGCGACTGGCTGTGGCCGCCGGTGGCCTTCCCTGACCCGGCGGGGCGTCCCGCCGTTCTGCGCTTGACCTCGCTCACCTTCGACTCTCCTCGTGCCGCCTGACTGCTGTTGGCCCACAGGATACCCTGTGGGCTGTGGCCTGTCGCGCCTGCGGAAATCGCTTCCACACCCTCCGGGGCGTTGCGGTCGGCCGCGCCATGGCGGACAGCCGTCGCCCTCGATGGCGCCCCCGGCTAGCGATGGCGCCATCGGGGCTGGCGCTTCTCGATAAAGGCGTCGATGCCCTCGCCGGCGTCCTCGGCCATCATGTTGCAGGCCATCACCTCGCCGGCGAAGACATAGGCCTCTTCCAGGGGCATCTGCAGCTGGCGCTGGAACATGGCCTTGCCGGTGCGCACCGCCACCGCGCTCTTGGCACAGAGGCTGTCGGTAAGCTCGGCCACGGCGTCATCGAGGGCGTCGTCATCGGCGACCCGGTTGACCAGCCCCCAGTCCCGGGCGGTCTCGGCGTCGATGAAGTCGCCGGTCAGCAGCATCTCCATGGCGCGCTTGCGGCTGACGTTGCGTGACAGCGCCACCGCCGGGGTGGAGCAGAACAGTCCGGCGTTGATGCCGGAGACGGCGAAGCGCGCCGAGCGCGCCGCCACGGCCAGGTCGCAGCTGGCCACCAGCTGGCAGCCGGCGGCGGTGGCGATGCCCTGAACCCGGGCGATCACCGGCACCGGCAGCTCGACGATGGCCTGCATCACCCGGCCGCAGCGGGTGAACAGCTCCTGGTAGTAGGCCTTGTCGGGGTTGGCACGCATCTGCTTGAGGTCGTGGCCGGCACAGAAGGCGCGCCCCTCGGCGGCGATCACCACGCAGCGCACGCTGCCGTCGTTGGCCAGCCGGCCGAGCTCCTCCCTGAGGGCCGTCAGCATCTCCTCGGAGAGAGCGTTGAAGCTGTCCGGGCGGCTGAGGATCAGGGTGGCCACGCCGCCGCTGTCGCGGCGCAGCAGGGGCGGAGTCGAGTCGCTCATGAAAATCTCCCGGAAGTTGTCGATGCCCTGGCGGACGCCACCAGACTAGCGCGCCTTGCCCCGCTCGCGCACTTCGACCATGGGCGTCGTCTTCGCGGGGCGATCAAGAAAAACCGCCGCGTCGAGGCGGCGCGGCGGCGAGTCTTGCGGGCACTGGCGAGAGGGGTCAGGCGTCCTGGCCGGTCTCGGAGTAGAGCACCCGCACCTTGAGGGTGTGCTCCACCTGGCGCAGGGCCGCGAGCGCCTGGGGGCCGTAGGCCTTGTCGACGTCGATCACTACGTAGCCGACCTTCTCGTTGGTCTGCAGGTACTGGCCGGCGATGTTGATTTCGTTCTCGGAGAGCACGCGGTTGATCTCGGAGAGCACCCCCGGCACGTTGTCGTGGATATGCAGCAGACGGTGCTTGTCCGGGTGGGCCGGCAGGGCGACCTCGGGGAAGTTGACCGAGGTGACGGTGGTGCCGTTGTCGGAATAGGTGATCAGCTTCTCTGAGACCTCGATGCCGATGTTCTCCT
This sequence comes from Halomonas sp., assembly GCA_003552795.1. Taxonomy (GTDB): domain Bacteria; phylum Pseudomonadota; class Gammaproteobacteria; order Pseudomonadales; family Halomonadaceae; genus Halomonas. The sequence goes on along the minus strand of PUOM01000263.1, from coordinate 21,251 downwards.
GGGCCTCGAGGGTGGAGCCGCCGATATGCGGGGTGAGGATGACGTTGTCCAGGCCGCGCAGGGGGCTTTCGAACTCCTCGTTGTTGCCCTTGGGCTCCACCGGGAAGACGTCGATGGCGGCACCGTTGAGCTTGCCGGCCTGGATCGCCTCGGCCAGGGCCTCGATCACCACCACGCTGCCCCGAGCGGCGTTGATCAGGATGCCGCCCTGCTTCATGCGCGCAATCTGCTCGGCGCCGATCATCCACTTGGTGGAGGGCAGGTCGGGCACGTGCAGGCTGACCACGTCGGCGCGACCCAGCAGCTCGTCGAGGCTGGCCACCTGGCGGGCGTTGCCCATGCCGAGCTTGGCCACCACGTCGTAATAGATGACGTCGAAGCCCAGCGACTCGGCGAGTACCGAAAGCTGTGAGCCGATGCTGCCGTAGCCGACGATACCCAGGGTCTTGCCGCGGGCCTCGTGGGAGTTCTTCGCCGACTTCTGCCAGCCGCCGCGGTGGGCCAGGGCGTTCTTCTCCGGGATGCCGCGCAGCAGCATGATCGCCTCGGCCAGCACCAGCTCGGCCACCGAGCGGGTATTGGAGTAGGGGGCGTTGAAGACCGGAATGCCTCGCACCAGCGCCGCATTGAGATCGACCTGGTTGGTGCCGATGCAGAAGCAGCCCACGGCCACCAGCTTCTCGGCGGCGGCGAAGACCCGCTCGTTGAGCTGGGTGCGAGAGCGAATGCCGATGAAGTGGACATCGCGAATCTTCTCGATCAGCGCCGCCTCGTCCAGCGAGGTGGGCAGGTGCTCGATATTCGAGTACCCGGCGTTGCGCAGATTGTCCACCGCGCTCTGGTGGACCCCCTCGAGTAGCAGGACCTTGATCTTGCTCTTGTCCAGGGACGTCTTGGCCATGGTCGAATCAACCCCTTCCGGCGCGAGCCGCATGCAGTGACAGGTAGGAAAAAAGAGGCGCTATTCTAGCACAGGCCGGCCATGAGCCAGGATGAAAATGCTGTGCCGTCATGATGAACGCCGTGCAAGTCAAGGCCTCCGACGCCGGGGCAGACGACCCCCGGGGGTGAGCGTGTATACTGTCGCCTTTCGAGACGCCGAAATGATCGGGCGCAAGCGGGGCGAGGTGAGCGATGGCGGAGCGCAGGCAAGGGCCCGAGGGGCAGGAGAGCGACGCGGCGGAAACGGTCGATTTCGCCACTACCGTCGATGGTCTCGAGCGGCTCGTCGAGCGGCTCGAGTCCGGCGAGCTGACGCTGGAGGCCTCTCTGGCCGCCTTCGAGGAGGGCATTCGTCTGACCCGCGATGCCCAGCGCCGGCTCGATGAGGCCGAGCTCCGGGTGCGCACCCTGACGGAGGGAGCCGAGGGCGGTATGGCCCTGGCGCCCTTCGCTCCGCCCGTGGAGGACGATAGTGAACGCTGAGACTCTGGCGGCCGGACTGGCCGCCGATCGCGCCCGGGTGGATGCCCGGCTGGAAGCGCTGTTCGGCGAGGGAGATGCCGCGGTGCCGCGTCTGGACGCCGCCATGCGCCACGGCGTGCTGGTGGGCGGCAAGCGGCTGCGTCCGGTGCTGGTCTACGCCGCCGGCCGCGCCCTGGGCGCCGAACAGAGCGCTCTGGACTTTCCGGCCATGGCCATCGAGCTGGTGCACGCCTACTCCCTGGTCCACGATGACCTGCCGGCCATGGACGACGACGACCTGCGCCGCGGGCAGCCCACGGTGCACCGCGCCTATGACGAAGCCACCGCCATTCTTGCCGGCGACGCCCTCCAGGCGCTGGCCTTCGAGGTGCTGGCCCGGAACAGCCATTCGCGCCTGCCGGCGATGGTGCGCACCCTGGCCGGGGCCGCCGGCCGCGATGGCATGGTGGCCGGCCAGGCGCTGGACCTGGCCGCGGTTGGGGGGCACCCCGACGTCTGCGCGCTGGCCACCATGCACGGCCACAAGACCGGCGCGCTGATCCGCGCCGCGGTGCGCCTGGGCGGGCTGGTCGCCGTGGCCGAGGATGACCCGCGCCTGGACGCCCTGGACGCCTATGCACGCGCCATCGGCCTGGCCTTCCAGATCCATGACGATGTCCTCGATGTTACCGGCGACACCGCGACTCTGGGCAAGGTGTCCGGGGCCGATGCCGCCCGCGACAAGCCCACCTATCCGGCCCTGCTGGGCCTTGAAGGCGCTCGCGCTCGTGCGGCAGAGCTGGTGGAGAACGCCGTGGCTGCCCTCGCCCCGCTGGGTGACGGTGCCGCTCCCCTGACAGCCCTGGCCCGCTACATGATCGAGCGCGACCACTGATACGACAGATGAGCCCATGAAGCTGTTCGACGAGATTCCCGCCGAGCGTCCGGCCACGCCGCTGCTCGACACCCTGGACACCCCGGCCGCGCTGCGCGCCATGTCCACCGCTCAGCTGGTGCAGGTAGCCGACGAGCTGCGCGCCTACCTGCTCTACAGCGTGGGGGTCTCCGGAGGGCACTTCGGCGCCGGCCTCGGCGTCGTGGAGCTTACCGTGGCGCTGCATCAGGCGCTGGAGACGCCCTACGACCGCCTGGTATGGGACGTGGGGCACCAGGCCTATCCCCACAAGATTCTCACCGGGCGTCGCGAGGGGATGCCGAGTATCCGCCACTACGGCGGCCTGGCTGCCTTCCCGCGCCGCGCCGAGTCGGAGTACGACACTTTCGGCGTGGGCCACTCGAGCACCTCCATCTCCGCCGCCCTGGGCATGGCCCTGGCCGCGCGTGCCCGGGGCGAGAAGCGGCGCAGCTGCGCGGTGATCGGCGACGGCGCCCTCACCGCGGGCATGGCCTTCGAGGCCCTGGCCCATGCCGGCCACGTGGATGCCAACCTGCTGGTGGTGCTCAACGACAACGAGATGTCGATCTCGGAGAACGTCGGCGGCATCGCCAGCTACCTGGCCCGGATCCTGGTCAGCAAGCCCTACACCACCATGCGCGAGGGCGGCAAGAAGGTGCTCTCCCACCTGCCCGGGGCGCTGGAGCTGGCGCGGCGCACCGAGGAGCACATGAAGGGCATGATCAGCCCCGCTACCCTCTTCGAGGAGATGGGCTTCAACTATATCGGCCCCATCGACGGCCATGACCTGCCGCTGCTGGTGCAGACGCTGGGCAACATGCGCGATCTCGACGGCCCGCAGTTCCTGCACGTGAGGACCCGCAAGGGGCGCGGTTTCCTGCCCGCCGAGGCCGACCCCATCGGCTACCACGCCATCACCAAGCTGGAGAAGGGCGACGAGGCCCCACCGCTCGTCCCGCCCGTGCCCAAGAAAAAGGTGCCGAAGTACTGCAACGTCTTCGGCGACTGGCTTTGCGACATGGCGGCCGCCGATGCGCGGCTGCTCGGCATCACCCCGGCGATGCGAGAGGGCTCCGACCTGATCCGCTTCTCCCGGGAGTATCCCGAGCGCTACTTCGACGTGGCCATCGCCGAGCAGCACGCGGTGACCCTGGCCGCCGGCATGGCCTGCGAGGGCATGAAGCCGGTGGTGGCGATCTACTCCACCTTCCTGCAGCGCGGCTATGATCAGCTGATTCACGATGTGGCGGTACAGGACCTCGATGTGACCTTCGCCATCGACCGCGCCGGCCTGGTGGGGGAGGACGGCCCCACCCACCACGGCAGCCTGGACCTCGCCTATCTGCGCTGCGTGCCGGGCCTGGTGGTGCTGGCCCCCGCCGACGAGGCGGAGTGCCGCGCCATGCTCAGCGCCGCCTACCACTATCCCGGCCCTGCCGCGGTGCGCTACCCCCGCGGCAGCGGCCCGGGTGTCACGATCCCCACCCACCTCGAGCCGATGCCGATCGGCCAGGCCGAGACCCGCCGCGAGTGCGGCGCCGAGGCGGGGCGGCGGGTGGTCCTGCTGGCCTTCGGCAGCCTCAATACGCCGGCCGCCGAGGTGGCCGAGAACCTCGATGCCGGTCACGTCAATATGCGTTCGGTGAAGCCGCTGGATCGGGAGGCCATCCTCGCGGCGGCCGCCGGCCACGATCTGCTGGTGACCCTGGAGGAGAACGTGGTGGCCGGCGGTGCCGGCAGCGCGGTCAATGAGCTGCTGGCCGCCGAGGGCGTGCAGGTGGCGATGCTCAACCTGGGGCTGCCCGACGCCTTCGTCGAGCATGGCAAACCCGCCGAGCTGCTCGCCGAGAGCGGCCTGGACGCCGCGGGGATCGAGGCGGCGATCCGAACTCGGCTGGACGCCTAGGAGCCTGCTGCCAACCAGAAGGGGCCTTCCATCGGGAAGGCCCCTTTCACTTTCGGCGGTCGCCGAAGGCTCACTCCTTGCGCTCGATATCCACGTCGCTGGCCTGGGTGAAGTCCCCCAGCGCCATCATGTGGCCGAGCTTGCCGGCCTTGGTGGAGAGATACTGCTCGTTGTGGGGGTTGAGACCGGTGGTCAGGGAGACGCGTTCGACGACATTGATGCCGGCGTCGGTCAGGGCATCGACCTTGCGGGGGTTGTTGGTCATCAGGCGCAGGGCGGCGATGCCCAGGTGCGCAAGCATCGGTACGCAGAGATCGTAGCGGCGCAGGTCGGCGCCGAAGCCCAGCTGCTCGTTGGCCTCCACGGTGTCGGCCCCCTGATCCTGGAGGTGGTAGGCGCGGATCTTGTTGAGCAGGCCGATGCCGCGGCCCTCCTGGCGCAGGTAGAAGAGCACGCCGCGGCCCTCGTCGGCGATGCGCTTGAGCGCCTCCTGCAGCTGATAGCCACAGTCGCAGCGCATGGAGAAGAGCGCGTCGCCGGTCAGGCACTCGGAGTGGACCCGTCCCAGCACCGGCTCACCGTCGGCCACGTTGCCCAGCGTCAGGGCGATATGGTCCTTGCCGGTGGCCTCGTCCTCGAAGCCATGCATGGTGAAGGTGGCCCAGGGGGTGGGCAGCCGGGAGGCGGCGATGAAGCGAATCGTCACGGAGTACCTCGGTGTCAGGCCCTTCTTGGTACACGGCAGGGCGGTGCCGGCGAGTGGAGGGCCATTCTAGCAGGAAGCCGAGCGCGGCTCACGACCGCAGCCTCGCGGTCGTCAATCGGGTACAATACGGCCCACACTTCCCGTGGATGACCGCCTGCATGGAACTCAAGAACGATCGCTTTCTGCGCGCCCTGGCGCGTCAGCCTGTGGACCGCACCCCGGTGTGGATGATGCGCCAGGCAGGCCGCTACCTGCCGGAGTACCGCGCCAGCCGAGCCGAGGCCGGCGATTTCATGAGCCTGTGTCGCAATCAGGAGCTGGCCTGTGAGGTGACCCTCCAGCCCCTGGAGCGCTATCCGCTGGACGCGGCGATCCTCTTTTCGGATATTCTCACCATCCCCGATGCCATGGGCCTGGGGCTCTATTTCGAGACCGGCGAGGGACCGAAATTCCGCAAGCCGGTGCGTACCGCGGCCGAGGTCGAAGCGCTCAAGGCGCCGGATGCCGAGCGCGATCTGGACTACGTGATGCGCGCGGTCTCCACCATTCGCCGCGAGCTCAACGGCCGGGTGCCGCTGATCGGCTTCTCCGGCAGCCCCTGGACGCTGGCCACCTACATGGTGGAGGGCAGCTCCAGCAAGGACTTCCGCCACGTCAAGACGATGCTCTATGACACGCCCAGCGTGATGCATGACCTGCTCGACACCCTGGCCACGGCGGTCACCGACTACCTCAACGCCCAGATCCGCGCCGGCGCCCAGGCGGTGCAGATTTTCGACACCTGGGGCGGCGCGCTTTCCACGCCGGCCTACCGCGAGTTCTCGCTGCGCTACATGGAGCAGATCGTCGCCGGCCTGATTCGCGAGCACGACGGCCGTCGCGTGCCGGTGATCCTGTTCACCAAGAACGGGGGGCAGTGGCTCGAAGACATCGCCCTGGCGGGCGCCGACGCCGTGGGCCTGGACTGGTCCACCGAGCTCTCCAGCGCCCGTGCCCGGATCGGCCACAAGGTGGCGCTGCAGGGCAATCTGGATCCCAACGTGCTGTTCGCCCGCCCCGCGGCGATCCGTGCCGAGGTGGCCCGCATCCTCGAGAGCTATGGCGAAGGCCCCGGCCATGTGTTCAACCTGGGCCACGGCATCAGCCAGTTCACCAACCCGGACAGCGTCACGGCCTTCATGGAGGCGCTGCACGAGCTGAGCCCGGCCTATCACCGCCGGATCCAGCATGGCTGAGTCGCCCCGGCTCGACTGGCTCCGACGCCTGCACGACCAGCGCCGCCTGTGGGCGGCGCTGGCCGTTGTGGGGGCCCTGGCCATCGCCGTCGGCAGCCTGACCCCGGGCAGCCAGATGCCCTCGAACCTGCCCTGGGACAAGCTCAACCACTTCGTCGGCTACGCCGGCCTTGCGGGGCTGGTCGGCCTGGCCGGGGTGCGCCTGCCACGTGCCTTTCTGATCGCCGTGCTCTACGGCATCGCCGTCGAATACGCCCAGATTCCGGTGCCGGGCCGCAGCGGCGGCGACTGGGCCGACATCCTCGCCAATACCCTGGGGGCCGCCTTTGCCGTGGTGCTGCTGGCCGGCCTGCGCAGAGGGCTGGCCCAGCGCTGAAGGCGCTTGCCCTGCGCTGGCGCCTTTCGCCTCAGAAGCGGGGCTCCCGGTCAGGGGCGCTACCCGCCTGTGGCTCGGCCAGGTCCAGCGAGGGCTCGCGGGCGGCCTGCCGGGAGCGCAGCGGTTCGGCCGGTCGGCGGACACGGGGGCTGCCCACCTCGCTGTCGTCGGGGTCCAGCGCCCGGGCGTCGCTGGTCCAGGCGGCACTGGGGTCATGGACCGCCGGGCGGCGCTCGTAGGAGCGGGTGATCACCGGGCCGGCCCCCATGCTGCCGGCCAGGTGATGAGGCAGCAGCCACAGCTCGGCGAGCAGGCGCAGGGCCACCGCGGCCAGCAGCCACAGACCCAAGCCCAGTGCCAGGGGCGGCCAGGCCTCGGGCCACGTCAGCGGGGCGAGCCAGGGGGTCCGGGGTGCCAGCCAGAGGGCAGCGCCGGCCGCCAGGCCTAGCTGCAGCAGCAGGTGGCAGGCGATCAGGGTGCCGCGTGACAGCGGGCGGCGGGGAAACAGGAACTGTCGCATCGGGCTCCTCCCGGTGGCTTGTCGTCAGCGTTGCAGCGCACCGACATCCCTGCCGGCCAGGCTCGGATGCTACCCCAGATTCGGTTGGCATGCAGTTGTCGGTGTCGCCGCTGCGCCACGGGTTGACCAACCCTGAGCGGCTTGCCACTGTTGAGTGAGCAGTGCTGCCGGGGGTAACGCCCTCGGTATCCGATGAACCTGCATCAAGGAGTGGCTATGACGACGTATATCGTGGTGGCAGACGCAGCCCGGGCGCGGATCTTCACCCGCGACGCGCTCAAGCTGGTCGAGCAGGACAGCCTGGTGCATGCGGCCAGCCGGCTGCATGAGGGCGACCTGGTGACAGACCGCGGTGCCGACGTGCACGAATCGACGTCGACGACGTCGCGCTCCTCCGGCGGTGAAAGCACCGCCCGTACCCATGAGGAGATGATCTTTGCCAAGGAGGTGGCCGAGCGCATCTATCGAGCCCGGGTCGACAACACCATGAAGAAGCTGATTCTGGTGGCGCCGCCGCGCTTCCTGGGCCAGCTGCGCGACAAGCTCGACGGCCCCACGAGCAAGCTGGTCATCCACTCCCTCTCCAAGGACCTCTCCAAGGCCAGCCTCGAGGATATTCAGGAGGCGGTCAGCGACATGCGCTGACGCCGTGCACGGCACTTGCGGCGCGGAGAGGGCCCGGCAGAGATGCCGGGCCCTCTCGCGTGCGCGGCTAGGGCACCGGAGGCAGGGCGATCTGATCGCTGCGGGTGATCCCCTCGGTCATCTGCCGGCAGAGCTTGAGGAACTCGCGCATGCCGGTGGCCAGGTACTTGTGCCGATGCCAGATGAAGGCGAACTGGCGGCTCAGGTCCAGCTCCGGGGTGGGGATGGACACCAGGCTGCCCCGGCGGAAGGCGTCGCGAAGGGCCAGCTTCGACACGCAGCCGATCCCCAGCCCCGACTCCACCGCGCGCTTGATGCCTTCGGTATGCTCCAGCTCCAGCAGAATGTTGAAGCGCCCACGGCGGTGGCGAGCGGCCTGCTCCAGGGTGAGGCGGGTGCCCGAGCCCTCCTCGCGCATGATCCAGGCCTCGCGCAGCAGCCTCTCCAGCGCCACCGGGCCGGCTCCCGCCAGCGGATGGTTCGGTGAGCAGAACACCGCCAGATCGTCCTCCACCCAGGGCTGGGTGACGATATCCTCCGCCTCGCAGTGACCCTCGATCAGGCCCAGGTCCAGCTCGTGGTGGCGCACTCCCTCGATGATGGCCCGGGTATTGCGCACCGCCAGACGCACCCGGCTGCCGGGGAAGCGCTGCATGAAATCGCCGATCAGCAGGGTGGCCAGGTAGTTGCCGATGGTCAGGGTGGCGCCCACGTCCAGGGTGCCGATGCCCTGGCGGCCACGCAGCAGCTCCTCGACCTCCTCGGCCCGGTCGAGCAGGGCCACCGCCTTGGGCAGCAGCTGGAATCCCAGGGCGTTGAGCTTCAGGCGCTTGCCGATGCGATCCAGCAGCTGGCAGTCGAACTGGCGCTCCAGCTCGCCCAGGGCGGTGCTGGCCGCAGACTGGGAGAGTGACAGGGCCCGGGCGGCCCGAGAGACGCTCTCGTGCTGGGCCACGGCGACGAAGACTTCCAGCTGGCGCAGGGTGAATCGCATGGCGCAGGGCTCCGGTGATCTATATCAAAGTCATGAATAAGGGTTATCCATACAATCCATTTAACAGATAACGCGACATCTCTTAGAATTCAATGTAAATATTATCCTGTCATTCATTCCTTTTGAGAATATAACCCCTTGCGGGACCACAAGGAGCCGGCATGAGCAAGTTTGCCCTGGAAGAGGTGCTCAGCGTCCATCACTGGAACGACACCCTGTTCAGCTTTCGCACCACTCGCGAGCGCAGTCTGCGCTTCAAGAACGGTCAGTTCGTGATGATCGGCCTCGAGGTGGGCGGCAAGCCGCTGATGCGTGCCTACTCCATCGCCAGCCCCAACTACGAGGACCATCTCGAGTTCTTCAGCATCAAGGTGCCGGACGGACCGCTCACCTCGCGGCTGCAGCACCTCAAGGTAGGCGATCAGATCATGGTAAGCCGCAAGCCGACCGGCACCCTGGTCACCGATGACCTGCTGCCTGGCCGCCATCTCTATTTTCTCTCCACGGGCACCGGGCTGGCCCCCTTCATGAGCCTGATCCAGGACCCGGAAGTCTACGAGCGCTTCGAGAAGGTGGTGCTGGTGCACGGCGTGCGCAACGTCAGCGAGCTGGCCTATGCCGACTTCATCCGGAAGGAGCTGCCGGCCCACGAGTACCTGGGCGAGGAGATCGCCGAGAAACTGCTCTACTACCCCACGGTGACCCGGGAGGCGTTCCACACCACGGGGCGCCTGACCGACCATATCCGCAGCGGCAAGCTGTTCGAGGACCTCGGTCTGCCGCCCATGGATCCCAGGCAGGATCGCGCCATGATCTGCGGCAGCCCCGCGATGCTCGACGAGAGCAGCGCGCTGCTCGACGAACTGGGCTTCAAGATCTCGCCGCGCATGGGCGAGCCAGGGGACTATGTGATCGAGCGGGCGTTCGTGGAGAAGTGACCCGCCCCGGCTGCGCCGGGAGTTTGAAGAGCGGCGCTTCGCGCCTGGAAGCCTGAAGCTGGAAGAAAATCCGCCTCCGTGGTCTGGCCACGGAGGCGGTGTCATTCAGGCTGTCTTCCAGCTTCCAGCTTCCAACTGTCAGACCGCGTCCTTGCCCGTCTCGCCGGTGCGAATCCGAATGACCTGCTCCAGCGGGGTGACGAAGATCTTGCCGTCGCCGATCTTGCCGGTATTGGCGACCTGGGTAATGGCGTCGATCACCTTCTCGGCCATATCGTCGTCGATGGCGACTTCCAGCTTCACCTTGGGCAGGAAGTCCACCACGTACTCGGCACCGCGGTAGAGCTCGGTATGGCCCTTCTGGCGGCCGAAGCCTTTCACTTCGGTCACGGTGATCCCCTGGACGCCGATCTCGGAGAGGGATTCCCTCACGTCGTCGAGCTTGAAGGGCTTGATGATGGCGGTCACCAGTTTCATGGTCGGACTCCTCGTCTGTTCGGTACGGTGGCCGAGCCACCCGCTTGCGCCTGATCGCCCTCTAGCATACACCGCGGCGGGCGGGATGAAAAAAGGCCCCCGAAGGGGCCAGGAGGAGCACGCCAGCTCACTCGGTGGGCGTTGCCATCACTTCTTGGCGACGCTGAACTCGGGGTAGGCCTCCATGCCGCACTCGGCCAGGTCGACGCCCTCGTACTCTTCTTCCTCGCTGACGCGGATGCCCATCACCGCCTTGAGGATCACCCAGACGAGCAGGCTGGCGCCGAAGACCCAGGCGAAGATGGCGACCATGCCCAGCAGCTGGGCGCCGAAGGTGGCGTCGCCGTTGGTCAGCGGCACGGCCAGCAGGCCCCAGATGCCGACCACGCCGTGCACCGAGATGGCGCCGACGGGATCGTCGAGCTTCAGCTTGTCCAGGCCCACGATGGCGGCGACCACGATGACGCCGCCCACGGCACCGATCAGGGCGGCACTCAGGGCCGACGGGGCCAGCGGCTCGGCGGTGATGGCCACCAGGCCGGCCAGGGCGCCGTTGAGGGTCATGGTCAGGTCGGCCTTGCGGAACCAGACCTTGGCCAGGATCAGCGCGGCGATCACGCCGCCGGCAGCCGCGGCGTTGGTGTTGACCAGCACCTGGGCCACGTTGTTGGCGGAGTCCACATCGGAGACCTTGAGCTCGGAGCCGCCGTTGAAGCCGAACCAGCCCATCCACAGGATGAAGGTGCCCAGGGTGGCCAGCGGCAGATTGGCGCCGGGGATGGCGTAGATGCTGCCGTCCTTGCCGTACTTGCCCTTGCGGGGGCCGAGGATCAGCACGCCGGCCAGGGCCGCGGCGGCGCCTGCCATGTGCACGATGCCGGAACCGGCGAAGTCGGAGAAGCCGGCCTCATCGAGCCAGCCGCCACCCCAGGTCCAGAAGCCGGAGACCGGATAGATCACGGCGGTCATCACCACGGCGAAGGCCAGGAAGGCCCACAGTTTCATGCGCTCTGCCACGGCACCGGAGACGATGGACATGGCGGTCGCCACGAACACCACCTGGAAGAAATAGTCGGCGCGCATGGAGTAGTAGGGGGCATCGTCACCGCCGGCCAGCACCGCGTCGGCGCTGTTCTCGCCGCCCAGCAGGAAGCCCAGGTTGGGCAGGATGCCGCCTTCCGGGCTGGAATACATGATGTAGTAGCCCACCAGCAGGTACATGGTGCAGGCGATGGCGAACAGGGCGATATTCTTGGTGAGGATCTCGGCGGTGTTCTTGGAGCGGACCAGGCCGGCTTCGAGCATCGAGAAGCCGGCGGCCATCCACATCACCAGCACGCCGCAGATCAGGAAGTAGAAGGTATCGAGCGCATAGCTCAGCTCGGACAGTTCACTCATGGCTGTTTCTCCAGGGGCATGGGATGATCAGACGGCGTCGGCGCCGCGTTCACCGGTACGGATGCGGATGACGTCTTCCAGCGGCGTCACGAAGACCTTGCCGTCGCCGATCTTGCCGCTGTTGGCGGCGCTGCAGATGGCGTCCAGCACGGTCTCCAGGCGGCTGTCGTCCACGGCGACCTCGACCTTGACCTTGGGCAGGAAGTCGACGACGTACTCGGCGCCGCGGTAGAGCTCGGTGTGGCCCTTCTGGCGGCCGAACCCCTTGACCTCGGTGACGGTGATGCCCTGAACGCCGTTGTCGGCCAGCGCCTCGCGGACGTCGTCCAGCTTGAATGGCTTGATGATGGCGGTGATGAGTTTCATCCCTTGTCTCCCCGGTTGCGTTGGGTATGGGCACGGCGGCCGCATACCCTGCCACTGCGCAAAACGTGCCACATGTCGTTAAATTAGAGATAAAACAAGCAATTAATCTGATGTCACGGTCGCTTGTCCGTGGGCGATCGGAGAGACAGGCGGGCGGTTGCACCGTGCTGGTGCCGGGTGCGGGTGCAGGCGCGCCATCCTGGCGCGGCGTCAGGGCATGCGTTCCTGGCGGGCCATGGGTATCCTGTCATCGGCATTCCACACGTTGAGGAGAGACCCATGGTGAGCCATGACCGTATCGGCCAATTGGCCCAGCAGATCGGCGAGCGCCTTCAGGGCGCCTCCCAGGCGCCCGAGGAGGTGCAGAAGGGCATTCAGCAGGTGGTGAAGGGCGCCTTCGACCGCCTGGAGCTGGTGTCACGGGAGGACTTCGACATCCTGATGGATGTCCTGCAGCGGACCCGGGCCCGAGTGGAGGCGCTGGAGCAGCAGGTGGCGGCGCTGGAGACGCTGCTGGAGGAGCGCACCGGCGAAGCGCCGACGGACGCTCCGGCAGCGGACGCCGGCAGTGAGACGCCTCCGCCCGAGGAGGACGCCGGCGGCGGCGAAGCCGGCCGCTGAGCCTCCCGGGCAGGGCGGCGCCCCCTGGGCTAGCCTGAGGGCAAGACTCCAGGCGAGGGAGCGCCCATGACGCTGGCGATCGTCCATACCCGCGCAGGCCTCGGCCTCGAGGCCCCCGAGGTGCAGGTGGAAGTCCACCTGGCCAACGGCCTGCCGGGGATGACCCTGGTGGGCCTGCCCGAGGCGGCGGTGAAGGAGAGCCGTGAGCGGGTGCGCAGCGCCCTGACCCACGCCGGCTTCGACTACCCTCTGCGTCGTATCACCCTCAATCTGGCACCCGCCGACCTGCCCAAGGAGGGCGGACGCTTCGATCTGCCCATCGCCCTGGGCCTGCTGCTGGCCTCGGGGCAGCTGCCCCCGAGGGCTCTCGAGGAGACCGAGAGCGTCGGCGAGCTGGCCCTGGACGGCGGCTTGCGCCCGATCAGCGGCGTGCTGCCCCTGGCCCTGGCCACTCGCCGTGCCGGTCGACGGCTGATCGTGCCCCGCGCCAATGCCGATGAGGCGGCACTCTCCGGTGATCTCGAGGTGCTGCCCGCCGACCATCTGCTCGAGGTGGTCGCTCACCTGCTGGGGCAGGCGCCGATCACGCCGCACCGGCTTTCGCGTCCGCCCGAGGCGGCCACGCCGCTGCCTGACCTGGCCGAGGTGCGCGGCCAGCACCAGGCGCGCCGCGCCCTGGAGGTGGCCGCGGCGGGATCCCACAACCTGCTTTTCGCCGGCCCGCCCGGCACCGGCAAGACCATGCTGGCCAGCCGCCTGCCCGGTATCCTGCCGTCGCTTACCGACGAAGAGGCCCTGGAGGTAGCGGCGGTGCGCTCTGTCAGCGGATTGCCGCTGGCCGCCGAGTGGGGGCAGCGGCCCTTCCGGGCGCCGCACCATACCGCCAGCGCGGTGGCCCTGGTGGGCGGTGGCTCGAAGCCCCGCCCGGGAGAGATCTCGCTGGCCCACCACGGGGTGCTGTTCCTGGACGAGCTGCCGGAGTTCTCGCGACAGGTGCTGGAGGTGATGCGCGAGCCCATGGAGTCGGGCCAGATCCATATCGCCCGAGCCAGCCATCAGCGCCGCTTTCCGGCGCGTTTCCAGCTGGTGGCGGCCATGAATCCCTGTCCCTGCGGCCATCTGGGCGATCCCCGCCAGCCCTGCCACTGCACCGCGGCGCAGATTCAGCGCTACCAGGCGCGCCTCTCGGGACCCCTGCTCGACCGCATCGATCTGCAGGTGGAGGTTCCGGCATTGCCGCCGGAACAGCTCACCTCGGCAACGGCCGGGGAGTCCTCGGCGGTCGTGCGCCGGCGGGTGGTGGCGGCTCGTGAACGCCAGCTGGCGCGCGGGGCGCTCAATGCGCACCTGGCCGGACGGGAGCTGGAGGCGGCCTGCGGCCTGGCCGCCGCCGATCGTGCCTGGCTGGCAGGCGTGCTGGAGCGACTCAGGCTCTCGGCCCGGGCCTATCATCGGGTGCTGCGGGTGGCGCTGACCCTGGCCGACCTGACAGGGGAACCGACGCCCGCCCGGGAGCAGCTGATCGAGGCGATCGGCTATCGGCAGCTGGATCGGCTGCTTAAGGGGTGAGTGGTGAGTGGTGAATGGTGAGGGGTGAGTGGTGAGGAGTGGAAGGAGGGGCGCTATAGCGCCGTGGCATCCAGGGCGCCCTGCAGGCTCTCTTCCCACATCACCGACTCGCCGTCGGGGCGTCGCAGTATCAGGGTCAGGCGGTAGGGAAGCAGCTCCCGGTCCGAGAGCCGCAGGCGTGGCCCGTCGGCCATCAGGCGGCTCTCCAGTCGCCACTGGTTGTCACCTCCTCCTTCGCCCATGCTGTCGCTCCAGTCGAGCACCTGGGGACCGTCGCCTACCGCCAGCAGTGCCCGAGTCAGGCTTTCGCGGAAACGTTCCTGGCCGATACCGAGTTCGCCGTTGACCTCCGGGGTAACCAGCAGCAGCACCTGGTCGCCGGGCGGGCGTGGCAGGGCGGGGGCTTCGGTCACGCGGATGGCCGCGCGCTCGCCCAGGTTGAAGAGCGCCTGGCGCAGGGTCTCGGGGCGCTCCGGGGCGGCAGCGCAGCCGGCCAGCAGCGGGGCAAGCAGCAGCAGGAGCGGGCGGCTAGCGTTCATGGGCGTTCGATCTCGAGGTGGGCGGCGGCGGGTGCCAGGTCGTCGATAAAGCGATCCAGGGCATCGAAGAGCGCCCGGCGGATCGGCTCGGCCTCGTTGACCAGGTGGTGGCGCGCTTCGGGATGGCGGTGAATCTCGGCATTGGGGAACTTGCGCGCCAGCACGGCGAGGTTCCACTCCCAGTCCACCGTCAGGTCCTGCTCGCCCTGGAGGATCAGTGTCTTCACCGGAGTAGGGGGCAGGGCGAGCAGTCTCGGCATCCAGCGGCGCATGGCACTGACCCAGCCGACCTCGACGCGATCCGCCTGCAGGGGGTCCCGCTCGCGCAGGAAGGCGGCGAACTCGGCGTCGGTGGAGTTGGCGCGGAACTTGCGCGGAATGGAGCGCACGAAGGGCCCGGCCAGCAGGTGCAGCCAGCTTCTCTGGCTCCAGCCCCAGGGGCGCACCAGGGGGGCCAGCAGCGCCAGGCCGGCCCAGTGGCCATCGTCGCCGCGGGTCAGGGCGTCGGTGGCGAGTATCGCCGCGCCGGTGCTCTGGCCGACGCCGAGCCAGGGGCGCGGGGCGAGCCCCTCCGCCTCGAGATGGGTCTGCAGGGCTTGCAGGCAGCCGCCGTAGTCGTCGAAATCGTCAATGGAGGCGCGCGGCCCGCTGGAGAGGCCGTGGCCGGGGAGGTCCCAGAGCACGACCCGCCAGCGCCGCTCCAGCAGGCGCTCCAGCAGGTGGCGGTAGAGCCCCAGGTGGTCGAAGTAGCCGTGCACCACGAAGGCGGTACCCACCGGTTCATCGGGGCTCCAGACCTGGGTCCAGAGCCGGAAGTCCCGGGCGTCCACATAGCCCACGTAGAGCCCCACGTGCTTGGCCAGCAGCGGTGCCAGGCCGTAGTGGCCCAGATAGCGTGCCAGGTGGTCGCCGTCGCCGTCCGAACCGCTCGGCTCGATCAGCCGCATCGCGCCCAGCGCCTGCAGTGGAGTGAAGTCGCTCATCGTCTCCTCCATGAATCTCTCTCGAGCGGGTGCCTGGCGGGCGATGGCACAGGGAAAGGTGGGCGCGCTCGGCGGCCCTGCCTTATCTTTTGGTCTAGCTGCGCGCGAACCCGCTGCTTTGCGGGTTTACACATGGAAGTATTTTCCACAAAATTGCAGCCACAGCAGTCACTCACCCCTGTATCGGCAGACTGGCATGCGACCCGTCGGCTGCCAAGCACGAGGAGATCCACCATGACCCAACGTGTCACCCGTCACCGCCTCCAGGTGGCCGCCGAACTGGACCGTTTCATCAGCGAGCAGGCGCTTCCGGGCACCGGCGTCGATGCCGAGGCGTTCTGGGCCGGCGTCGATGCCCTCTTTCACGATCTGACCCCGAAGAACCGCGAACTGCTCGCCGAACGTGAGCGACTGCAGGAGCAGCTCGACGCCTGGCATCGCGAGCACCCCGGCCCGGTGGGCGACATGACCGCCTATCGTGCCTTCCTCAAGGAGATCGGCTACCTGAGCGAGGCGCCGGCCAGGGTAGCGGTGACCACGGCCAACGTCGACCGCGAGATCGCCGTCCAGGCCGGGCCGCAGCTGGTGGTGCCGGTAAGCAACGCCCGCTATGCGCTGAACGCTGCCAATGCGCGCTGGGGCAGCCTCTACGATGCCCTCTACGGCACCGACGCCATCTCCGAGGAGGACGGCGCCGAGAAGGGGTCGAGCTTCAACCCCAAGCGCGGCGAGAAGGTGATCGCCTACGCCCGCGGCGTGCTGGATCGCGCCGCCCCGCTGGCCACCGGCTCCCACCGCGATGCCGTGAAGTATGTGCTGCGTGACGGCCACCTGGTGGTGACTCTGGAGGGCGGGCGCGAGACCGGCCTCAAGGATGCCGGCAAGCTGGTGGGCTACACCGGCGAGGCGGCGAGCCCCGAGTCGGTGCTGCTGGCCAACCACGGTCTGCACCTGGAGATCCAGATCGACCCGAGCCATCCCATCGGCAAGACCGATCCGGCCGGCGTCAAGGATGTCGTGGTCGAGGCGGCGCTGACCACCATCATGGACTGCGAGGACTCCGTGGCGGCGGTGGATGCCGAGGACAAGGTGGGCGTCTACGCCAACTGGCTGGGCCTGATGAAGGGCGATCTGGAGGAGCAGGTGGAGAAGGGTGGCAAGACCCTCACCCGCCGCCTGCACGCCGACCGCCGGTTCACCGCCCCGGACGGCGGCAAGCTGACCCTGCCGGGCCGTTCGCTGATGTTCGTGCGCAACGTGGGTCATCTGATGACCACGCCGGCGGTGCTCGACGCCGAGGGCAACGAGCTGCCCGAGGGTATCCTCGACGGCATCGTCACCGGTCTGCTCGCCCTGCACGACCTCAAGAAGAGCGAGGGGGAGCCGCGCAACTCCCGCGAAGGCTCCGTGTACATCGTCAAGCCCAAGATGCACGGTCCCGGGGAAGTGGCCTTCTCCAGCGAGCTGTTCGGCCGCATCGAGGACCTGCTGGGGATGGCCCGAGACACGCTCAAGATGGGCATCATGGACGAGGAGCGTCGCACCACGGTGAACCTCAAGGCGTGTATCGCCGAGGCGTCCTCTCGGGTGGTCTTCATCAACACCGGCTTCCTGGACCGCACCGGCGACGAGATGCACACCGCCATGGAGGCGGGCCCGATGCTCCGCAAGGGGGACATGAAGGGGGCCGCCTGGATCGGCGCCTACGAGAAGAACAACGTCCAGATCGGCCTGGCCTGTGGCCTGCGCGGCCGTGCCCAGATCGGCAAGGGCATGTGGGCCATGCCTGACCTGATGGCCGCCATGCTCGAGCAGAAGATCGGCCATCCCAAGGCCGGTGCCAACACCGCCTGGGTGCCGTCGCCCACCGCCGCCACCCTGCACGCCCTGCACTACCATCAGGTGGACGTCACCGGCATCCAGCGCGAGCTGGAGGCCCAGGGGGAGCCGGACTACCTGGATGAGCTGCTCTCCGTGCCGGTGGTCGCCGAGGCCAGCTGGTCCGACGAGGAGATCCAGCAGGAGCTCGACAACAACTGCCAGGGCATCCTCGGCTATGTGGTGCGCTGGGTCGAGCACGGCGTGGGCTGCTCCAAGGTGCCGGACATCCACGATGTGGGCCTGATGGAAGACCGCGCCACCCTGCGCATCTCCAGCCAGCATATCGCCAACTGGCTGCACCACGGCGTGGTGGATGCCGCGCGTGTTCAGGAGACCCTGACGCGCATGGCCAAGGTGGTGGACGAGCAGAACGCCGGCGACCCCACCTACACGCCGATGAGCGCGGACTACGAGGGCTCCAGCGCCTTCCAGGCCGCCAGCGACCTGATCTTCAAGGGCCATGTGCAGCCCTCCGGCTACACCGAGCCGCTGCTGCACCACTGGCGCGCCGTGCACAAGGCCAAGTAACCTCGGCCTGATCCGCCAGGGCGGCGACGCCGCCCAGCCAGAGGCGCCCCGGGTATCTGCCCGGGGCGCTTTCGGTTATGTTGACGCCAGCGTCAACCTTCTCCACCCACCGCAAGGAGCCCGCCGATGACCGTGATGAGCGCCGCCACCATCGAGGACTTTCTCGACGAGGTGTTTCCCCAGCGTATCGGGACCATCGAGGCCGTCGACCACATGCGCGCCACCATGAGCCTGGCCATCGACGACGACCACCTGCGCCCCGGCGCCAGCGTCTCCGGCCCGACCCTGATGGGTCTGGCCGATGTCTGCCTCTACGTGGCGATCCTCGCCCAGATCGGCCCCGAGGCCATGGCGGTCACCAGCGATCTGCACTGCCGCTTCCTGCGCCGCCCCCGGGGCGATCGCGACATCATCGCCATCGCGCGTATCCTCAAGCTGGGGCGGCGTCTGGCGGTGGGCGAGGTGCAGCTGTTCTCCGCCGGCGACGAAGAGCCGGTGGCCTTGGTCACCGCCACCTACGCCCTGCCCGACCGGGACTGAGCCGGCTCAGGTGCGTGGCGCGCGCAGCGCCGCGCCGGCCAGGGCCAGCCAGCCGGCGATCATCAGTACGCCGCCCACGGGGGTGATCATGCCCAGGCCGCCAATGCCGGTCAGCGCCATGGCGTAGAGCGACCCCGAGAAGAGCACGATTCCCGCCGCCCAGAGCCCCATGGCCAGCCGCTGCCCCGTGAGGGGAAGCGAGCTGCGCCAGGCCAGCACGGCGAGCAGCGCCAGGGTGTGCCATGCCTGATAGCGCACGCCGGTCCCGAAGGCCGCTACCAGACGCGGCGCCAGGCTTTCCTCCAGGGCGTGGGCGCCGAAGGCGCCCGCCATCACCACCACGGCGCCCGACAGCGCCGCCCCCAGCCACCAGCCTCGGTCCTGCATTCCTTTCTCCCTCATATGGCATCCTGGTCAGGTCGATATCGGGTGCTCAGCCCCGAGAGGTGGGAGCGTCATGGCCGCTACCGTACCCCGGCCGGCCGGACTCGGCTACAATGGGGCCGCGATTTCCCCCTGCCGGCCGCCCCGGCGGGGGCTGACAACGATAGCCACCAGAGCGCAGAGAGAACGCCATGCAGATCCAGCTCAATGGCGAGGCGCACACCCTGGCGCCCGACCTCATGCCTGCCCCGACGATTGCCGCGCTGGTCGAGTCCCTGGGACTCGCCGGCCGCCGCATCGCGGTGGAGGTGAACGAGGAGATCGTGCCCCGCAGCGAACACGCCGCCACTCGCCTGGCCGAGGGCGACCGGGTCGAGGTGGTGCACGCCATCGGCGGTGGCTGAGCGCCGCCCGTACGCCACCGCGACGACAACCACACAAGGCAGACTCGATGACAGACTTCTTCCAGGACCAGCCCCTGCGCATCGCCGGGCGTGAATTCTCCTCACGCCTGCTGGTCGGCACCGGCAAGTACAAGGACTTCGACGAGACCAGCGAGGCGATCAGCGCCTCCGGCGCCGAAGTGGTCACCTTCGCGGTGCGCCGCACCAACCTCGGTCAGGAAGCCGGAGAGCCCAACCTGCTCGACGCGGTGCCCCCGGAGCGCTATACCCTGCTGCCCAACACCGCCGGTTGCTATACGGCCAAGGACGCGGTGCGCACCTGCAAACTGGCCCGTGAGCTGCTTGACGGCCACAGGCTGGTGAAGCTTGAGGTGCTGGGCGACGACGCGACCCTCTATCCCAACGTGGTGGAGACCCTGACCGCCGCCGAGGCGCTGATCAAGGATGGCTTCGACGTCATGGTCTATACCAGCGACGACCCCATCGTCGCCCGCGAGCTGGAGCGCCTGGGCTGCTGCGCCATCATGCCGCTGGGCTCGCTGATCGGCTCCGGCCACGGCATCCAGAACCCTCACAATATTCGCCTGATCATCGAGCAGGCCAGCGTGCCGGTACTGGTGGACGCCGGCATCGGCACCGCCTCCGATGCCGCCATGGCCATGGAGCTGGGCTGCGACGGTGTGCTGCTGAACACCGCCATCGCCCATGCCCGCCAGCCGGTGCTGATGGCCAGCGCCATGCGCAAGGCCGTGGAGGCGGGCCGCGAGGCCTTCCTGGCCGGACGCATGCCGCGCCGCCAGAGTGCCGATCCCTCCTCCCCCTTCGCCGGCCGCATCAACGGCTGAATCTGCCAATCGAGAGCTGCAACGACCGATGAGTGATCAACCCCGCGACGATACCGCCACCACCGGGCCGGAAGGCCCGCAGGCCCCCCTGCACCGCCGCGGCATCAAGAGCTATGTGCTGCGTGCCGGGCGCATGACCCAGGCCCAGACCCGTGGCCTCGAGGAGGTGTGGCCGAGGCTGGGATTGACCCTGGCCGAAGGGCGCCAGGATCTGGATACCCTGTTCGGTCGGCGTGCGCCGCGGGTGGTGGAGATCGGTTTCGGCATGGGCGCCTCGCTGATCGAGCAGGCCGAGACCCACCCCGACACCGATTTCATCGGCATCGAGGTGCACGCCCCGGGGGTGGGCAAGCTGCTCGACGAGGCCGACAAGCGCGGCCTGACCAATCTGCGCGTCTACCGGGAAGATGCCCTGCGGGTACTCGAGGAGTGCCTGCCCGAGGCCAGCCTCGACACCCTGCAGCTCTTCTTCCCCGACCCCTGGCCGAAGAAGAAGCATCACAAGCGACGCATCGTGCAGCCGGCCTTCGTGGAGCTGGTGCGCAGCCGGCTCAAGGTGGGCGGCACCTTCCATCTGGCCACCGACTGGGAGGCCTACGCCGAGTGGATGGCCGAGGTGATGGACGCCGCACCGGGCTATGCCAATACCGCCGCCGCGGACACCTTGCCCTACGTGCCGCGGCCGGAGTTCCGCCCGCTGACCAAGTTCGAGGCTCGCGGCGAGAAGCTGGGCCACGGCGTCTGGGACCTGATCTACCGCCGCGTCGACTGACCTGCCGGTGCTGACGAATCTGTCGACGGTGGTTCCAAGCGCTCGGGGCTGATCTGGCGGCAAGCCCCGGAGCGTCGGTCCGACGAGGAGGCGCTGTGAATACCTCCCCGTACGCTACCGACGCCATCCCTGGCGCAGGGCCTCCTCTTCGGCTTGCCCCAGCGCCCCTCGCCTGGGCAGCGAAAACGCTCATGTGATGCTCCCATCCGGGGGCATCGCTGTTTCTGCGGGACGAAAAAAGCCGCCCTCGATGGGGCGGCGGCAAGACCGTGACTAGCTAATGAGGAGGGAGAAACCACGGCAG
>PUOM01000034.1 GCA_003552795.1 Halomonas sp. | reverse complement strand
GCTCGCCGCCGGTGAGGCGGATCTTCTCCACGCCGAGCTCGATGAAGGCCCGACAGAGGGTGGCCATCTCCTCCAGGGTGAGCACCTGGGCCCGGGGCAGGAAGGTCATCTCCTCGGCCATGCAGTAGACGCAGCGGAAGTCGCAGCGGTCGGTGACCGAGAGACGCAGGTAGCGGACGGTGCGGCCGAAGCCGTCGACGAGGGCGCTCATGGGCGGCTCCCGGCGCCGGCGGCCCCGGAGGCGGCACCCATGGGCAGCCGCGCGATCAGCTCGCCCACCTCGCTGGCCACCTCGGCCACCGTCTCCTCGTCGTAGAACCGGCCGCGCCGCTTGCGCAGGCCGCGCTCGTAGAGCTTCACATGCTCGGCGGGGGTGACATCGGCCCTGGCCAGGCAGTGGCTGGCGCAGTGCATCTGGCAGCCGTCGATGGCGACGATGGGGCGGCCGGAGCGGGCAACCTTCATCAGGCCCGGCACTCCGCCGCCGACGCCGGCGATGCAGGACATCTCCGCCACGCCGCCATGGTCGAGGCGCAGGGCCACATCGTTGGCCAGCTGGGCCACATCGGAGCAGCCGGAGCATGAGTAGACCAGGGGGCGGGGCTGGGTGTTGGCGCGGGACATGGTGCCTCCCTCTTCCGGTGCGTTCCCGACGTCCGAATGGACGTCAGTCGTCGGTCATCATGAAGTCGCGCAGCTTCTGCTCGTCGAGCACGGTGAGCCGCTGGCGATCGATATTGATAGCGCCGCTGTCGCGCAGCTTGGCCAGCAGCCGCGACAGGGTCTCAGGCGTCATGGCGAGCTGGGCCGCCAGCCAGCGTTTGGGGATGGTCAGCCGAACCACCCTGGGGGTCCTGGCGCGCCCCGACGGCAGCTGGCGCAGCACATAGCTGACCAGCCGCGACATGGCATCGCCCTGGGTGAGCAGGGCCAGGTCCTCGAGGCGCTCGGTAAGCTCCAGCGCCAGGCGGCTCATGAACTCGGCCCGGCACGCCGGCTGGTCATCCAGGACCTCCCGGCAGCGAGCCGCCGGGAGCGACAGCACGTGAGTGCGGCGTAGCGCCTCGGAGGAGTAGAGGTAGACCCCGGCGCTGGAGACCATGCTCAGCTCGCCCAGGGTGCCGCCACGCTCCACGCAGCGGATGGTGGCCATGCGGCCGTCGCCGGCGCTGCGCACCAGCCGCACGGTGCCGCTGATCACGAGATGCAGCCAGTCGGCCGGCGTCTCCTGGCGAAACAGCCACTCCCGTGGCTTTAGCGTGCGCAGCTCGGACGCCTCGAGCAGCGACTCGAGCGCCTCGTCGTCCAGGCTCGTGAGCCAGGAAACGCCGCGCATCAGGTCACGCAGCTGCTTCGGCTTGAAGAGCAGCTCAGACGAGGAACTGGGCGGCGGGACAGTAGGTGTAGGCATGGCCTTTCTCCACGTTCTTGTTGGCATCGACCACCAGGTAGCCATGGGCCTGGCTGGCCGCGCTGAGCATATGCGAGCCCTGGCCGCCGGCGAGGCGAGCCACCGGCGCCCCCGCTGTCCAGTCGAGCACCACCCGCAGCAGCTCTCGCCGCCCCCGGGGGCCGCGACGCGAGAAACCGGCCATGACCGGGAACTGCTGCAGCGGGACGGCCTCGCGCCCCTGGCAAACCTGCACGAAGGGCAGGGCCAGCAGCTGCCAGCCTACCAGCGACGCCACGGGATTGCCCGGCAGGGCGATCAGCGGCGTGCCGGCCGGGAGGTCATCGCCCAGGTAGCCGAAGGCGAAGGGCTTGCCGGGCTTGATGGCCACGCCGTGGAAATCGATGCCGCCCAGCCCCTCGATGGCCGGGCGCACATGGTCCTCCTCCCCCACCGACACTCCTCCGCTACAGACGACAAGGTCGGCCTCGTCGCGCGCTTCGGCCATGGTCAGCCGCAGGGCATGGGGATCATCCGCGATCACGCCCAGATCGAGCACCTGGCACCCGGCCTGGGCCAGCAGCGCCTTGAGCATGGCGCGGTTGCTGTCGTGGACCTGACCGGGCACCCGGTCCATCCCGGGCTCGATCAGCTCATCGCCGGTGGAGAGCAGGGCCACCTTCAGGCGTCTCACCACCTTCAGCTGGCCGATGCCGTGGCTGGCCAGCAGGGCGATGGCCGCCGCGTCCAGGCAGGTCCCGGCCGGCAGCAGCAGCGCGCCCGCCCGAGTCTCCTCGCCGCGGCGTCGAATATTGGCTCCCTCCGCGAGTTCGCCCTCGACGTGAACCCGGCCCTCGGCATCCAGGCACACCCGCTCCTGGGGCACCACGGCGTCGGCGCCCAGCGGGACCGGCGCACCGGTGAAGATGCGCGCGCAGCCGCCGGCAGGCAGGCGCATGACGCCGGCCCCGGCGGGCACGCGCAGCGACACCGGCAGGCCCTCGGTAACGAGCTCGGCCAGGCTCAGGGCATAGCCGTCCATGGCGCTGTTGTCGACACCCGGCATGTCGAGGGACGCGAGCAGATCCTCGGCCAGCACCCGCCGACAGGCCTCATCCAGCGGGACGGTCTCGCTGCCATCGACGGGGCGCGCCGCGTCGATCAGGCGCGCCCGAACGGCGAAGAGATCGAGCAGGCCCGGCGTGGCAACCTCGGCACAGCCGCAGCCGCTCATGACGCCACCCCCTCGGGGGGCTCCTCGGCGCGAACCGCCGACCCGGGCGCCTGACGGCTGGCGCACCCCCCCGCCGCCTCGGGCAGCACCATGGCCACGAAGTTGCAGGGCCGAGTGCGAGCATCGAGCTGAGCGGCGAGGATGCCATCCCAGGCGGTGGCGCAGGCCTTCGGCGAGCCGGGCATGGCAAACACCAGGGTGCGGTCGATCAGCCCGCCCACGGCACGGGACTGAATGGTGGAGGTGCCGATGCTCGAAAGCGACAGCTGGCGAAACAGCTCGCCGTAGCCGTCCACGGCCTTGTCGAACAGCGGCATCAGCGCCTCGGGGGTGGTGTCGCGTCGGGTGAAGCCCGTTCCGCCATTGACCAGCACCACCTGGATATCGTCACGCACCACCCACTTGGAGACCACGGCGCGGATGCGATAGACATCGTCGGGTACGATGCGCCGCTCGACCAGGGCATGGCCCGCCAGGGTGAGGCGCTCGCTGAGCAGGTCGCCGCTGCCGTCCTCGTCGAAGCCGCGGGTGTCGGAGACGGTCAGCACGGCGATGCCGAGGGGCGCGAAGGGGGTGTTGGCGTGGACGTGAGCCATGAGGTCCTCCTGACCGCCCGCGATGCGGGCGGCGGCATACAAAAGGGAATCGCGGAAGGCAGGGCCGCACGGCCCGCCCGCTACTGCATCAGCGAGTTGGCGCTGTCGTCATCCAGGGCCACACCCTCGACGCCGATCTCCGACTCCAGCACCAGCAGGTAGTGGCGCAGGGCGCGGCGAGTGGACTGCTCGCGCAGGCTGTGGCGCACGCGCTCGGCGACCTGCTCATAGGGCAGCGCGCGCCCCTCGAGGCGCTCGTCGATGGCGACCAGGTGCCAGCCGTAGCGCGAGGCCAGGGGGCGGTCGTGCAGGCCCTCGGGGAGGTGCTGCAGGGCGCGGTCCAGTTCGGCCACGGTCTGCCCCGGGGCCAGCCAGCCCAGCTCGCCGCCCTGCTCCTTCGAGGGGCAGGCGGAGTGGCGCATGGCGAACTCGGTGAAGCGCTCGGGAATGGACGCGAGCTCCTTGAGCAGCTTCTCGCCCTGGCGATAGCCGGCATCCCGGGCCTCGGCGTCATCCGGCGCCGCGGGGAGCAGGATATGGCGCACCCTGAGGCGGGTCGGCTCGCTGAAGCGCTCGGCATGGGCGGCGTGGAAGCGGCGGCAGTCCTCCTCGGAGGGCTCGGGAATGTCGAGCTCCTGCTCGAGCAGGGAGGCGATGGCGGCGTCGCCCTCATCCAGCTCGCTGCCGGCCACCTCGGCCAGACCCAGCGCGGCGGCGCGCTGGTGCAGCATTTCGCGCACCACCAGCGCCCGGGCCGCCTTG
>PUOM01000264.1 GCA_003552795.1 Halomonas sp. | reverse complement strand
GTCGGCGGCAGCCAGCACGAGCCCGGCGAGGCGCTGAGGGAGCAGGCGCCGGCCTCGGTGCTCACCCTGGGCCGGGCCGTGTCGGTGCGCGACTTCCAGGCCCTGGCCCGCCGGCATGCCGGCGTCTGGCAGGCCCAGGCCCGGCCGCTGCGCAACCGCCCCGGTGCCAGCGACTGCATCGAGATCACCGTGGTGCCGGCCGGCGGCGGCGACCTGGGCGAACTCGCCGAGGACCTGGCCCGCACCCTGACGCGTCATGCCAGCCCCGGAATGGCGGTCGCCATCCGTCGCTACGAGGGGCTGCTGCTCGAGCTGGAGGTGCAACTGGGCGTCGATACGGCGGCCTACGCCACCGAAGAGGTGGTTGCCCGGGTCGAGGAGACGCTGCTGGCGACCCTCTCGCTGGAGCGAATGCGGCTCGGGGCCCCGCTCTACCGCTCCACCCTGCTGGCACTGATGGAGTCGGTCCCGGGGGTCGAGCACGTCGGCTGCCGCATCAACCCCCACGGATTTCGCAACGACCGCGGCGAGCCCGGTGCGCCCGCCCACCGCTTCACCGCCGGCGACGGCAGCCTGCGCCGCATCTCGCCACGCCCGGACCAGCTCGTCTATCTCGACGTCGCCCTGGCGCCGCCACAGATCACCGCCGGAGGTGCCCCGTGACTCGACGCCAGCTGCGACTCTTCGACCTGCTGCCGGCGCATGTCCGCCAGCGCGACACCCACCATCACACCCAGCGGCTGCTGGGCTCCGCCGACGAGCTGCTCGACCGGCTGCATGCCACCCTGCAGCAGTACCATCGGGACAACTTTCCCGACCACCCCGAGGACGACGGCCCGGCCAGCCAGGCCTGGCTGCTGCCCTATTTCGCCGAACTGCTGGACGCACGCCTGGTCTCGCCCCTGGAGGCGGGGCGCCGGGCCGAGGTGATGCAGGCGATCCGCTGGCGCCAGCGTGGCGGCACCCTGGCCGCCGTGGACGAGATCGCCGAGGCGGTGGGCCAGTGGGAGGTGGTGGTCCAGGAGGGCTGGCAGCGCCTGGCGATGACCCCGCGGCTCGATACCCCGCTGCTGCCGGAATCCTGCCATGGCCTGGCGGAACCCCTGCCGGCCGAGCATCCTGCCGTCATCGCGCGCCACCCCGGCCTGCCCGCGGTGACGCCCGACTTCCGCTGCGCCAGCCAGGCCGTGGCCGACCCCGGCCGCAGCCCCCTGGGCCAGATCAGCCGGCTGCATGGCCAGGAGTTCCGCTGGCGCCAGCACAGCCCTCACGGGATTCCCTGCCATCACCAGCGCATCGACCCGCAGGGTCGCTTCCACGGCGCCGGCTTCGACGACGTCAGCCGCCGGACCCCGGACCTGCGCGAGCCCGACTGGCGTGTCGGCCACGCCCACCCGCGCCGACTGCTGCTGCACGTCATGCAGCCCGAGGGGTTCTTCCAGCGCCACCGGGTCAGGGTGCGCTGGCGCCAGCAGTGGCTCGACGACCTCGAACTGCCCAGCGAGCGTTTCCTCGAGCACGTCGCCTTCTACTGTCGCCTCGACCGCACCCTGGTCTTCGCCAACCGCCACCCCGAACGGCAGAGGGTGGAGGTCCAGGGCGTCTTCATGCTCGGCCAGGTGCCGGAGACCGGGGTCGGCCCCGCCGACCCCAGGCGCTGGCGCTTCGAGGACCTGATCGTGGTCAACCGGCTGGAGGCGGACAGCGGCCGGCTCGAACTCGAGCGCTGCGCCCTGCGCCAGGTGCGGGTCCACAGCATCGACATGGACGAACCGGTCATTGAGGCGCGCGACTGCCTGTTCGACCACCTGCGCAGCGCCCGCAGCCTGACCCGGCTGGAATACGTCACGGTGCTCGGCAGCTGCCTGGTCGAGGCACTGGACGCCAGCGACTGCATCTTCCGCTGCCCGCTGCGCAAGGACGACACCAACGCGCTGCCGCCGGCACCGCTCTGCGTGCGCTACAGCAGCATCCTCCCCGACCAGGTGCCGGACGACCTGCAGCGCCGCCATCACAACACCCGGGCCCCGGTGGTGATGTTCAGCGAGACCTTCGGCGAGCCGGGCTGTGGGGTGCTCCACCCGGCCTGCGACAGCCGGGTGCGCTACCGCGCCGAGGACGCCACCGAGCCCGGTGCCTACCACTTCCTGCAGATCGCCCGGCGCCTGGAAGCGGTGGTCGAGAAGCTTCAGGACTCACTCGCGGTCGGCCAGCGGGCGGCGGTCATCCCCGACGCTGCCCTGGCCCGGCTGCCGGACGCCATCGGAAAGGACCGCTCATGAAGACCCAGATCTCACGCCACCGCTTCGACCCGGCAGACCGCTACTCCGGGGTCCAGCAGCAGATGGGCCGGATGATCACCGATGCCGACTGGAACGAGCTCGACGAGCTGGTGCGCCATCGCCTGGTCGACACCCTGGCCGACATCGTCGGCGAGGGCAGCCCCCGGGCCCGCGGCCTGGTGAGGCGCATCGGCGACGACGGCTACGCCCTGCGCTGGGGGCACGTCTATGTCGACGGCATCCCCGCCCGGGTGGTACCGGACGACCCCTCGCTGCCGCCTCCCCTGCGCTTCGAGCGTCAGGCCGACCTGCCCCGCGTGCCGCCGCTGGCCGAGGGCAGCCACCGCCTCTATCTCGACGTCTGGGAGCGCAGCGTCACCCAGCTCGAGTCGCCCGACCTGATGGACCCGGGCCTGCACGGCGCCGACACCTGCACCCGCAGCCAGACCATGGCCCAGGTGAAGGCCTGCCCGGTCGACCTCGACCCGCGCGACCCGGCACTGAACCCGCCGCGGGGCAACATCCCGCTCGGCCTCTCGGTGCGCCAGGGCACCACCCTGGACGATCCCTGCGACCCCTGTGCCGAGGAGCTGGCGCTGCCCGAGGACGTGGGCAACTTCCTGTTCCGGGTCGAGGTGCACGAGGTGAGCTGGTCGGACGACCCCGTCCCCGAGGTCACCGGGCTGACCCTCAAGTGGTCCCGGGAGAACGGCGCCGAGGCCTATCGGGTCGACAGCCTGCCGCCGGGCTTCGCTTCCGACCGGTGGAGCTACGAGTCCTTCGCCGGCCCCGAGGAGCGGATGCGCAGCGAACGCCACCTCGGCCATCACCTGATGCCGGGGTTCGAGCCCGAGCGCGGCGTGCTGACCGTCGGCCACGCCCCGGCGTCGGCCCCCGACCGCTCGCTGGTGCGCCGCTGGGACGGCCATGCCCGCCTCACCCGCGAGGCGGGCCAGTGGCAGCTGGCCGAGGGCGCCGACCGCGGCACCCCCCTCTCCACCGGCCACGGCGAGGGCGCCCACGGCCGTGTCGACATCACCGGGGGCCCCGAGCATCGCTGCGAGATCCACCTCGACCAGCTGGTGCTCTCGCTGCAGCTGGACGCCCCCCTGGCGGTGGCCGGCGACTACTGGCTGGCCACGGTCCGCCAGGTCGAGCACGCCGCCGGCGACACCCTGCTCGAGGAGTCACTCCCCGTCGGGGTGGCGCACCACTACTGGCTGCTGGGCCAGGTCGAGGTGGATGCCGAAGGCGAGATCACGGCCTTTTCACCCGACCCCGACGGCGCCTGCCGGGCGCTCGAGTTCCCGCCGCTGACCGATATCGATGCCGGCGATGTCTGCTACCGCAACGACGCCTGCGAGCTGCCCGGCGTGCGCAGCGTCGAACAGGCCCTGGATCATCTCTGCCGGCAGCGCGACCTGAGCTGGCACCATCGCCAGCTGCATGGCTGGGGCGTGGTCTGCGGCCTGATCGCCGAGTGCGGCGGCGAGGTGCTGCCCGACAGCGACGGCCGGTTGCACCACCGCCGGGTGAGGGTCACTCCCGGCCACGCCCTGGACTGCGAGGGCCGCGACATCGTGATCGAGGAGCGCCGCTTCCTGGACGTGATGGCGGCCCTGGAGGGCCTCGACGAGAGCGTCCTGGAGGATGGCAGCGGCCAGGTCTACCTCTACGTGGAACTGGACGACGACGGCGAGCCGCGG
>PUOM01000049.1 GCA_003552795.1 Halomonas sp. | reverse complement strand
GCCAGGCCCAGCAATCGGCAGGCACCTCGCTGGCTGAGCCAGCCGCCTGCCACCAGGTGCTTTACCGCACGCCGCTTCGCTTCGGGCGTCACCACTTTCCCGAGACAATCTCCTTGAGCGCAGCATTGTCGAGGGCGCTTTCCGCCAGGAGCTTCTTCAGCCGGGCGTTCTCGGTCTCCAGCTCGCGCAGGCGCTTGGCCTCCGAGACTTCCATGCCGCTGTACTTGGCCTTCCAGCGGTAGATGGTCTGCTCGGTCACGCCGTTCTGCCGAGCCAGCTCGGCGATCGAGACGCCGCGCTCGTTGGCCTTGAGGATGCTGATGATCTGCTCTTCGGTATGTCGGTTACGCTTCATCGCGGATCTCCTGCTATCAGAGTAAACGTAGCGGAAATCTCACATCGACGGTGGACCGGTTTCTGGGGGGAAGGTCAGTGAACCCGTTCCAGCCACTCCTGAGCCACCAGCTGAAACGTATTGGCCGAGACTTGCTCACCCAGATGGCGCTCAAGCTGCTTGGCCATGCTCGGGTCGGTGCCTTCGGCAAGCTGCTGCTTGGCATTGTCACGCGCCTTTCTGGCAGCTGCCAGTGAGACGGCGGGATAGGTGCCGATAGCAAGGAGCTTCTCTTTTCCGCCGGCGCGATATTTCATGCGCCAGTACTTGCTGCCCGTCGTCCTGACCTCCAGGTAGAGTCCCCCGCCGTCGGCAAGCCTGATGGTCTTGGCCTGGGGCTTCGCCGTCTTGACGGCGGTGGCGGTGAGTTTGTTGGTCTGTCGGCTCATGGGGGTACCTCGCTGGAGCGCTGAGCATGTACCCCCATTCCCAGAACCCCGGTGCAGAGTTCGGGTGTGCCGGGAAAGCCCCGGCGGGTGCGGGTTCCAGGCAAGTTGGGGGTATCACATTCTGGTTTCGACGATGTACCCCCAGATGTACCCCCATCAGTGGGGGTATGTCAAAGAATCTCGTGGGAGGCTCTGAAACAAGAAAGGGGCCCGGAGGCCCCTGTTCATGCGGTTTCTGGCACTTTCTGGAAGGTCCTGAAACCTGTGGATGGTGGAGGCGGCGGGAATTGAACCCGCGTCCGCCAGCACTCGCCCATTGGCTCTACATGCTTAGATTCCGTTTTTTGCTTTAACGCCTCTGGCTCCAACGGTCAGGATCCAGCGACGCGATTCCTCTTAGATTTAACGATCGGCATGAGGACGCTACCGACCGCGATCCCATCATTCTTGGCTCATATCCCCTCCGTGATGAATGGGCACATCACTTCGGGGCCGGGCTAGAAGCTAGCGGCTGTTAAGCTGCCAGCGCGCCCTGAGCGTAGTTGTCGTCGTTTGCGACTATTTAGTCGTGATGTTGGATTTACGAGATACATCACGCTCTCGGCATGCACCGCAGGGGTTGTCACCGGCGTCGAAACCATGTCGCCCCCATAGCTGGGCATCTTATCAGGATGCTCGCCCTTGTGACAGCCTACCCCTTGTTTTGTTCCCGCATGATGCGGCCCTTCTGGCGCTGCCAGTCGCGGTCCTTTTCGGTGGCCCGCTTGTCATGCAGCTTCTTGCCGGTCACCAGGGCCAGCTCGCACTTCACCCGGTTACCCTTCCAGTAGAGCTTGAGCGGCACGCAGGTGTGGCCCTTGTCCTGGGTCCGCGAGAAGATCTTGGCGATCTCCTTGCGGTGGAGCAGCAGCTTGCGTGTGCGGACCGGGTCTGCCACCTCGTGGGTGCTGGCGGTGTTGAGCGGCATGATGTGGCTGCCCAGCAGCCAGGCCTCGCCGTTCTTGATCAGGATGTAGGTGTCCGTCAGCTGAGCCTTGCCGGCGCGCAGGCTTTTCACCTCCCAGCCGGCCAGCACCAGGCCCGCCTCGAAGACCTCGTCGATGTGGTACTCGAAGCGAGCCTTCTTGTTCTGGGCGATGACGCTGCTGCCGGGCCCTTTGCCCTTGCCTTTCTTGTTGGCCATGAAACCTCGTGTCTGTCCGTGCCTGTGGCGGCTACCCCCTCGGTATAGGGGGGAGCGTGATACCATTCAAGGCCTGAAATAACGGCTCATGATACGCCCTGGGCACTGTGAAGTCAGCGGAGAGCTCAATGCCAACGGTCAACCGAACCGCCATGGTGCGGCACACCCCCCAGCAGATGTTCGACCTGGTCAACGATTTCGAGAGCTATCCGGAGTTCCTGCCGGGCTGTCGGCGCGCCCGGCTGATCGAGCGCGACGAGGCGCACCTGATCGGCGAGATGACCCTGGGGCGCGCCGGCATCGAACAGAGCATTGCGACCCGCAACGATCTGATCGAGCCGGAGCGCATCGAGATGTCGCTGGTCAGCGGGCCCTTCAAGCGGTTGCGAGGGCGCTGGATGTTCATACCTATGGGCGAGGACGCCTGCAAGGTATGCCTGGAGATGGAGTTCGAGTTTGCCAACCGGCTGCTCGGCATGGCCTTCGGCAAGCTCTTCCAGCAGGTGGCGGGGCAGCTGGTGGACGCCTTCACTCGCCGCGCCAACGACCTTTACGGGCGCTGAGCCATGGCCGAGATCACGGTGGAGGTGGCCTTTGCGCTGCCCGAGCGGCAAGGCATCGTCAGCCTGCGGGTCCCTCTGGGCACCACCGCCAGCGAGGCGGTGGCCCTGGCCGATCTGCCAGGGCGTTTCCCCGAGCTGCCGGCCGAGACCTTTGCCCGGCCCGATCTCGGGGTCTTCGGCCGGCGGCTACGTGAGCCATCCAGGCATCCGCTGCGTGCCGGCGATCGCGTCGAGCTCTACCGCTCGCTGCTCATCGATCCCAAGGCGGCCAGGCGGGTCAGGGCCGGCGCCGATACACGCTGACGCCCCGCCGGGCAGAGCCACGACGGGGCGTCCATGGTCCGGCCGGAGCTTAGAAGTCGCGGGCCGGCTCGCCGCCCGTCGGCACCGTGGCACCGCCGCCCTCAGGCTGCGGCTGTGGCTGCGGCTGCTCCTCCGGGGTGGCATCCAGGGCGTCCGCGCCTTCTACCTGCGGCCCGGCACTCTCGATGGAGCGCAGCTCGATGTCATCCTCCAGGTTGCCCTCCTGCTGGATATCCGCCAGGCGGTTATCGGTGAAGGTGAGGGTCACTCGGCGCCGCTCCACCTCGCCATAGGCTTCGTCGAGCCGGAACACATAGTCCCACTGGTTGGCGTCGAAGGGCGCCTCCAGCAGGGGGCGGCCCATCACATGGACCACGTCATCGCGGGTCATGCCGGGGCGCAGCTGTTCCACCATGTCGGCGGTCACCAGGTTGCCCTGGGGGATGTCGCGCTTGTAGACCCCGAAGTAGCTGCAGCCGCTGACCAGCAGCAGGGCGGCAGAAAGGGTGACGATTCTGGTCAACTTTTGCATTTTCGCCTGTTCTTCACTATCGTGGATTCGGTCGATCATACCCGACCCTACCCGATACTGCGAAGAGCAACCATGGCCGACCAGAACCATGAACTGCGCAAGGCCGGTCTGAAGGTGACCCTGCCCCGCGTGAAGATCCTGCAGATCCTGGAAAATGCCCAGGGTGAGCACCACATGAGTGCCGAGGACGTCTACAAGACCCTGCTCGAGGCTGGCGAAGATGTGGGCCTGGCCACCGTCTATCGCGTGCTGACCCAGTTCGAGTCGGCGGGCCTGGTGATTCGTCACAACTTCGATGGCGGTCATGCCGTCTTCGAGATCTCTCAGGAGGAGCACCACGATCATATGGTGTGTCTGGAGAGCGGCGAGATCATCGAGTTCTTCGACGAGACCATCGAGCGTCGTCAGCAGGAAATCGCCGAGGAGCATGGCTTCGACCTCGTCGACCACGCCCTGGTGCTCTATGTGCGCCCCAGAGGCTCCAGCGTGACCCGCCAGGACAGCTCCCAGAAGAAGTAGCGATCTCGTCTCGCCCGGCCCGACAGCGCGGCCCCGATCTCCCAGAATCGGGGCCGCGTGCGTTCAGGGGCCGGGATGTCGAGCGCTGACGGCGCGGCTCTCCTGTTCAGTGGCGG
>PUOM01000322.1 GCA_003552795.1 Halomonas sp. | reverse complement strand
TGATGTTCGCCCAGGCCAATTCCGAGCACTGCCGCCACAAGATCTTCAACGCCGACTGGTTGATTGACGGCGAGGCCCAGAGCCATTCGCTGTTCAAGATGATCAAGAACACCTATCGGGCCTCGCCGGAGAACATTCTCTCCGCCTACAGCGACAACGCCGCGGTGATCCGTGGCAGCGAAGCGCCGCGCTTCTTCCCGGCGCCGCTCACCGGGGGGGAGCAGGAGCGTGCCGTCTATGGCCGCGTGGAGGAGCCGATCCAGATCCTGATGAAGGTGGAGACCCACAACCACCCCACGGCCATCGCCCCGCATCCGGGCGCGGCCACCGGCGCCGGCGGCGAGATCCGCGACGAGGGCGCCACCGGCATCGGCGGCAAGCCCAAGGCGGGGCTCACCGGCTTCACCGTCTCCAACCTGCGCATCCCCGAGTTCGTGCAGCCCTGGGAGGCCTTCGACTACGGCAAGCCGGAACGCATCGTCTCGGCCCTCGAGATCATGCTGGAGGGCCCCATCGGCGGGGCGGCCTTCAACAACGAGTTCGGCCGGCCCAATCTCGCCGGCTACTTCCGCACCTACGAGCAGGACGCCCTGGGCGCCAACGGCATCGAGCGTCGCGGCTTCCACAAGCCGATCATGCTCGCCGGCGGCTACGGCAATATCCGCGACGGCCACGTCCAGAAGGGCGAGATCCCGGTGGGCGGCAAGCTGATCGTGATGGGCGGTCCGGCCATGCTGATCGGCCTGGGCGGCGGGGCGGCCTCCTCCATGGCCTCCGGCACCTCCAGTGCCGATCTGGATTTCGCCTCGGTGCAGCGCGGCAACCCCGAGATCGAGCGTCGCGTCCAGGAGGTGATCGACCGCTGCTGGGCGCTGGGCGAGAACAACCCCATTCGCTTCTTCCACGACGTGGGCGCCGGCGGGCTCTCCAACGCCCTGCCGGAGCTGGTCAAGGATGGCGAGCGCGGCGGACTCTTCGACCTGCGCGCGGTGCCCAACGCCGAGCCGGGCATGAGCCCGCTGGAGATCTGGTGCAACGAAGCCCAGGAGCGCTATGTGCTGGCGGTGGCCCCGGAGGATCTCGACACCTTCGACGCTCTCTGCCGTCGCGAGCGCTGTCCCTACGCGGTGGTCGGCGAGGCCACCGAGGCCCACCATCTGACCGTGCGCGACGACCACTTCGAGAGCCTGCCGGTCGACCTGCCGATGGGCGTGCTGTTCGGCAAGCCGCCGAAGATGACCCGTGAGTTCCAGCGTGCGCCCAAGGTGCTCTCCGGCATCATGCTCGACAACCTCGACCTGCGCGAGGCCATGGACCGGGTGCTGCGCCTGCCGGCCGTGGCTGCCAAGAGTTTCCTGATCACCATCGGCGACCGCTCCATCACCGGCCAGGTGGCCCGCGACCAGATGGTTGGTCCCTGGCAGGTGCCGGTGGCCGACGTGGCCGTGACCACGGCGAGCTTCGACACCCACGCCGGCGAGGCGATGGCCATGGGCGAGCGCCCTCCGGTGGCGCTGATCGACCCCGCTGCCAGCGCCCGTCTGGCGGTGGCCGAGGCGATCACCAACCTGGCCGCGGCTCCCATCGAGAAACTTGCCGACATCAAGCTCTCCGCCAACTGGATGAGTGCTGCCGACCACCCCGGGGAGAACCAGGCGCTGTTTGATGCCGTGCATGCCGTGGGCATGGAGCTCTGCCCGGCGCTGGGCATCGCCATCCCGGTGGGCAAGGACTCCATGTCCATGCGTACCGCCTGGCAGCAGGAGAGCGACAAGGGGGAGGTCGAGGAGAAGAGTGTTACCTCGCCGCTGTCGCTGGTGATCACCGGCTTCGCCCCGGTCACGGATGCTCTGCGCACCCTGACGCCCCAGATCAACCTGGAACAGGAAGAGTCCGACCTGATCCTCATCGATCTGGGCGGCGGCCGGAACCGCCTGGGCGGTTCGGCCCTGGCGCAGGTCTATGGCCAGGTGGGCGACGCCTGCCCCGATCTGGAAGACCCGGAGGATCTCAAGGCCTTCTTCGCGGTGATCCAGGGGCTCAATGCCGAAGGCAAGCTGCTCGCCTATCACGATCGCAGCGACGGCGGCCTGCTGGTGACCCTGCTGGAGATGGCCTTCGCCGCTCATGCCGGCCTGGAGATCAAGCTCGACTGGCTGGTCGACGAGCCCGCCGAGGCGGTGAATGCTCTCTTCGCCGAGGAGCTGGGGGCGGTGATCCAGGTCAACCGCCGGGACACCGAGGCGGTGCTGGCCCAGTTCGCTGCCGCCGGCCTGGAGACCTGCGGCGTCATCGCCCGCCCGCGTTACGACGATCAGGTGCGGGTCACCCTCTTCGAGGAGCCGCTGCTGGAGACCACGCGGTTGCTGGCTCAGAGCACCTGGAGCGATACCAGCTACCGGATGCAGGCGCTGCGCGACAATCCCGACTGCGCCAAGAGCGAGTTCGACGGCCTGCTCGACGACCGCGACCCGGGCCTCTCCGCCACTCCGAGCTTCGACGTGGACGAAGACATCAGTGCGCCCTTCCTCAACCTGGCGCGACCGACGGTGGCGGTGCTGCGCGAGCAGGGGGTCAACGGCCAGACGGAGATGGCCTGGGCCTTCGATCGCGCCGGCTTCGAGGCGGTGGACGTGCACATGAGCGATATTCTCGCGGGGCGAGTGTCGCTGGACGACTTCAAGGGGCTGGTGGCCTGCGGCGGCTTCTCCTACGGCGATGTGCTGGGCGCCGGCGGCGGCTGGGCCAAGTCGGTGCTCTTCAACGAGCGCGCCCGGGAGCAATTCGCGACCTTCTTCCAGCGCGACGACAGCTTCTCGCTGGGGGTCTGCAACGGCTGCCAGATGCTCGCCCAGCTAAAGGAGCTGATTCCCGGCGCCGAGGCCTGGCCGCGCTTCGTGCGCAACGAGTCCGAGCAGTTCGAGGCCCGTGTCGCCATGGTCCAGGTGGAGAAGACGCCCTCGATCCTGCTGGCCGGCATGGAGGGCTCCCGCCTGCCCATCGCCGTGGCCCACGGCGAAGGTCGCGCCGAGTTCCGCGACAGCGCTCACCTGCGCAGCATGCAGGGCAATGGCCAGGTGGCCCTGCGCTTCCTCGACAACCACGGCCAGGTCACCACCCGCTATCCGGCCAACCCCAACGGCTCCCCTTCCGGTATCACCGGCCTGACCACGCCGGATGGCCGCGCCACCATCATGATGCCGCATCCCGAGCGGGTGGTGCGTGCGGTGACCAACTCCTGGCGCCCGGCGGAGTGGACGCAGGACGGCGCCTGGCTGCGCCTCTTCCGCAACGCCCGCGTCTGGGTGGGCTGATTCGCCAGCCCCGGGCAGCAGCACCCTTCCAGCAGGACATCACAGGCGGCCTTCGGGCCGCCTTTGTCGTCCTGGGCCGCTCTCGAGATGAAACGAGTGTTTGAAGGCGCGGCCAGGGCGCGGCACACTCGAGGCAACGGACTCTTGGGAAGAGCCGAGTGGAGAGCCGCACACTACCGGAGGATAAAGCATGACGGAACAGTTCGAGGGGCGGGTGCGCCTCGGCGTCGAGGCGGGGGTGGCCGAGGTCACCCTGACCCGGCCCGAGGCCCATAACGGCCTGGACTGGGCGATGATCGACGGATTGCTGGCGGCCCAGCGCCGCCTGGCCGAACTCGAC
This sequence comes from Halomonas sp., assembly GCA_003552795.1. GTDB lineage: Bacteria > Pseudomonadota > Gammaproteobacteria > Pseudomonadales > Halomonadaceae > Halomonas. The sequence goes on along the minus strand of PUOM01000322.1, from coordinate 353 downwards.
GGCCTGCGCGCCGTGGTGCTGGCCGGGGAGGGCGAGAGCTTCTGTGCCGGTCTCGACATGGCGGCGGTCATGGCCGAACCGACGAGGGTGCCGACGCTGCTGGAGGCTGCCGCCGATGGCGTCAATACGGTGCAGCGGCTCGCCCTGGGCTGGCGCGAGGCCGGGGTGCCGGTGATCGCCGCCCTGCACGGCCACGTCTACGGCGGCGGGCTGCAGATCGCCCTGGGGGCGCATATCCGGGTGGTTGACCCCCAGGCGCGCCTGGCGCTGCTGGAGGTCGTCTGGGGCATCATCCCCGACATGGCCATCAGCGTCACCGGGACCGGCCTGCGCGGGGACGTGCTGCGCGAGCT
>PUOM01000235.1 GCA_003552795.1 Halomonas sp. | reverse complement strand
GCTAACCGATGGAGGCCATCATGCCCGAGCTCTACACCCTCGATGAGTGCCTGGACCTGTACGCCGATGCGTTCTGCCTTGGCCGGCAGCGTGAGTGCCTGTTTCTCTCCCTGTGGGGGCGGGATACAGCGCTGCAGGAGCTGCTGGCCAGGCTGACGCTGCCAACGGCAGACAACGGCCTGGATACCCTGCATCTCTGCCAGGGCGACACTCGCCACCCCGTGGTCTTTGGCGACATGGACCGCTACTCCCGGCGCTCTGCCCGGTTGCGCCAGACGCGCTTCGGCACCCTGGTGCACGTGTGGCTCTTCGATCAGCACTGCATCACGCCGGATCGCGCCAACCTGCACAGCATCGTCCTGCTCGACGACGAGGAGGGCGCCCGCCCGGTGGATGACCAGCTGTGGCCACGCGTGCGGGAGCTCTGCCCGCTGCCCCTGCTGGATCACTGGCAGGCGCCGGTGATGACGCTGCTGCATGCCCAGCAGGCGGTACTGCCGGCCTCGTTCTCACAGGGGCCGATTCAGGCCTGGGAGATCTCTCTCGATGAGAACGACCTGGCCCCGCGCCTCAGCGGCATGATCCGCGCCGGCGTGCTCACCCCCGAGCCCTGAGCGCTCGCTCCACCACGGTGCGGCCGTTCTGGCCGCGCCTACCATACCCAACCGACAGGAGGTGTCGCATGGCACTGATGTTTCAGCGCATCGCGCGCAACTTCGCCAGGAATGGCTACTTCCCCACGGACGAAGCGTCGCTCGAGCGGGTGCTTCAGGCGCTGAGCCCGGCAAGCGCCGGCCGGATGCGAGTGCTCGACCCCTGTGCGGGGGAGGGTGCTGCCATCGCCGAGCTTGCCCACCACCTGGGTCGCGAACGCGTTCAGGCCTGCGGGGTGGAGTATCACGCCGAGCGGGCCGCCTCGATGGATGGCCTGGTGGATAGAGGCCTGCAGGGCGACCTGATGGACACGGTGATCTCACCGCGCAGCATGGGCTGCCTGTGGCTCAACCCGCCCTATGGCGATCTGCTGGCCGACCACGCCGGCTACGAGCGCTATCAGGGCAAGGGGCGCAGGCGCCTGGAGAAGCTGTTCTACCAGCGCACCGTTGGCACCCTGCAGGTTGGGGGCGTGATGGTGTTGATCGTTCCCGACTACGCCCTGGACAAGGAGCTGACCGGCTGGCTGGTCAACCACTTCACCGAGCTGAGGGTCTTCCGCGCCGCCGTGGATGACTTTCAGCAGGTGGTGATCCTGGGTCGCCGGGTGCGACGCCGTGAGGCGCAGCGCAGCCAGGAGGCCAAGGCGATGCGCGCCCAGCTGCTGCGCGTAGGAGGCAAGGAGGTCATACCCGAGGTGATTCCGGAGTTGTGGCCCTTCGAGCCCTACGTGGTACCGGCGGCTCAGGGCGAGCTGCGCCACTTCTATCGTGTGTCGCTCGATGCCGAGCAGCTGGCCGATGAGGTCGGGAAGCTGCAGGGGCTCTGGCCCGAGGTGGGCAGCGTGTTCGGGAAGACCGGCCTGTCGCCGCGTCCCCCGGTGCGCCGGCTCTCCTCTTGGCATCTGGCCCTGTCGCTGGCGGCCGGGGCCATCTCCGGCGTGGTGACCGCGCCCAACGGCCGCTGCCTGGTGGTCAAGGGCAACACCCACAAGGATAAGGTCGCCAAGACCGAGTTCACCGAGCGGGAGGATGGCTCCATCACCGAGACCCGCGTGCTCACCGACCGCTTTGTGCCGGTGATCCGCGCCTGGGAGATGACGCCTGACTCGCCGCACTGTGGGCAGCTGCTGACCATTACCTCGACGCCGGCGGCCAATGATGGCGAGCCGGAAGAGGATGATCAGACGGCCGATGCTGATGCAGGCGATGCCCCTGAGCCGCTCAACCGGGTCGCCGAGCGTGCCGCGAGGCCGGATCCACGCCGCTTCGAGGTGGGGCGCGTGGTGATGACTCGGGCCGTCAACGAGCTGGTGGAGCGGGGCGAGGTCTCGCCCATGGCGCTGCTCCGACGACACGTCACCGGCGACTGGGGTGACGTGCCCGAGGAGGACCGCCAGAGCAACGAGCAGGCCCTGGTTCACGGTGACAGGCTGCTCTCGTCCTACCGGATCGGTGAGTCGCTCACCGTCTGGATCATCACCGAGGCGGACCGCAGCGCGACCACGCTGCTGCTGCCAGACGACTACTGACCGGCGCCCCGGGCGCCATTCCCCACGGCGGGCCTTTCCAACCCGCCAGGGGAGGGGAGTGTCCGCCGTTTTCTTGTGCACAAGGAGACGGACATGAACGACATCACTCAGCTGCCGGCATCGGCCGACATGGCGCAGTCTGGCGAGGTCTTCGGGCCTCAGGTAGACCTCAACGCCTTTGTGGAGGAGTTTGGCGATGGCCTGCTGGCCTCGCTCAACCGCTCCCATCCCCCGGTCTATGACGGCGAGGCCAACCCTCGTCGTCAGGCCATCATGGATGCCCTCAAGCGGGCGCCTTTCCCCGAGCAGGCCGAGGTGGTCCAGGCCATCTCGGCGCTGCTGCTCGACCGGCACGAGCCGGCGGGCATCATCAACGCCGAGATGGGCACCGGCAAGACCATGATGGCCATCGCCACCGCGGCGGTCTGTCATGGCGAAGGCTACCGGCGCTTCCTGGTGATCGCGCCGCCCCACCTGGTCTACAAGTGGCGGCGGGAGATCCTGGAGACCGTCGATCAGGCCAGGGTCTGGGTGCTGAACGGCCCGGATACCCTGGTCAAGCTGCTCAAGCTCCGTGAGGCCCTGGGCCAGCCGTCCGATGGGCGGCCGGAGTTCTTCATCCTGGGGCGTGTGCGCATGCGTATGGGCTTCCACTGGCGACCCGTTGCCGCGCGCAAGCGCGTGCCGGGCGGCGAGCTGGCGGCCTGCCCTCAGTGCGGTGGCACGGTGATCGACAGCGACAACGAAGCGGTATCGCTGTCGCAGTTTCTCCGTGAGGAGCGGCGCCACAAGTGCCGGCACTGTCACAGCCCTCTCTGGACGCTGATGCGGCCGCAGCGGGCGACGGGCAGCCTGCAACGCGACCTGGTACTCAAGGCGCTACGCAAGCTGCCCACCATCGGCAAGGTCTCCTCGGAGCGCCTGGTGCAGCAGTTTGGCGAGGAATTCCTGGCCACGCTGCTGGGTGACAACATCCACGAGTTCATCAACCTCATGGATGAGAACGGCGAGCTGGTGTTCTCCGACCGGCAGGCGGCCCGCATGGAGCGGGCCATGGCCACGATGGAGTTCGGCTTTGGTGAAGGCGGCTATCAGCCGACCGAGTTCATCAAGCGGCAGCTGCCGGATCACACCTTCGATCTGCTGATCGTGGACGAGGGGCATGAGTACAAGAACGCCGGGTCGGCCCAGGGCCAGGCCATGGGCGTGCTGGCAGCCAAGGCGCGCAAGTCGCTGCTGCTGACCGGCACCCTGATGGGCGGCTATGCCGATGACCTGTTCCACCTGCTGTTCCGCATCCTCACGCCGAAGATGCTCGAGGACGGCTATCGCCCCAACGGGCGCGGATCGATGGGCCCTGCGGCCATGTCGTTCCTGCGCGACCATGGGGTGTTGAAGGACATCTACACCGAGCGCGATGGCGATTCGCACAAGACAGCGCGAGGCAAGAAGCTGTCGGTGCGCACCGTCAAGGCCCCGGGCTTCGGCCCCAAGGGAATCATGCGCTACGTGCTGCCCTTCACCGTCTTCCTCAAGCTCAAGGACATCGGTGGCAACGTGTTGCCGCCCTACGATGAAGACTTCATCGAGGTACCGATGGACGACGAGCAGGCCTTTGCCTACCGGCGGCTCGAGGGTCAACTGACCGCCGAGCTCAGACAGGCGCTGGCACGCAAGGACACCACCCTGCTGGGCGTGGTGCTCAATGCGCTGCTGGCCTGGCCGGACTGCTGCTTCCGACCGGAGACGGTCAAGCATCCGCGTTCGGGCAGCCTGCTGGCGTTCGTGAAGAGCCTCTACGGCGAGCAGCAGCCGATGCCCAAGGAGCG
>PUOM01000281.1 GCA_003552795.1 Halomonas sp. | reverse complement strand
GCGTAAACAAGGGTCGGCGCCGTTTCCTCGTAGGTGCCACCACCGTCGTGGGTGCGGTGGGTGCCGTCGGGGTAGCGGTCCCCTTTGTGGCTTCCTGGCAGCCCAGTGCCAGGGCGAGAGCAGCGGGTGCGCCCGTTCAGGCGGATATCTCCAAGCTCGATCCGGGTCAGCGCATGACCGTCGAGTGGCGGGGACGTCCAGTGTGGATCATCAGTCGCACGCCGGAGATGATCGAGCGTACCGAAGAGTTTGATACCTCGCGGCTGGTGGATCCAGACTCCGAGGTGCAGCAGCAGCCGGGTTACGTTACCGGCCCGCTGCGGTCTGTTCGCCCCGAGATCGGCGTGCTGATCGGCATCTGCACCCACCTGGGCTGCTCGCCGCTCTTTCGTCCGGAACCCGATGCGGTGGACATGAGGGACTGGCCGGGCGGTTTCTTCTGCCCCTGCCACGGCTCCTACTTCGACCTGGCGGGCCGGGTGTTCCGTAACGTGCCGGCGCCTTCCAATCTGGAGGTGCCCCCGTACCGCTTCGAGACCGACGACCTCATCATCGTCGGTGAAGACGAGGAGGCTGCCTGATGGCTAACCCGAACAAGGCGAAGGCGGAGAAGGGTCTGATGCGCTGGGTCGATGACCGCTTCCCCGCCACTCAGATGGTCCAGGATCATCTGACCAAGTACTACGCCCCCAAGAACTTCAACTTCTTCTACATCTTCGGCGTGCTGGCGCTGCTGATCCTGGTCAACCAGATCCTCACCGGCGTGTGGCTCACCATGAGCTACAATCCCTCCGGCGAGGGCGCCTTCGCGTCCATCGAGTACATCATGCGTGACGTGGAGTACGGCTGGCTGCTCCGCTACATGCACTCCACGGGGGCCTCGGCCTTCTTCGTGGTGATCTACCTGCACATGTTCCGGGCCCTGCTCTACGGCTCCTACAAGGCGCCACGCGAGCTGGTGTGGATCTTCGGCATGACCATCTACCTGCTGCTGATGGCAGAGGCCTTCATGGGCTACCTGCTGCCCTGGGGTCAGATGTCCTACTGGGGCGCTCAGGTGATCATCTCGCTGTTTGCGACCATCCCGTTCATCGGGCCGGACCTCGCCCAGTGGATCCGCGGTGACTTCCTGATCTCCGGTATCACGCTCAACCGCTTCTTCGCCCTGCACGTGGTGGCGCTGCCCATCGTGATCCTGGCGCTGGTGGTGCTGCACATCATTGCCCTGCATGAAGTCGGTTCCAACAATCCGGACGGCATCAACATCAAGGACAAGAAGGACGAATCCGGCAAGCCGCTGGACGGTATTCCCTTCCACCCCTACTACACCGTGAAGGACCTGGTCGGCATCGCGATCTTCCTGTTCGTCTTTGCAGTAGTGATCTTCTACTTCCCCGAGGGCGGCGGCTACTTCCTCGAGCGGCCCAACTTCGAGCCGGCCAACCCGATGGTGACGCCGGATCACATTGCCCCGGTGTGGTACTTCACGCCCTTCTACGCGATCCTGCGGGCGATCACCTTCGATATCGGTCCCCTTCAGGCCGAGTTCCTGGGCGTGGTCTTCATGGGCGGTGCCATCGCGGTGCTCTTCGTGCTGCCCTGGCTCGACCGCAGCCCGGTGCGTTCCATGCGCTACAAGGGCTGGATGTCCCGTGTGATGCTGCTGCTGTTCGCCATCAGCTTCGTCATCCTGGGGGTTCTGGGTGCGATTCCGGCCACCGGGCTGCGCACCGCGGTGGCCCAGCTGTGCACCGTCATCTACTTTGCCTTCTTCCTGCTGATGCCGTTCTATACCAAGCTGGAGAAGACCAAACCCGTTCCGGAGAGGGTGACTGGCTAATGAAAAAGCAACTGTTTGCACTGCTCTTCGCGCTGGTGCCGTTTGTAGCCCTGGCAGCACCGCTGCCCGAACAGCCGCATTCGATGACGCCGGATATCAACGACAAGGAGTCCCTGCAGCGCGGCATGCAGCTCTATGTGAACTACTGCATGAGCTGCCACTCCCTGGAGCATCAGCGCTTCTCCCGCACCGCCGAGGACCTGGGGATTCCCCAGGACCTGATGGAAGAGAACCTGATCTTCTCCAGCGAGCTGGCCTACAACGATCAGATGCATATCGGCATGCAGCCGGGCGATTCCGAGAACTGGTTCGGTGTGGCGCCGCCCGATCTGACGCTGTTCAACCGCATCAAGGGGTCGGACTACATCTACTCCTATCTGCTGGGTTTCTATCGTGACCCCAGCCAGCCGCTCGGGGTGAACAACAACGTTCTCGAGGCCTCGGCCATGCCCAACGTGCTCGAGCCCCTGCAGGGCGTGCAGGAGATGGTCTGTGCCGAGAGCGATCGCCCCATGGATGGCGCCGAGCTCGATCCGCTGACCGGCAAGTATCAGTCCTGCGAGGTGCTCCAGGTGACTCGCCCCGGCAGCATGGAGCCGGAGGAGTTCGAGGAGGCGATGTACGATCTGACCAACTTCCTGGTCTACGTGGGTGAGCCCTCCCGGCTTCAGGCCCAGGCCATGGCGCCCAAGGTGCTGATCTTCATCTTCATCTTCGGTGTCATCGCCTACCTGCTGAAGCGTGAGTACTGGCGCGACGTTCACTGATCCACTGCGGTGGTGACGTTCGGGGGCGCATGGCCAAGGGCCATGCGCCCCCTGTGGTTTTCTGCACCCGGGCGCACGGTCTCCCGGTGCCTGCTGTCGTGTTATCATTGCCGTTCGAACTGATGCGAGGAATCTTTCATGGGTGTAGTGGCCAAGCGGTCGTCGATGATCTTCTACTCGGGTGGTGGCGATCACTTCAGCCATCGCGTGCGGATCGTGCTCGCCGAGAAGGGGGTGGCGGTGGATATCGTCGAGGTCACCGACGAGCAGCGCCCCGAGGAGCTTGCCGACCTCAACCCCTACAACAGCGTGCCGACCCTGCTGGATCGTGAGCTGGTGCTCTACGAGTCCAAGGTGATGATGGAGTATCTGGATGAGCGTTTTCCTCATCCGCCGCTGCTGCCGGTCTACCCGGTAGCCCGTGCCCAGAGCCGGCTGTGGATGCACCGCATCGAGCGCGAGTGGTGTCCGCTGGTCGAGCAGATCGAGAAGGGGGCCAAGAAAGAGGCGGACAAGGCGCGCAAGGAGCTGCGCGAGAGCCTCGTCGGCATCTCGCCGATCTTCGAGGACATGCCCTATTTCATGAGCGAGGAGTTCACCCTGGTGGACTGCTGCCTGGCGCCGGTACTCTGGCGCCTGCCGGCGCTCGGCATCGAGCTGCCGGAAAAGCAGGTCAAGCCGCTGCTCGGCTACATGGAGCGAGTCTTCGACCGCGAAGGCTTCAAGGCCTCGCTGAGTGAAGTCGAGCGCGAGATACGCAGCTGAATACACCGCCCCCGGCCCGGCCGGGGGCCGCAATCCGGAGGGCCTGACGATGTCAACCAGTCGCCCAGACTCGAGTCGTCCCTACCTGGCCAGAGCCCTGTACCAGTGGCTGCTGGACAACGAGCTCACGCCCTATATCGTGGTCGACGCCGAACAGCCAGGCGTGGAAGTGCCGCGGCAGTTCGTGCAGAACGGCCAGATCGTGCTGAATCTTTCCCCCGGCGCGGTGCGGGATCTCTTCATGGAGAACGATGCGCTGGGCTTCTCTGCCCGCTTCGGCGGCCAGCCCATGCGCGTGATGGTGCCCACCTCGGCGCTGGTCGCCATCTATGCTCGCGAGAATGGCGTCGGCATGGTGTTCGGCCATGAGCCGGTGCTGGCCGCCGACGAGGCGCCCAGCGATGATGAGGCGCCGAGCCTGACCAGCGTCGAGGGCGACGGTGAAGCGTCCGATACCTCCGCGTCCGAGGCGCCCGGGGAGGGTGAGGAGCCGCAGGGCAGCGGCCAGAATGGCAAGCAGGAAGGGGAGCCGCCGCGCAAACGCAAGCCCTCGCTGAGAGTGATCAAGTAGTCACCTCGCGACATCTCGTCCGGCGCAGGGCGCGCAACGCAGAACGGCAGGCCACCGGCCTGCCGTTCTGCGTTCTGG
>PUOM01000166.1 GCA_003552795.1 Halomonas sp. | reverse complement strand
CGGCGGTAACCTGGGGGCTCGGGTATTTCGGACAGCCGCACATCATCGTGCGCTTCATGGCGATCCGCAGCCTGAAAGATGTGCCGATTGCCCGTAACATCGGCATGAGCTGGATGCTTATCTCCCTGATCGGTGCCATCTCACTGGGTATCTTCGGCCGCGCCTACGCGGTGCGAAACGGCCTGGACGTCCAGGATCCGGAGACCATCTTCATCATCCTGGCGAACCTGCTGTTCCATCCGCTGATCACCGGCTTCCTCTACGCGGCCCTGCTGGCGGCGATCATGAGCACCATTTCCAGTCAGCTGCTGGTCTCCTCCTCGTCGCTGACCGAGGACTTCTATCGTCTCTTCCTGCGCAAGCAGGCCAGCGAGAAGGAGTCGGTGGCCATTGGTCGCGTCTGCGTGGTGATCGTGGGCATCGTGGCGGCCATCATTGCCTCCGACGAGGACTCTCAGGTCCTGGGGCTGGTCAGTAACGCCTGGGCCGGCTTTGGCGCCGCCTTCGGCCCGCTGATCATTCTCTCGCTGATGTGGCCGCGCACCAACGGTGCCGGCGCCATCGCCGGCATGGTGGTCGGTGCCGCCACCGTGATGATCTGGATCACCCTGGGCTGGAACGCCGAGTTCATGGGCGGTCCAGGCGTGTACGAAATCATTCCCGGCTTCATTGCTGCCTGGGTGGCCATCATGGCGGTGAGCCTTGCCACGGCAGATGCCGGTGAGTATCAGCACATCAATCGCTAAACGAGCGCACATGGCGCACGCAACCCAGTGAAAGGGCTCCGCCAGGCGCCCTTTCAGGCGGCGTCTCGGTTACCCAGGGGAATGAACCATGAGCCAAGCAACGCACCTGCTGGATCGCGACCTGAGCGTGCTGCGTTCGCGCATCCGCGCCAACTACTCCGCCGATGAGGCCGCCGTACTGCATGAGCTTGTCGGCCGGATCAAGCTCTCCGAGGATGAGCGCCGTCGGGTGGCCGATAGCGGCGCCCGGTATGTGGAACGGGTACGCAAGGAGAAGAAGCCCTCGATGATGGAGGCCTTCCTGGCCGAATACGGGCTCTCCACCGCCGAGGGCGTCGGCCTGATGTGCCTGGCCGAAGCGCTGCTGCGCGTGCCCGATGCGGAGACCATCGACGACCTGATCCACGACAAGATCGAACCCTCCGACTGGGGCGCTCACCTGGGCAAGTCCTCGTCGTCCATGGTCAACGCCTCCACCTGGGCCCTGCTGCTGACCGGCAAGGTGCTGGACGAGGATCCCAAGGGCCCGGTGCGGGCCCTGCGCGGCCTGGTGCGCCGCATGGGTGAGCCGGTGGTACGCACCGCGGTGGGCCAGTCCATGAAGATCCTCGGCCGCCAGTTCGTGCTCGGCCAGACCATCGAGGAGGGCATGAAGAATGCCCGCGAACTCGAGAAGCAGGGCTACACCTACTCCTACGACATGCTGGGCGAGGCGGCGCGCACCGACGCCGACGCCCGCCGCTACCACGCAGCCTATGCCAAAGCGATCACCGCCATCGCCAAGCAGGCCAAGGGCGACGTGCGCGGCAGTCCCGGCATCTCGGTGAAGCTCTCGGCGCTGCATCCGCGCTATGAAACCACCCACCGCGATACGGTGATGGCGGAGCTTCTGCCGCGGGCCCTGGAGCTGGTGCAGCAGGCGTCCAGGGCCAATATCGGCTTCAATATCGACGCCGAGGAGCAGGACCGGCTGGACCTCTCCCTCGACATCATCGAGGCGCTGATGGCCGATCCCAGCCTGGATGACTGGAACGGCTTCGGGGTCGTGGTGCAGGCCTACGGGCGCCGGGCCGGGCCGGTGATCGAGGCGCTCTATGAACTCGCCGAGCGGTACGATCGCCGGATCATGGTGCGGCTGGTCAAGGGGGCCTACTGGGACACCGAGATCAAGCTCTCCCAAGAGATGGGGGTCGAGACCTTTCCGGTCTTTACCCGCAAGGTCAACACCGACGTCAGCTACATGGCCTGCGCCCAGCTGCTGCTCGACCGGCGCGACCGCATCTATCCACAGTTTGCCACCCACAACGCCCACACCTGTGCCGCCGTGGTCGCCATGGCCGGCGACGACAAGGAGAGCTACGAGTTCCAGCGCCTGCACGGCATGGGCGAGTCGCTCCACCAGATCGTCAAGCAGTCGGAGGGGACACACTGTCGAATCTACGCCCCGGTGGGCGCCCACCGAGACCTGCTGGCCTATCTGGTACGCCGCCTGCTGGAAAACGGCGCGAATTCCTCCTTCGTCAACCAGGTAGTGGACAGCTCGATCCCCCCGAGCGAGGTCTCCAAGGATCCCGTGGCCGGGCTGCAGCGCCTGGGGGACGCCATCTCGAGCCCGCTGATCCGCCAGCCCGGCGAGCTCTTCGCCCCCGAGCGCCAGAACTCCAAGGGCTATCGCATCAACGAGCCCGCCTCCATCCTGCCCCTGCTGGAGGCGCGCGAACGATTCGCCGACGCTACCTGGACCGCGGGGCCCATGCTGGCGGGCCATCCGGCACCCCGGGGTCCCGCCCGGGAAGCTCGCTCTCCCGCCGACGGCTCGCGGGTGGTCGGCCAGGTGCACGAGGCGACCCCGGAAGAGGTGGCGACCGCCCTCGACGCCGCCGAGGCCGGCTTCCGCGACTGGTCGGCGCGGCCGGCGGCCGAGCGGGCCGCGGTGCTGCGTCGCACCGCCGACCTCTACGAGGAACACATCGCCGAGCTGACCGTGATCACCACCCGCGAGGCCGGCAAGATGATGTTCGATGGCATCGCCGAGGTGCGCGAGGCGGTGGACTTCCTCCGCTACTACGCCAACGAGGGCGAGCGACTGGAAGCGGAGGAGCCCGGCAGCGCCCGCGGCCTATTCGTCTGCATCAGCCCCTGGAACTTCCCGCTGGCCATCTTCACCGGTCAGATCGCCGCGGCGCTGGCAGCCGGCAACGCCGTGCTGGCCAAGCCCGCCGAGCAGACCCCGCTGATCGCCGCCCGCGCCGTGGAGCTGATGCGCGAGGCCGGCCTGCCGGAGGCGACACTGCAGCTGCTGCCCGGCGATGGGCCCACGGTGGGCGCCCCCCTGACCGGCGATCCGCGCATCGCCGGGGTCTGCTTCACCGGCTCGACCCCGGTGGCGCAGATCATTCACAAGGCCCTGGCCCAGAACGCGGGACCGGACGCGGTGCTGATCGCCGAGACCGGCGGGCTGAATGCCATGATCGTCGACTCCACGGCGCTGACCGAGCAGGCGGTGCGCGACATCCTGATCTCCTCCTTCCAGTCGGCGGGCCAGCGCTGTTCCGCGCTCAGGATGCTCTACGTCCAGGAGGAGGCCCGGGACCGGCTGCTGGAGATGCTCGACGGTGCCATGGACGCGCTGACCATCGGCGATCCCTGGAATACCGACACCGACGTCTCGCCGGTGATCGACGCCGAGGCTCAGGCCGATATCAGCGCCTACCTGGCAGCGCAGGAAAAGGCCGGCAAGGTGATCAAGGCACTGCCCGTGCCGGAGGTCGGCACTTTCGTCTCTCCCGCCGTGATCGAGGTCGGGGGCATCGAGGACCTCGAGCGCGAGATCTTCGGCCCGATCCTGCATGTCGCCACCTTCAAGGCGCGGGACATCGACAAGGTGGTCGATGCGATCAATAACCGGGGCTACGGGCTGACCTTCGGCCTGCATACCCGAATCGACGACCGCGTCCAGCAGATTGTCGAGCGGCTCCACGTCGGCAACATCTACGTCAATCGCAACCAGATCGGCGCCATCGTCGGCTCGCAGCCCTTCGGGGGCGAAGGCCTCTCGGGCACCGGCCCCAAGGCCGGTGGCCCGCTCTACGTCAGCCGCTTCCGCCGCACCGCCGCCGCCGAGTGCCACGACGCCCCCCAGGGGGGGGGCGTCCCCCTCGGCGACCTCCAGTCGGCTCTCGACGGGCTGGATCCTCGCAACTGGGCGGCGCGGCCCGATCGTCTCGAGGTACTGCGTCGCGCACTCTCCGGCAGGGGCGGCGTGATCCGCAAGGCGCTCGCCGAGACCGCGGCCCTGGACATGACGCCCCAGACGCTGCCGGGACCAACGGGGGAGAGCAACCGGCTGTCACTCTACCCGAAGGGCCCGGCGCTGTGCCTCGGGCCGACCCTGGAGATTGCCGTCGCCCAGGCGGTGCAGGCCCTCGGCGCGGGCTCTCCGGCGCTGATCGTCGCCCCGGGGGCGGCCCGGGCGATACAGCCGCTGATCGAGGCCGGGGCGCCGGTCGCCGGGATCGACGGGTGCGTCGCCGCCGACACCCTGACCGCGCTTGAGGGGATCGAGAGCGTGGCCGCCGCCGGCGACAGCGAGTGGACCCGCGAGCTGCGCCTCGCCCTCGCCCAGCGCGACGGTGCCATCGTGCCCCTGGAGACCCAGACCCTGGCGCCGGAACGCTACGTGGTGGAACGCCACCTGTGCATCGACACCACCGCCGCAGGCGGCAATGCCAGCCTGCTGGCGACGGCCGAGTAGCAATAATCGAGTGATAATAGAGGTGCCGGCCCGCAAGGGCCGGCGCTCAGTTGTCGGTGACCAGGCGGTCGACCTTCTCCACGGCCTGGACCAGCAGCAGCCGGTCGCCGGGCCTGACGTCGGACTGGGCCAGCCAGGCTTCCACGGCCGGCGCCACCTCGCACGTCGCCGGCATGGGTGCGCGCGCCTCCACCAGCGCCTCCAGGCGGGCGATAAACACGAAGCGCAGCCACTGTGGCAGCGACATGGTATCGACACAGAAGGGTGCGACACTCTCGAAGGCGATGGGCTCGGGGCGCTCCATCCGCCACTGATCGGCGGCCCGCATGGTCGCCTCCAGCTCGCGAAGGGCCGCCGCCAGCTCCTGATGAATGCTCATGGTGACGTCCTCTACATGCATGAGCCGCCCATTATCCCAGCCCGCCCCCTACCCGACCACCCCGGGTTAGCCGCCGCGCCGGGCTGCAGGCGGCAGACGGCGGTTTCCCGCCCGTGCATCCCCACCAGGCAAGGCGCGCGGGCATCGCGACGTATCGTTCACAGTTTCCCTGAACGGGCCTGTGGATAAACTCTGGAAAGGCGGCCAGGGGCCAGGCCTCATGGGCCTCGGCGCTCGTCGATCAAGAATTGATCAGCCAATCGCCTCGGCCACCCGGAAGCTGCTGACAGCAAGGCGGGAGCCAGGTAGAGTGCACGGTTCGACGACGGGAGAGAGCATGCAGCCCATCAACACCTTACATGACTTCTTCGTGCGCAGCGGCGCCGCGGTGCGGCTCTACCACCTGGGCCGGCGCGTCGAGCCCTGCGAGATGTCCACCCTGGCGGCCTTCGAGACCGGCGAGCTGGCCTGGCCGACCCCCTGGCAGGGTCAGGCGCGCCTGGGCCTGGTGTTCCGTCTGGGCGACATGCGCGAGCCGGTCATCTGGTTTCTGGCCCTGCCGCTGGATGAACAGGGCCAGCTGGTGCCGGCGCCCCGCGATGCCTTCCTGCAGCGCCTGCTGGAGACCCTGGGTCGCAGCGTGGCCAGCGTCGGACGCGAGGATGGCGAGGCCGTGGATAACCTGATGCAGGACAACCCCCTGCCCTTCACTCCCTCGCTGCCCTTCCAGGCCCTGCTGCACGCCCGCGCCAGCCGGGACCTGGACCTGCCGGCCAGCCAGCACCTGGAACCGGTGGAGGACTACCTGAGCGGCCAGCGGGCCGTCGACTGGCAGGCACTGGGCCTGCAGGGACTGGCCGACTTCGCCGTGCGCATGGACGCTGTTGACCAGAACCGCCTGGCCGCTCGGCTGCCGTCGCTGCCTGGCGAAGTGCTCACCTCGCTATGCTACTGTCTGGAGCATGTGGCCATTGGCGCTCCGCTGGCCCACGCACTGCGCTCAAGCGGTGAGGCGGCGGCCCGCAGCGGCGACATCGAGGCGTTCTCCGCCTGCGTCCGGGCCGTGGCCGGCGCCGAGACCGAGGTGGCCGGTGTCTGGTACGACGAGCTGCTGGCCGATGCCGACGCCTGCGGCCCCGACCTGCTGGCGGCCATTGCCGGGCGCGGCTGGCAGCACCTGGAGAGCGCCGAACGACTGCCGCGCTTCCTGGCGCGGCTCGCCGACTGCGAGGCCGCCGACTTCATGAGCGTGGCCCGCGACCTGGCGCTGATACCGCGGCTGCGGCTACCGGTGCTGATGACCCTGCGCGAGGCCGCCCCGGAGAGCCCCATCGGCCGGCGCCTGGCCGCCCTCACTCGCTGACAGGCTGCAAGGATTCCCATGAGCATGAAAGAACTGCCCTACACCCCCAAGGCGGTGATCGGCCGCCGCGAGATGGTGCAGCTGCCGGAGATGCGCGTGACCCTGTGCGCCAAGGCCGATACCGGCGCCCGAACCTCGGCGCTGCACGCCGAGGACATCGAGTCCTTCGAGGAGGACGGTCACCTCTGGGTCAGCTTCACCACCCGCAGCGGCGGACCCGACACGCCGCCCCACGTGTTTCGCATGCACCTGCATGACCGGCGCAAGGTGCGCAGCTCCAACGGCCAGGAGGAGTGGCGCTACGTCATCCGCACCTCAATGCGCCTGGGCGAGCTGGAGTTCCCCGTGGAGCTGAGCCTGACCGACCGCCGCAACATGCGCCATCCCATGCTGCTGGGCCGCCGCGCCCTGCGCCGCCTGCTGGTGGCGCCCGGCGTCGCCTTCCTCCACGGCGAACCCTGACCTCCATCGGCCCCCGGAGCCTTCGATGCATATCGCGCTGCTGTCTCGCAATCGCAACCTCTACTCCACCCGCCGGCTGGTGGAGGCCGCCGAACAGCGCGGCCATACCGCTCGGGTGGTCGATACCCTGCGCTGCTACATGAGCATCGCTTCCCATCACCCCTCGATCCATCTCAAGGGGGAGGAGCTCGAGCCCTTCGACGCGGTCATCCCGCGCATCGGCGCCTCGGTGACCTTCTACGGCTGCGCGGTGCTGCGCCAGTTCGAGATGATGGGTACCTATGTGCTCAACGACAATGTGTCCATCACGCGCTCGCGGGACAAGCTGCGCTCGCTGCAGCTGCTCTCCCGCAAGGGGCTGGGGCTGCCGATCACCGGCTTCGCCCACTCGCCCGACGACATTCCCGACCTGATCACCATGGTCAAGGGCGCGCCGCTGGTCATCAAGCTGCTGGAGGGCACCCAGGGCATCGGCGTGGTACTGGCCGAGACCAACCAGGCCGCCGAGAGCGTGATCCAGGCCTTCATGGGCATGAAGGCCAATATCATGGTGCAGGAGTACATCAAGGAGGCCCGGGGCGCCGATATCCGCTGCTTCGTGATCGGCGACAAGGTGGTCGCCTCCATGAAGCGCCAGGCTGCCGAGGGCGAGTTCCGCTCCAACCTGCACCGCGGCGGCACCGCCAGCGTGATCCGCATCACCCCGGAGGAGCGCTCCACGGCGATTCGCGCGGCCAAGGCCATGGGCCTGCGGGTGGCGGGCGTCGATCTGCTGCGCTCCAACCACGGGCCGGTGATCATGGAGGTCAACTCCTCCCCCGGCCTGCAGGGCATCGAGACCGCCACCGGCAAGGATATCGCCGGGCTGATCATCGAGCATATCGAGAAGAATGCCGCGCCCAGCCGCAAGGTGCCGCCTAAACCCAAGGGGTAATTGCCAGGATGGCGCCGGCCAGGCCCAATGGCGGCAGATTTATTCCTCTCCGGGGGTAGCAAAACAGTGTTTCCCCGGCCACAATCTGCGTCACCGGAGGAGGTGACCGCTCATGTTTCTCGATAATCGCCAGGTGGCGATGGACAGCGCCCTGGAGGCGCTGGCCGACAGCATCGACTATTTCCAGGACAACCTGGAGCGCCTGCGCCCGGCCCTGCGTGACACCCTGAAGCCACACTATGAGGCCAGGAGCCGGTTGATGCGCGAGCTTCAGGAGCTGTCCCGCCAGCATCTCAACATGCTGCCCCGCGACGCCGACGTCGAGCGCGACGATTACATGTGGCTGTGGAGCCGACTGAAGAGCTTTGTCGGCAACGAGAGCCAGGTGGTGATCGGCGAACTGCTCGAGCAGGAGCGGGTGCTGATGCAGGCCCTCTCGACCCTCTACACCCACCCCCTGCCCGACGCCATCGAACCGGTGATCGAGGCGTGCTGGAAGGGCTGCCGAGCCCTGATCCGCGAGCTCTACGCCCTGCAGAAGCAGCGCCAGCGGCGGTGAGTCACTCACCTCCGCCTGCCGCAGGATCGCCTGCCGCAGGACCGCCTGCCGCAGGACCGCCTGCCGCAGGAAACAGCCAGGCCTCCCAGGCGCGCGGGGCGATCTCCAGCGGCTCCAGGGGGCCCAGGAAGTGCGGCTCGCGCCCCCACAGGTAGAGATCTCCCAGGGTAGCCACCCGCGCCACCCACTCCCTCGCCTGCAGGCGCCACTCTCCGCTCACCTGACGCGATGGTGCCGGCACCGCACAGCCGGTGGCCTCCAGCCCCAGGGCGTCGGCGATAAACAGCGCGCGGGGCAGGTGCCAGGCCTGGGTGACCAGCAGCGCCTGCTCCACGCCGAAGACGTCGCGGGCCCGGGACAGGGTATCGAAGGTGCTGAAGCCGGCGTAGTCGAGGGTCATGTCGCTGTCGGCGACCCGGCGCCCCCGAAGATCGCGCCACATGGTGATAGGCTCGTTGTAGAAGCGGGTGCGGTTATCCCCGGAGAGCAGCAGATGGTCGACGCGCCCCAGACGCAGCAGCCGCGCCGAGGCGCTCATGCGGGCATCGAAGTAGGGATTGCGCACGCCGCTGCGGGTCCAGTGGGAGGTGCCGAAGACAATGCCGACCCGCTCCCCGTGACAGAGCGGAAGGCGATGCTCGATACGCGAATGAGTCTGCCCCAGCACCCAGAGATTGGCCCCCACGAACAGCAGGGCCACCACCAGCGTGGAGGCCCCGAGGATCATCAGCAGGCGTCGCCCGACTCTCCCTACCGCCTGCTTCATGGCCGCTCTCCCGACTAGAACATACCCAGTTCGAGCTTGGCCTCGTCGCTCAGCATCTCGCGGCTCCAGGGCGGATCGAAGACGATCTCGGTATGCACCTTGCTGATCTGCGGGGCACCGAGAATCTTGTTGCGGGCGTCGGCGGCGATCACGTCACCCATGCCGCAGCCCGGGGCGGTAAGCGTCATGCGAATGGTGACGATGCGCTCGCCGGTGATCAGCCGCTCGATGCGACAGCCATAGACCAGTCCCAGGTCGACGATATTGACCGGGATCTCCGGGTCGAAGCAGGTACGCAGCTGGTCCCAGACGAACTGCTCGATCTCTTCCTCGGAGGCGTCCTCCGGAAGGGTCGGCCGCGGCAGCGCCTCGAGCCCCAGGGCATCGAGGTTGGCCCCCTCGATCAGGTAGAGCCGCCCCTCGAAGCCGACGCTCACCGTGCTGCCCTTGGCCTGCATCACGCTGACAATACTGTCCTCGGCCAGGGTCACGCTCTTGCCGAAGGGGATGGAGATCGCCTCCACGTCCCGCTGCAGCGGCAGGGTCTGCCCCTTCTCGAGGCTGGCTATCTGCTCGATATCGCTCATGGGCGTCCTTATCTCACCATGCCGATGACGCGCTCGAGCGCCTCGGCAAAGGTGTCGATCTCATCCAGGGTGTTGTAGGCGGCAAAGGAGGCACGACAGGTGGCATCCACGCCGAACTGCGCCAGCAGCGGCTGGGCGCAGTGATGGCCGGTGCGGATCGCCACGCCGAGCTGGTCGATCAGCAGGCCGATATCCTGGGCGTGGGCCCCATCCACCACGAACGACAGCACGCCCGCCTTGCCCGGCGCCGTGCCCAGGATGCGCAGGCCGTCGATGCGCGACACCGCCGCGGTGGCGCGCTCGAGCAGGCGCTGCTCCCAGGCGCCGATGGCGGCCAGGCCCACGCCGGTCGTCCAGCGCAGCGCCTCGCCCAGGGCGATCACCTCGGCGATGGCCGGGGTGCCGGCCTCGAACTTGTGAGGGATCTCGGCGAAGGTGGTGCCCGCCTCGAAGGAGACGGTGCTGATCATCTCGCCGCCGCCCTGCCAGGGCGGCATCGCCTCGAGCAGCGCCGCCTTGCCGTATAGCACGCCCACCCCGGTGGGGCCATAGACCTTGTGACCGGAAAAGGCGTAGAAGTCGGCGTCGATATCGCGCACGTCGACTTCCTGATGCGGCGTGGCCTGGGCACCATCCACCAGGATCAGTGCCCCGTGAGCGTGGGCCAGGGCCGCCATCTCCTTGACCGGGTTGACGGTGCCGAAGGCATTGGAGACGTGGTTGACCGCCACCAGCCGGGTACGCTCGCCGAGCAGTGCCCGGTAGGCGTCGAGATCCAGCACGCCACGCTCGTCTACCGGGATCACCTTGATGGTGAAACCGAGTTCGCGGGCCAGCAGCTGCCAGGGCACGATATTGGAGTGATGCTCCAGACGCGAAATCAGTACCTCGTCGCCCGCCCCGAGGTTGGCGCGGCCCCAGGCGTTGGCCACCAGGTTGATCGCCTCGGTGGTGCCGCGAGTGAAGATGATCTCGCGACCCTCGGCGGCGTTCAAGAAGCCGCGCACCGTCTCCCGGGTACCCTCAAAGGCCGCCGTGGCCTCATCGGCCAGGGTATGCAGCCCGCGGTGGATATTGGCATTGTAGCGCCCGTAGTAGTCATCGAACGCCTCGATCACCCGGCGCGGGGTCTGGCTGGTGGCCGCATTGTCGAGATAGACCAGCGGCCGGCCATGCACCTGGCGGGAGAGGATCGGGAACTCCGCACGGATCGACGCCACATCCAGGGTCGGGACGTCGGCACCGCGGATAGCCAGTTCGTTCATGGCGTACTCCTCTGCAAGGGCGCGTTCACTCATCGCCCAGGGCCACGGCGGCTTCCACCAGCCCGGCCAGATTGAAGCGCTCCGGCAGCTTGCCGGCTACCGCCAGCTCCACGCGCTCGGCGATGGCATCGAGGGTGACCTCCTCGAGCACCTCCCCGGCGAAGGCCAGGGTCAGCAGGCCGCGGGCGGTCTGGCGGTCGATACCCCGGGTGCGCAGGGCGAAGATAGCCTCTTCGTCGAGCTGACCGGTGGTGGAGCCATGGGAGCACTTGACGTCGTCGGCATAGATCTCGAGCTCGGGCTTGGCATCGATCTGGGCGCGATCGGAGAGCAGCAGGTTGGCGTTGCTCTGGTAGCCCTCGATCTTCTGGCTGTCGGGCCTGACCATTATCTTGCCGTTGAAGACACCATGGGCGCGGTCGTCGAGAATGCCCTTGTAGTTCTCGTTGGAGTAGGTGTGCGGCGCGTTGTGGTTGGCCAGGGTGTGGCTGTCCACGTGCTGGCGACCCTGACCGTAGAAGAGCCCGTAGAAGTTGGCGGTGGCGCCCTGGCCGTTGAGCTCGCTGACCAGGTCGGTGCGGACCAGACCGCCCCCCAGATTCAGGTTGAACGAGGTGTAGGTGCTGTCGCGCCCCTGCTCCACATGGATGCTGGCCACGTGCAGGTCCGCCAGCGGCGCTTCCTGCAGCTTGTAGTGGGTCAGGATCGCACCGCGGTCGAGCATGACCTCCGCCACCAGGTTGGTGAAGTTGGCCGCCGACTCCTCGCCGACATGATGCTCGATCACGGTGGCCTGGCTGCGCCCGGCGGCCTCGATCAGGATGCGCGGGTGGCTCATGACCGGCTGCTCGCCGGCCCGGGAGAGGAACTGCAGCACGATCGGCTTCTCCACCACGCTGCCCGGCGCCAGGCGCAGCACGGCACCCTCTTCCGTGAAGGCGGTGTTGAGTGCCGAGAACGGAGAGAACTCCACGCCGGTGAGCCGGCCCAGGGGGCCGCCCACCGCCTCATGGTTCTCCTCGAGCGCCCGGGAGAGCGGCAGCAGCGCCACCCCGGCCGGCAGGCCCTCGAGCTGCGAGAGCGCCGCCGAGAAGACGCCATCGACGAAGGTCAGCCGGTGGGCATCGATGGGCAGCGTCAGCGTCGCGGCAGCGGCCGGGGAGAAGTCGGCGCCGGCGGGCAGCGCGAAGTCGCCCCGGGCAATCGCACGCACGTCGGTGTACTTCCAGGCCTCGTCGCGGCGGGTCGGGAAGCCCAGCGCCTCGAAGCGCGCCGCGCCGGCCTGGCGCCGGGCGGCGATCCAGGTCGGCTCGGGCCCGCGCTGGGCGTTACGCTCGGCCAGGCGGTCGAGAAAGGTCTGAACGTCGCTCATGCCGCGGACTCCTCCTGTACCCAGTCGTAACCCTGTGCCTCGAGTTTCTTGGCCAGCTCGGCATCGCCGCTCTTGACGATGCGGCCGTCGACCAGCACGTGCACGCGGTCCGGCACGATGTAGTCGAGCAGGCGCTGATAGTGAGTCACCAGCAGGATGCCGCGATCCTCGGCGCGCAGGCTGTTGACGCCGTCGGCCACCACCCGCATGGCGTCGATATCCAGGCCGGAATCGATCTCGTCGAGCATGGCGAGTCGCGGCTGCAGCACCAGCATCTGCAGGATCTCGTTGCGCTTCTTCTCACCGCCGGAGAAGCCCTCGTTGACGGAGCGCTGCAGGAAGCTGGCATCCATCTTCATCTCGGCGATTCTCGCCTTGATCAGCTTCATGAACTCCGGCGCCGGGATCTCCTCCTGACCATTGGCGGCGCGCTTGGCGTTGAGGGCCGCCTTGAGCAGGTAGATGTTCTTCACCCCCGGGATCTCCACCGGGTACTGGAAGCCGAGCAGCATGCCGGCCAGGGCCCGCTCCTCGACCTCCATCTCCAGCACGTCCCGGCCTTCGAAGGTGATCGACCCCGCGGTGACCTCGTAGCCCTCCTTGCCGGCGACCACCGCCGAGAGGGTCGACTTGCCGGCCCCGTTGGGCCCCATGATGGCGTGGACCTCACCGGCGTTGATGGTCAGGGTAAGGCCCTTGAGGATTTCCTTGCCCTCGACCGTGACGTGCAGATCCTTGACTTCGAGCATCGTGACTACCTTTTCAATTCTGGCGAGCCGCCCGAGCGACTCGGAAAATGGATTCGTTGACCGGCGCCCCGGGCGCGGGGCGGACCGACGCCTTACCCCACCGCGCCCTCGAGGGTGACGCTGAGCAGCGCCTCGGCCTCGACCGCGAACTCCATGGGCAGCTCCTGGAAGACGTCCTTGCAGAAGCCGTTGACGATCATGCTCACCGCATCCTCCTCGGAGATGCCCCGGCTCTGGCAGTAGAAGAGCTGGTCCTCGCCGATCTTGGAGGTAGTGGCCTCATGCTCGACGGTGGCGGTGCTGTTGCCGATCTCCTGGTAGGGGAAGGTGTGCGCGCCGCAGGTATCGCCGATCAGCAGGGAATCGCACTGGGTGAAGTTGCGCGCTCCCTTGGCCCGCGGGCCGATCTTCACCAGGCCGCGATAGGACTGGTCGCTGCGCCCGGCCGAGATCCCCTTGGAGATGATGCTGGAGCGGGTGCCCTCGCCGATATGGATCATCTTGGTGCCGGTGTCGGCCTGCTGGCGGCCGTTGGTCACCGCCACGGAGTAGAACTCGCCGATGCTCTCCTTGCCGCGCAGCACGCAGGAGGGGTACTTCCAGGTGATGGCGGAGCCGGTCTCGACCTGGGTCCAGCTGATGCGCGAACGATCGCCGCGGCAGTCGCCGCGCTTGGTGACGAAGTTGTAAATGCCGCCCTTGCCGTCCTCGTCGCCCGGGTACCAGTTCTGCACCGTGGAGTACTTGATATAGGCGTCGTCCAGGGCCACCAGCTCGACCACCGCGGCGTGGAGCTGGTTCTCGTCGCGCATCGGCGCGGTGCAGCCCTCGAGGTAGGAGACCTGGGCGCCCTCCTCGCAGATGATCAGGGTGCGCTCGAACTGGCCGGTATTGGCGGCGTTGATGCGGAAGTAGGTGGAGAGCTCCATGGGGCAGGTGACGCCCTTGGGCACGAAGACGAAGGAGCCGTCGGTGAACACCGCGGAGTTGAGCGCCGCGAAGTAGTTGTCGGTCACCGGCACCACGGTGCCCAGGTACTGCTTGATCAGCTCCGGATAGTCGCGGACCGCCTCGGAGATGGAGCAGAAGATCACGCCGGCCTCGCCCAGCTTCTCCTTGAAGGTGGTGGTCACGGAGACGGAGTCGAACACCGCGTCCACCGCCACGCCGGCGAGTGCCGCACGCTCGTGCAGCGGAATACCCAGCTTCTCGTAGGTCTCGAGCAGCTTGGGATCCACCTCATCCAGGCTCTGGGGGCGATCCTCGTCGCGCTTGGGCGCACTGAAATAGGAGATCGCCTGGTAGTCGATGGGCGGATAGTCGAGATGGGCCCAGGAGGGCGGCGTCATCTTCAGCCACTTCCGGTAGGCGTCCAGACGCCACTCCAGCATCCACGCCGGCTCGCCCTTCTTGTTCGAGATAAAGGCGATGGTGTCCTCGTCGAGGCCGGGTGGCAGCGTGTCACTCTCGATGTCGGTCACGAAGCCTTCTTTATAGTCGCGACGGACAAGCTGTTCCATTTCCTGACTTGCCATGATGTCTCCCCTCCCGGGCGGTTGGGACGGCGAGCCCGGCTCGCCGCTTCGAATTCGGTAAGGCGACTCAGGCCGTATCGGCGGCCAGGGTCACGCTCTGGATGGGCAGCTGCACCGGCAGCTTGATGGGCGCGGTATCGGCCAGGTGGGCCAGGGTCACGCTGTCGAGAAGCCCGCGGACGGCCAGCGACACCCGCTGCCAGTTGTCGGCGACACCGCAGGTATCGGCCAGGTCGCAGTCGCCCTCGGCGAGGCTGCACTCGGTCATGGCCACCGGCCCCTCGATGGCGGTGATGATGTCGATGGCGGTGATTCTGGATGCCGGCCTGGCCAGGGAGTAGCCCCCCTGGGCGCCGCGCCGAGACTCCAGCAGCCCCGCCTTGACCAGCATCTTGAGGGTCTTGGAGACCGTGGGATGCGGCAGTTTCACCGCTTCGGCCAGCTCCGCGGCGGCGTGAGGCTGCTCCGGATGGCGAGCGATCTGGGCCATGACCACAGCGGCATAGTCGGTCAGCCGCGAAAGCTTGAGCATGCTGCCCTCCTCGGTGGCGCGCGGTCCGAGAGGGGGCCGCGCCTCGATTGGGGACCATTTTAGTCCTGTATGGATTCGATGTGAAGCCCACCGAGCGATTTCCGGTCTCCAGGGCGGAGGATGACGGCACGATCGCCGCCGTTCTCATCAATAACGACAATCGTTCTCATTGACACAGGGCATCGATCCCGCCCACGGATCAACAGCATCAATAGGGTCGCTTGACGCTTGTGCCTTCTCGACACCTACGCCTTTTTGACAAACTCGGACTTCAGCTTCATGGGGCCGATGCCGTCGATCTTGCAGTCGATATCGTGGTCGCCCTCCACCAGGCGGATATTCTTGACCTTGGTGCCCACCTTGACCACCAGCGACGAGCCCTTGAGCTTGAGGTCCTTGATCACGGTGACGGTGTCGCCATCGGCCAGGGGGTTGCCGTTGGCATCGCGCACCCGGGGCGTATCGTCCGCGACGGCCTCACTCGCCTCCCGGGACCACTCGTGGCCGCACTCCGGGCAGACATGCTGCAGGCCGTCGTCATAGGTGAAGGCAGAGTCACAGGCGGGACAGGGGGGAAGATCGCTCATGGCAGGCTCCAGATGGCGGGGTCGGAAAAGCCGCCAAGCCTACACCGCGTCGCCGGCGAGCTCCAGCCGGGGCCTCGCAGCACATGACGCCCCTGCCCGAGGCTGGCAGGATATAGCCCATCTCGACTCACCAAGGAGCAGCCCATGCCCGAAGGCCCGACCACGGTATTCGGCGGCACCGGCTTTCTGGGCCGCGCCGTGGTACGCGAACTGGTGGAAGCCGGAAGGCCGGTGCGCATTGCAGCAAGGCACCCGAGCCTGCCCGACTGGTGGGAAGCGGGCGACCGCGTGGAGGCCGTGGCCTGTGACCTGAGGGACGAGCAGCAGATCGCCTCCGCCCTTGAGGGCAGCGGCGCGGTGATCAACGCGGTGAGTCTCTATGTGGAGCGCCCCCGGGCAGGGCTGACCTTCCAGGCGATCCACGTGGAGGGCGCCGCCCGCCTGGCTCGACTCGCCCGGGAGGCCGGCGTGACGCGATTCGTCCACGTCTCGGGCATCGGCGCCAGCATGGACTCCCCCTCGGCCTATGTGCGCGCCCGCGGCGCGGGCGAACACGCCGTAGTGGACGCCCTGCCCAAGGCGATCCTGCTTCGCCCGAGCGTGCTGTTCGGCCCCGATGACGCCTTCCTCAGTGCGCTGGTGCGCCTGGCCCGGCTGCCGGCGCTGCCGCTGTTTGGCCGTGGCGACACCCGGCTGCAGCCGGTGCATGTGGATGACGTGGCGCGGGCAGCGGTGCGCCTGAGCGACACCCGCCCCCTCTCACGCCGGCTGTTCGAACTGGGCGGGCCCGAGGTGCTGCGCTACCGACAGGTGATCGAGCAGCTGCTGGCCCACCTGGAGTGCCGACGCCCCCTGCTGCCGGTGCCCTTCTTCCTGTGGCGCCTGGCAGCGTTACTGCTCACCCCTCTGCCCTCCCCACCCCTGACCCGCGACCAGGTGATCCTGATGCAGCGAGACACCCTCGTCGGCGAGGGCGTGGGGACCTTCGATGACCTCGGCATCGTGCCGCACACTCTCCACGACAGCCTGCCGGCCTGCCTCGGCAGCGTGGCACACCGCTGACGCAGCGTCTGGCCCGGACGCCGAGTACTCCCCTGCCCCTCTCCCGTGACAGAATGAGTCGACGCCATTGCCGGAGATGCCCCGCATGACCCTTGTCGCCGCCACCCTCTCCGTTGCCCTCTCGGCCGCCCCCTGGCTGTTGCTCGGCCTGACCATTGCCGGGCTGATCAAGGCGCTGCTCGACGAGGCCCGGCTGACGCGCTGGGTCGGTGGCCGCGGCCTCGG
>PUOM01000162.1 GCA_003552795.1 Halomonas sp. | reverse complement strand
GGCGGCAGCACCCCCTGGAGGTAGCCGGCGTCCATCAGCGCCTTCATCTTGGCCAGCCCCTCCAGGGCGGCCTCACGGGGATTGGCCACCAGGCCGCCGTGGCTCATGGAAGCGACGTTGCCCAGCGCCAGGCCCGCATAGTTGTGGGTCGGGCCCACCAGACCGTCGAAGTTGACCTCGCGGTAGTCGGGGGGCTGGCTGGTGCTCACAGGCTCACCCCCGGCGGCAGCTGGTCGGGCAGGTGGAGCGCCTCGCTCTCCATGGAGGCCACCGGATAGGCGCAGTAGTCCGCCGCATAGAAGGCGCTGGGCCGGTGGTTGCCGCTCTCCCCCACCCCGCCGAAGGGCGCATCCCCGGAGGCGCCGGTGGTCTGGCGATTCCAGTTGTTGATGCCGGCACGGATGCGCAGCATGAAGTCGTCCCAGTCGGCGCGCTCGCCGCCGATCAGCCCGGCGGCGAGACCGTAGCGGGTGTCGTTGGCCAGGGCGATCGCCTCGTCCCAGTCGCGGTAGCGCTGCACCTTGAGCAGCGGGCCGAAGTGCTCCTCGTCGGGGACCTCCAGGCCGGTGACGTCGATCAGCGCCGGGGAGAGCAGGCTGGTGTCGGTCTCCAGGCGCTCCATGCGCGCCAGCACGGTGGCCCCACGGGATTCCAGCGCCGCCTGGGCCTCGAGCAATCCGTCGGCCGCCGCCACGCTCACCAGACCGCCGTAGAAGGGGGCGGGCTCGCTGAAGGGGCCGGCCACCCGCAGCCGCGAGATGGCATCGCAGAGGGCATCGAGCAGGTGATCCCCCACCGGCCCCTCGGGCAGGATCAGCCGCCGGGCGCAGGTGCAGCGCTGGCCCCCGGAGAGGAAGGCGGACTGCAGGATAGTGAGCACCGCGGCCTCCTGATCCGGCACATCCTTCACCACCAGCGGATTGTTGCCGCCCAGCTCCAGGGCCAGGATCTTGTCCAGCTGCCCGGCGAACTGACGGTGCAGCAGGCCGCCCACCCGGGCGCTGCCGGTGAACAGCAGGCCGTCGATGCCCGGCTCGGCGGCCAGCGCCTGGCCGACAGCCGCCGCCCCCTGGGTCAGGTTGATCACCCCGGCGGGGAGCCCCGCCTCCCGCCAGCACTGCAGGGTCAGATCGGCGGTCAGCGGAGTCTGCTCGCTGGGCTTGAAGACCACGCAGTTGCCGGCCAGCAGCGCCGGCACCATATGGCCGTTGGGCAGGTGACCGGGGAAGTTGTAGGGGCCGAACACCGCCAGCACCCCATGGGGGCGATGGCGCAGCACGGCCCGGGCATCGCCCAGGTCGCGCTCCCGTTCGCCGGTGCGCTCCTGATGAGCGCGGATCGAGAGCGCCACCTTGCCGATCATCGCCCCCACCTCGGTGCGCGACTCCCACAGCGGCTTGCCGGTCTCGTGGGCGATGGCCGCGGCCAGGTCCTCGCGGTGGCGCTCCAGCACCTCGCGAAAGCGCTCCACCAGCGCCTGGCGCTCGGCCAGGGGCGTCCGCGCCCAGGCCGGGAAGGCCTCACGAGCGGCCGCCACCGCGGCGCTCACCTGGTCGGGACTGGCGGCGCGCCCTTCCCAGAGGCGCTCCCGGGAGACCGGGTCGTGCTTGGTGAAGGTCCGCCCCGCCCCGGGCTGCCAGTCGCTGCCAATCAGCTGCTCTCGTCTTGCCTTCATCAGATCTGCTCCTCGGTATCCAGGACCCTCAGGGGGGCGCCGCCTTCCACTTCCAGCCGCGCCGTCTCGCCGGGGGAGAGCCTGAGCACGCCCGCCGCATCGGGGCCGCGCCCCACCCAGGCGGCGCGAAAATCCGCCATGCCGGTGGTGGCGGCAAGCCAGCGCGGCCGCGCACTCTCCTCGCCCAGCGCCGGATCGATCTCGGCCCGGCAGCGCCGGGAGAGCCTCACGCCGCGCACGTCGTCGATGTAGGCCTCCACCGTGGGCCCGCCGTCGAAGATGTCGATATAGCCCTCCCAGCGCAGCCCTTCCTTCTTGAGCATGGCCAGGGCCGGTCGGGTCTGCTCGTGGACCTGGCCGATGCAGGCCCGCGCCTCCGCGGAGAGAAAGGGGGTGTAGATGGGATACTTGGGCATCAGTTCGCCGATGAAGCTCTTCTGGCCCAGCCCCGTCAGCCGGTCGGCTTCATTGAAGTCCATCGGAAAGAAGTGGCTGCCCAGGCAGTGCCAGAAGGGGCTTCTGCCCCGGGCGTCGAAGACGCCGCGCATTTCCGCCAGCACCTTGTCGGGGAAGCGGTCGCGGAACTCCGCCATGAACAGCCAGCGCATCATGGAGAGCAGCGCCCCGTTGCGCTGGTGGCGACGATCGCGGCCGCGGTACTCGGGACGCAGGAACAGCGAGGCCACCTCGGCATCCCCGGTGTGATCGGAGCACAGGAAGAGGCTGTCGATGGTGCGATGCAGATCGAGCTGCACCGAGGAGTGGGCCAGGGTGCCCACCCGGTAGTGGTAGAAGGGCACCTCGCGCCCCACCTCGCCCTCGATGGCGCAGCAGCCGGCCAGGTGGCCGCTGGCCTCGTCCTCCAGCACGAAGAAGTAGTTGCGACGGTCCGCCGGCACGCGCTCCTCGAAGGCGTTCACCGTGGCGGCGATCCTGGCGGCCAGGAAGTCGCGGTTGTCGGGCAGCGAGGTGAAGCCCACCCCCGTCTCCCGGGAGAGCGCCTGCAGTTCGTCCAGGTCACCCTCGGCGATGGGTCGAATGCGCATCACAGCTCTCCCTCGTCGTAGCCCGGATCGCGCTCCTCGGCGCGCCCCTCGCCCATGCCGGGCAGCGCGAGCGGCGCGGCCAGCACCGCGCGCCCCTCCTCCACGCCCAGCCGCTCGGCGTGCTCCGGCGAGAGCATCAGCTGGCCGGTGGGCGACAGCGCATAGCGCGCCACCACGCAGCAGAAACCCTCCAGGCGCTGATTGGCGACCATGGCCGGCTCGGCGTCCGGCAGGGCCTCGGCCGGGCGGATGCGCACCGGGTGCCAGGCGGCGCGGCGGAAGGTCTGCAGCCGCTCGCGCTCGGCCTTGATCACCGGCCCCGCATCGAAGATGTCCACGTGGCGCGAGCGCATGAAGCCCTCGCCCAGCATCTCGGCCAGCGCCGGCTCGTGATCGGGGTGCTCGCGGCCGATGGCGGCCCGCGCCCGGGGGGTGAGCAGCGGCAGGTAGAGCGGGAACTGCGGCATCACCTCGGCGATGAAGCTCTTCGAGCGGATGCCGGCCAGGTTATTGATCTCCTGGTAGTCGCGCATGAAGAAGTGGCGACCCACGCTGTTCCAGAACGGCGACTCGCCGGCCCCGTCCAGAAAGCCGGGGAAGGCCATGGCCAGGAGGCCGGCGAAGCGCTCCGGATACTGGGCGATGAACATCAGCCGCGCGCGGCGCAGCAGACTCTCGGCGCCGGTGCCCCGGTAGCGGGGCTCCAGCGAGAAGGCGCAGAGCAGGCTCGCCTCCGAGACCTCGTGGGAGAGCGCCAGGGTCTGCACCTCGCGCCGCACGTTGAGCTGCTGGGAGGCGTGGATCAGGGTCTCCTGGCGATAGGTGTAGTAGGCGTCCCGGGCACCGGCCTGGGCGCGGATGGTGGCGGTTCCCACCGCCTCGCCGCGCTCGAGGTCCTCGAGGACGAAGGTGTAGTGCTCATCGCCGGGAAAATCGGATCGGGCGGCGAAGGCCTGGCGGGAACGGACGATGCGCTCCTCCAGGCGATCCCGGTGGGCCGGCAGGTTGGTCAGCTGCGGCACGGCATCGGAGGCCAACCGCTCCAGGGCGGGCAGGTCGGCGGGCACAACGGGGCGAACGACCAGCATGGCAGGATCTCCGTCGGGTGACAGGGCACCGGCGGACCGGCTCACTGACCGGCCACGAGCCGTGCCACCGCGCGCTCCAGCCGCGCCATGCCCTCGGCGATATCCGCCTCGGGAATCACCAGCGAGGGCGCCATGCGCAGCACGTTGGGGCCGGCTACCAGTGCCATCAGCCCCTCCTCGATGGCCAGCGGCAGGATCTCGGCGGCGCGCCCCTCGTAGTCGGCCGACATCACCGCGCCGACCAGCAGGCCCATGCCGCGAATCTCGCTGAACACCCCGTGCCTGTCGTTGATCGCCTCGAGGTGCTCGCGGAACAGGGCATGGCGGCGCTTCACCCCCTCCAGCACCTCCGGGGTGTCGATGAACTCCACCGCCGCCAGGGCCACCGCCGAGGCCAGCGGGTTGCCACCGTAGGTGGAACCATGGGTGCCGAAGGCGAAGGCCGCGGCCACCCGGTCGCTGGCCAGCATGGCGCCTACCGGAAAGCCGCCGCCCAGGGCCTTGGCGCTGGTCAGGATGTCCGGGGTCACGCCGAGCTGCTGATAGGCGAAGAGGGTGCCGCTGCGGCCCACGCCGCTCTGCACCTCGTCGAAGATCAGCAGGGCATCATGGGCGTCGCACAGCGCCCGCAGCCCCTCGAGGAAGTCGATATCCCCCGGCAGCACGCCCCCCTCGCCCTGCATCGGCTCCACCATCACCGCGCAGGTGTCGTCGTCGATCAGGTCGCGCACGCTGTCGAGGTTGTTGTACTCGCCGTGGACGATGCCGCCGGGCACCGGGCCGAAGCCCTGGGCGTACTTGGGCTGACCGCCCACGCTGACCGTGAAGAAGGTGCGCCCGTGGAAGCCCTGGGTGAAGGAGACGATGCGATGCTTGTGCTCGCCGGCGTGGTCATGGGCCCAGCGGCGGGCCAGCTTGAGGGCCGCCTCGTTGGCCTCGGCCCCCGAGGAGCAGAGGAACACCTTGTCGGCGAAGGTGCGCT
Source organism: Halomonas sp. (assembly GCA_003552795.1). GTDB lineage: Bacteria > Pseudomonadota > Gammaproteobacteria > Pseudomonadales > Halomonadaceae > Halomonas. The sequence goes on along the minus strand of PUOM01000162.1, from coordinate 12,125 downwards.
CCGTGAGGGCCCGCGCCAGCTTGAGCGCCGGTTCGTTGGCGTAGACGTTGGAAACATGCCAGAGCTTGCCGGCCTGCTCGGTGAGCGCCTCCACCAGCACCGGATGGCAGTGGCCCAGGCCGTTGACCGCGATGCCGCCGGCGAAGTCGATGTACTCGCGCCCCTCCTGATCCCACAGGCGGCTGCCCTCGCCGCGCACCGGGATCGCCTGCTGGGGGGCGTAGTTGGGCATCATGTAGCGGTCGAAATCGGCACGGGTCGGGGTCTGGCTCATGTGGTGAATCCTTTACGATGGTGGCGGGGGCCGTGATCGGTTACCCCGTCGAGTATAGGGAGTCGCCCTCCCCGGCGCTTTCATCGATGGGACAGGCAGTTGCGAAAAAGGCTAGGGTGAAGCTACAGCGTCGAAGGAGCCCCCCATGTTCAACACCACCGCCTGGAACCGCCTGCGCTACAGCCTCTACGCGCCACTCTATGACACCGTGGCCGAGCGTGCCTTCCGTCGGCCGCGCCGGACCGCCCTGGGTCAGGTGACCTGGCACCCCGGCATGCGGGTGCTGCTGGTGGGGGCCGGCACCGGGCTCGACCTGCCCTGGCTGCCCCGGGACGTGGAGATCCACGCCACCGACCTCAGCCCGGCCATGGTGAGGCACACCCGGCGACGCGCCGAGGCGCTGGGCATGGACGTTCAGGCGGCCGAGATGGACGCCGAGGCGCTCGCCTTTCCCGACGGTCACTTCGACGTGGTGGTGATGCACCTGATCCTGGCCGTGATGCCCGACCCGGCGCGCGGCCTCGCCGAGGCCCGGCGGGTACTCAGTCACGATGGCCAGCTCTGCGTGATGGACAAGTTCCAGACCGACGACCGCCCCGCCGGCGTCTCCCGTCGCGCCCTCAACGCCCTGACCAGCGCCATCGCCACCGATATCACCCGCCAGGCCCGGCCGCTGCTGGAGAACGCCGGTTTCACCCTCGAAGAGGACACCCCGGTGATGATGGGCTCGCTGTTCCGCGCCCTGCTGGCGCGGCCGGCCCGAGCGCAGTGACGCTCACCCCAGGCGCTCTTCCCTGGGCGTCAGCCCGAAGTGGTTGCGGTAGGCGGTGGAGAAATGAGCCGCCGAGGAGAAGCCGGCAAGCAGCGCCACCTCTCCCACCGGGTGCTCGCTCTCGCGCAGCAGACGCCGGGCCCGCTGCAGGCGCAGGTCCAGGTAGTAGCGGCTGGGCACCGCCTGCAGGTGCTTCTTGAACAGCCGCTCCAGCTGGCGTCGCGAGATCCCCAGGTGCTCGGCCAGCTCGGCGGTGGTCAGCGGCTCCTCCACGTTGGCCTCCATCAGCGCCAGGGCTTCCTCCAGGCTCTCGGGGGCCCCGCCCGACGACGGAGCGGGCGCTCCCTCACCCAGGCGCACCCGCTCCAGCACGAAGTGGGCCGAGACACTCTCGGCCAGGGCGCTGCCGTGCTGGCGCCCGATGAGCGTCATCATCATGTCCAGGGCCGCGGTCCCCCCGCCGCAGGTCAGGCGCTCGCCATCGATCTCGAACGGCTGGCGGGAGAGCCGGATACGCGGATGGGCGCGCCGCACCGCCTCGAGACGCGACCAGGGCACCGTGGCCCGATAGCCGTCCAGCAGCCCGGCACGGGCCAGCAGTTCGGCCCCGCCGCCGATGCCGGCGACCAGCCGCCCGGGGGTGGCCAGCTCGACCAGCCGGCGACGCAGGGACTCGTCGGCCGCCTCTGCCCCGGGGGCGCACACCAGCAGCATGTCCAGATCGACGTCGCTCCGGGCCAGGCCGGGCTCGGCCAGGCTGTGTTCCGCCAGCAGCCGCTGGCCGGACGCGCTGGCCACCGGCTGCACCGCCGGGCCCAGGGTGACGAGTCGGTAGAGGGGGGCCGCGGCGAGCTGAGCCGCTACCGTCAGCGGCTCGGTGGCGCAGGCCTCGGCCAGCAGCGAAAAGCCGGGCAGCACCAGCACGCCGACCCGCCGGGAGGGCGACGACGAAGGCGAGGATGGCGGGGGCTGTTGCATGGACGGGCCGATTCGAGAAGGAGCCCTTATCTTACCCAAGCAGACGGCCGGGCGCTAAGCCCGGCCGGGAAGGGTCAAAGGTCGAGGGTCGGATGAAGCTACTGGCCCATGCCGCTGTAGATCAGCATGCCCGCCACCAGCAGGCCCAGCACCACGATCACGGTGGGCAGCAGGCGCTTCATGGTCTTGGGCGGCGGCTTCTGGGCCTCAGGCTGAGCGGCATCCGGGTCCGGGTCTTCCGGGTCCTCCGGCTCCAGCACCTCCTTCAGGTGATCGAGCTCCTCCTCCGGTGTCTTGCTCTCTCTGGTATCCATGAGATCCTCCAGGGTCGGTAAGCGACCGCGTCACAAACCCGTCTTCCTGACCGGACTCGCGCGCTCCTTGTCTTGCGCTTCTGTCGTGCTTTCTCTTCCTATACTGTCACGACATCGAACTGCACGTCAGGGTTCACATCGGCGTCGTAGTCAACGTCCTCCCGCTCGAAGCCGAACAGCTTCAGGAACTCGTGCTTGTAGCCAGCATAGTCGGTAATCTCGAAAAGGTTCTCGGTGGTCACCTGGGGCCACAGATCCTTGCAGGCCTGCTGGACGTCGTCGCGCAGCTCCCAGTCGTCCAGGCGCAGGCGGCGGTCTTCATCGGTGCTGAACTCGCCCTGCTGACCCCGGGCTGAGTAGAGGTGCTCGCCGAACAGACGGTTGAGCTGCTCGATGGTGCCCTCGTGCAGGCCCTTCTCCTTCATCACCTTGTAGACCATGGCGATGTAGAGCGGCATCACCGGGATGGCCGCGCTGGCCTGGGTGACCACCGACTTGAGCACCGCCACGTTGGCGCCGCCACCGCTCGCGGCCAGGCGCTTGTCGATCTCGCCGGCGGCGCGGTCCAGATCCTCCTTGGCCTTGCCCAGGGCGCCGTGCCAGTAGATCGGCCAGGTGATCTCGGTGCCGATATAGCTGAAGGCCACGCTGCGCGCGCCTGCGGCCAGCACGCCGGCCCGGTCCAGAGCGTCGACCCACAGCTCCCAGTCCTCACCGCCCATCACCGCCCGGGTGTCCTCGATCTCCTGCTCGGTGGCGGGCTCCACCTCGGCCTCGATGATGGCATCCTTGTTGGTGTCGATGGCGGTGGCCCGGTAGGTCTCGCCGATCGGCTTGAGGCTGGAGCGCTTGAGCTCGCCGGAATCCGGCAGCTTGCGCACCGGCGAGGCCAGCGAGTAGACCACCAGGTCCACCTGGCCAAGGTCCTGCCGGATCAGCTCGATGGCCTTCTCGCGGGCCTCGTGGGAGAAGGCGTCACCGTTGATGGACTTGCTGTAGAGCCCTTCCGCCTTGGCGAACCGGTCGAAGGCAGCGCTGTTGTACCAGCCGGCGGTGCCCGGTTTCTTCTCGCTGCCCGGCTTCTCGAAGAAGATGCCCAGGGTATCGGCACCGTAGCCGAAGGCGGCGGTGATGCGCGCCGCCAGGCCGTAACCGCTGGAGGCGCCGATCACCAGCACCTTCTTCGGGCCGCTGGCCTTGTCCAGGCCGCGAGCGCGGGTCGCCTCGATCTGCTCGAGCACATTCCGCTCGCAGCCGACAGGGTGAGTGGTGGTGCAGATGAAACCGCGTACCTTGGGCTTGATGATCACGTCGGACCTCGCTGTTGGTCATTGTCGGGGCGGCAAGGCGCCGGCCCGCTATCATGAAATGGCGATGGTGCCCATTCTAGCGGCCGCGCCGGGCGCTGTCCGCCCTTGAGCCCGCTGCGCGGCTGGGGCAGGATGCACCTCCGGGCGAGACACCATGCAGAGGAGTCCAAGATGGATGCACAGACCCTGGTCGACGAGCGCGGCGAGCTATGGCTGGCCCTGGCCCCGCTGTGGCTCGAGCACGAGCCCGGCGAGCGCGACTTCGCACGCATGATCGAAGTGATCGAACGCCATGACCTGACGCTGGAGGAGCTGGAGTGGGTCTTCCGCCTGGAGCTCGCCCCGGTGCTGGGGCGTCGGCAGATGTCGATGGTCGGCGAGTGGCGGCGTTTCGACGATTACCAGCTGATGAAGCATCTGGTGGCCCACAACCTCCGCCTCAAGGGCTGGCGCCGCAAGAGCTGGATGCTGTTCTCGGGACTGACCACCATGATGACGCGCCATCGCTGGAACGAACTGATGGCCCGACTGATGGCGGAACGAGGGATGAGACACTCCTGATGGGGCGGCGCTCAGCGGCAGCAATCAGCTGATGGATCGCTGCCCTACCCCTCGTCCAGGGCAATCTCCAACGCCTCGCGCAGCACCGCCTCGCCGTCCCGCGGCGAGAAGCGGCGGATCACCCGACCGTCCCGACCCACCAGAAACTTGGTGAAGTTCCACTTGATCAGGGTGGTGCCCATCACTCCCGGGGCCTCCTGACGGAGCTCCACGAACAGCGGATGGGCGCCGGCACCGTTGACCTTCACCTTCTCCATCAGCGGAAAGCTGACCTGATAGTCCCGAGTGCTGAGGTTGCAGAAATCCAGCGCCGACTCCGGCGACTGGCGGCCGAACTGGTTGCAGGGAAAGCCGATCACCGCGAAGCCCCGATCGCGGTAGCGACGATAGAGGCGCTCGAGCTCACGCAGCTGCGGCGTGAAACCACAGCGGCTGGCGACGTTGACGATAAGCAGCACCTGGCCGCGCAGCGCGCCGAAGTTGAAGGACTCACCCTGAGCGGTGCGGCACTGATGGTCGTGAATGGACATGCGCGGGCCTTGATGATCGTTAGCCCTTACGATGCCACGCTGCCTTTCCCTGCGCCACCCCCCTGGTGGCGCAGAAGGCATCGCAGAGGGGCCGAGAGGGAGAGACGCCGGGCCGGACGCGTCACGGCACGGGCTGCAGCAGACCGGCATCGAGCAGCGTCTGCAGCGCCTGGCGCGTATCCGGCGTCACGCCCGGCAGCGCCAGCGCCTCGCCGGGGGAGCGCCAGAACGCCTCGGCCACCTCCTCGGCCTGCAGCGCCAGCGGGCCGTCATGCTCGACCAGAAACAGGCTGCCGTAGATATGATTGCCGCCCTCGGCGTGGATGAAGCCGCCGGCGGAGCGCAGCGGCACGCCGCGAATGCCGAGCTCCTCGGCCAGCTCGCGACGGGCAGCCAGATGCTCCGCCTCGCCGGCCCCCACCACGCCGCCGGCGGCCAGATCGAGCCCGCCGGGAAAGACCTCCTTGGTCAGGGTGCGGCGCTGCACGCAGATCTCGCCGCGGGCGTTGCGCACCACGATATAGGTGGCGCGATGCCAGAAGTGGAAGCGCCGCATCTGGGCACGCCAGGCGCTGCCGCAGGGGCGGTTGCGGGAATCCACCAGCTGGATGCGCTCGCGAGCGACGTGGGGCGTCGGCAACGGCTTGTCGCCAGGGACTTCGGACATGAACACCTCCCGGGAAAATGACCCAAGCCTACCCAGTCGGCACCGTGGCGTCACGTTGACCGCCCCCGATCCGAGCACCATGCTCAGGGCAACTCTCCAATCCAATGCTGGAGGTGCGCCATGTCCGATCAGGCTCCCCGCACCAGCCTGGCCACTCATCGGGTGACCAACCAGCCCGCCCCGCCGGGCGACATCGACCTGCTGGAGGCCGACCTCCCCCTGCGCGAAGCCCTGGCCCGGGAGGCCCCCGACTGGGTGGCCCGCCGCCTGGCGCCTCTGGGCCACGAGGCCGGCAGCGAACGCGTTCAGGCACTGGGCGAGGCCGCCAACCGCCACCCGCCGGACCTGCGTCTTTTCGACCGCCACGGTCGGCGTCTGGACGAGGTCCGCTATCACCCCGCCTACCACGAGCTGATGCACCTGGCCATCGACCGCGGCTGGCATGCCGTGGCCTGGCAGGAGGAGGGCCGCGGCGGCCACCAGGCTCATGTGGCGGCCCTCTATCTGCTCACTCAGGCCGAGCCGGGGTTCTGCTGCCCGATCACCATGACCCATGCCGCCATGCCGGTGCTGCGCCACTCGCCGACGGCCGAGGCGCGCTGGGCCCCGGGGCTGCTGGCCTGGGACTACGACCCGCGCCCCCTGCCGGCCGTGGAGAAGACGGGCCTCACCTTCGGCATGGCGATGACCGAGAAGCAGGGCGGCAGCGATATCAGGGCGAACACCACCACCGCCGCCCCCGGCGGGGACGGCTGGCGGCTCACCGGCCACAAGTGGTTCTGCAGTGCGCCCATGTCCGACGCCTTCCTGACCCTGGCCCGGACCGACGACGGGCTCGGCTGCTTCCTGGTGCCGCGCTTCACCCCGGACGGCGAGCGCAACGCCATCGAGCTGCAGCGACTCAAGGAGAAGTGCGGCAACCGCGCCAACGCCTCGGCGGAGATCGAGTACCGCGGGGCCTGGGCCGAGCCCATCGGCCCGCCGGGACGCGGCATCGCCACCCTCCTCGAGATGGTCCAGCAGACCCGCCTGGATGCCGCCACCGCGCCGGTGGGCATGATGCGCCAGGCGCTGCTGGCGGCCTGGGAGCACGTCCGCCAGCGCCACGCCTTCGGCCGGGCGCTGGCCGAGCAGCCGCTGATGCGGGCGGTGATCGCCGATCTGGCCCTGGAGGTGGAGGCCGGGGTAGCGCTGGCGATGCGCACCGCCCGGGCCTTCGACGGCGCCGCCCGGGGCGACGACAGCGAACGCGCCCTGGCCCGGCTGCTGCCGGCGCTGGCCAAGTACTGGCACAACAAGCGCGGCCCCGGCTTCATGGCCGAGGCCATGGAGTGCCTGGGCGGCATCGGCTACGTGGAGGAGTCACCCCTGGCGCGACTCTACCGAGAGGCGCCGGTCAACTCGATCTGGGAGGGCTCGGGGAACGTGATCTGCCTGGACGTGCTGCGAGTGCTGGGCCGCCACCCCGAGGCGCTGGCCGCCTTCTGGCAGGAGGTGGCGCCGGCCCGGGGCCAGGATCGCCACCTGGACGCCGCCCTGACCGAGCTGGAGCGGCTGGTGGCCATCCCCGCCGACACCCTGGAACCCCATGCCCGCTGGCTGGCGCAGCGCCTGGCCCAGTGCCTGCAGGCGGCGCTGCTGGTGCAGCACGCCCCCGGGGAGGTGGCCGACACCTTCTGTGCCGCCCGGCTGGGCGGCGAGGCCGGCGACGTCTACGGGGTGCTGCCCGACGGCGCGCCCAGCGCCGCGCTGCTGAGGCGCATCGCGCCCTGAGGGCACCGGGTGGACGCGGTTTACGCCAGGGGCCCGGCCACCACGCGCAGCGCCAGGGCCAGCAGCAGCAATCCGGTGATGCGATTGATCCAGTGCGAACGCGCCTGCAGCCAGGGCAGCACCCGGGAGTGGGAGAGCCCCACCGCCACCATCACATACCAGGCGCCGTCGATGATCATCGCCGTCAGCACGATCACCGCCTTGGCGACCAGGCTCATGTCCGGCGTGACGAACTGGCTGAGCAGGGCGATGAAGAACAGGATCAGCTTGGGGTTGCCCAGCGCGACCAGCATGCCCTCGCGGGCCGCCTGACGCCGAGTGGTGGGCGCCCCCCCCGGCTCCAGCGCCCCGGCGCGGCTGGCCCGCAGGGCCTGGATGCCCAGCCAAGCCAGATAGGCCGCACCGCCCCAGGTGATCATCTGGAACAGCATCGGCTGACGCACGATCAGCGCGCCCAGCCCCCACACCGTCAACAGCGCATAGAGCCCCACCCCCAGCGCATGGGAGAGCCCCGCCACCACCCCGGGGGCACGACCGCCGCCCAGCGTATGGCGCAGCACCAGGGCCAGGCTCGGGCCGGGCGACATGGCCCCCATGGCGCAGACCGCCGCCAGGGAGAGCCAGAGAGAAAGCGGCATGATGCAAGGTCCTGTCAGCGGTGGAACTGCTTCTCGCGCTCGGGCTGCCAGAAGATGGTATCGACGCGCAGCTGGATCTCGTGGCCATCCGGCAGCGGCCAGTCGATCACATCGCCGATGCGCAGGCCGATCAGCCCCGCGCCCACCGGCGCCATGACCGAGATGCCATCCTCGGTGGTGGCCAGAGAGTGCGGATAGACCAGGGTGCGGATCATCTGGCGGTTGCGGGTCAGGTCGGTGAACTGGATCCGGCTGTTCATGCTGACCACGTCCTCGGGAATCTCCTCGGGATCGACGACCTCACCGCGCTCGAGCTCCTCCTCGAGGGCATCGGCAACGAACCGGTCCTTGTCGCCGGCCGCGTCGATCAGGCGCTGCAGGCGCTCGGCATCGAGGCGATTGATGATAATGGGGGGGCGAGGTGACATGCGACCTCCTGATAGCCCGTCAATGCAGAGAGAAAGCCTTGGCGGCCATCCAATAAAAACAGCCCTCCACCCCACAAGGGGGGAAGGACTGTCGACCTGACCCATCATATGCTCATTGACGCGGCTTGTCAGGTTCCTCGCCCGGGCCGCGGCGCCGGGTGGCCAGCAGCACCACGCCCACGATGAACAGCGCCAGACCCACGAAGGCCACCGGGTTCCAGGCCTGCCAGCCGTAGAGCCCCAGCGCCAGGCCCAGCACCATCACTCCCCAGGCAAAGCTCTTCGCACCCATGAACCCCTCACTGGCTGTCGGCAATACCGTCAGCATGGGCCCGCGCAGGGGAGGCTGCAACCCTCCGGGCCGGAGCCGAGCCGCTGTCCACGGCGATACGCCCGGGCGGGTAAGGAAAGCGTAAGCGAAACGTCACACCCCCGTCATCTTGCTTCGGCAGGGTACATCTGCCTTATCCCGCTCCCGCATCCTCACATCCATCCCGAGGTGACACCGTGAAAAAGACCCTGCTTCCCCTGGCCGCCGCCCTGACCCTGGCCACCGCCGCCCAGGCCCAGGCCGCCGAGTCCTGCCCTGCCACCCTGCGCTTCGCCGATACCGGCATCGAGGGCACCGAGGAGCTGCAGCGCGCCTTCCAGGAGTTCGTCGGCGAGGTCGAGTCGCGGCTCGGCGTCGAGGTGGAGTTCTTCCCGGTGGGCAACCGCACCACCGCCATCAACGCCCTGCGCTTCGAGCAGGTCGACATCGTGCTGGCCGGCCCCTCCGAGTACGTGCTGATGGCCGAGCGCGTCGAGGGCGTGCAGCCGATCACCGCCATCGTGCGCCCCGAGTACTACTCGGTCTTCATCGCCCCCACCGACAGCGATATCGAGACCCTGGAGGACCTCGAGGGCAAGCATGTGGCCATGAAGGATCACGGCTCCACCACCGGCCATATCATGCCGAGCTACATGCTGCACCAGGCCGGCCTGGACATCGACCGCGACCTGCGGATCTCGCTGCTCGACGGCGCCCGCATGCAGGCGCTGGCCTCCGGCGAGGTGGACGCCGTGGGCACCGGCGTACGCGACTTCGCCCCCTTCGCCGCCCAGCACGGCGAAGAGAACTACCGCATCATCGAGCGCGGTCAGGACATGCCGGGCGACCCCATGGTGGCCGGCCCGCACATCTCCGCCGACTGCGTGAGCGAGATCCAGGAGGCCTTCATGGCCGACCCGGACGGCCTGCTGCAGGCGATCCTCGCCCCGGGCGAGCGCGACAAGTACGTCGGTGCCGAGATGGTCCGCGTGGACGACAGCGAGTATGACGTGGTCCGCGAGTCCTATGCCCTGCTGGGCCTCAACGACTGAGCGTATCTCCCATGCAATTGACCGTAAGCGACCTGTCCAAGGTCTACCCGGACGGCACCCGTGCACTCAACGGGCTGTCGTTCGAGGTCAGCCCCGGGGAAGGCGTGGTGATCCTCGGCCACAACGGCTGCGGCAAGTCGACGCTGATGAAGTGTCTGACCGGTCTCGAGCGCCCCACCGCGGGGCGCCTCGTGCTGGGCGGCGTCGACCTCGGCCGCGCCTCGCGCCGCGAGCTGCGCCCGCTGCGCCAGCGCATCGGCTGCGTCTTCCAGAAATTCAACATGGTCGGCAATCTCTCGGTGCTGCAGAACGTGCTGTTCGGCCTGATGGGCCGCCACGGCATCCTGGCCAGCCACGCCCTGACCGCCAGCCGCGAATCGCGCCTGGCCGCCATGCAGGCCCTGGAGCGGGTGGGGCTTGCCCACCTGGCGCCGCGTCGTACCGATACGCTCTCCGGCGGCCAGCAGCAGCGCGTGGCCATCGCCCGCATGCTGATGCAGGACGCCGAGATCGTGCTGGCCGACGAGCCTGTGGCCAGCCTCGACCCCCGGGCGGGCCGCGAGGTGATGGAGCTGCTCTGGGCGGTGGTGCGCGAGCGCGGCATGACGGTGCTCTGCGTGCTCCACCAGATCGAGCTCGCCCGGGAGTTCGGCGAACGCCTGGTCGGCCTGCACGCCGGCCGCCTGGCCTTCGACCGCCCCACCGCCGAGATCAGCGACGCCGATATCACGGCGCTCTACCAGACCGACACACCACAGGAGGCCGCTACCGATGAGCGAGTCATCGCCGCGCCACAGCGCACCGCCCAGGCTTGAGCGCCCCTCCCCCATCGCCTTCATCCTGCTGCTGGCCTTCGCCGCCTTCTTCATCAGCGGCTTCTCCAGCGCCGATATCCACCCGGACCGGCTGCTGCGCGGCGTCATGAACCTGGGCACCTTCTTCAGCGAGGCGATGCCGCCGAACTTCGCCCGCTGGGACGTGATCGCCGTGGCCATGCTGGAGACCTTCCAGATGGCCATCGTCGGCGTGGTGTTCGGGGTGATTCTCAGCCTGCCCATGGCGCTGCTGTGTGCCCGCAACACCAGTCCCCACCCGGTGGTTCGCGTGATCGCCCGCAACGTGGTGGCGACCCTGCGCACCGTGCCGGATCTGGTGTGGGCGCTGATCTTCGTGGTCGCCGTGGGACTCGGGCCCCTGGCCGGCATCCTGGCCATCATCATGGACACCATCGGCTTCTGCGCACGCTTCTTCTCGGAGCGCATCGAAGAGGTGGACCCCGGCCCCGGGCAGGCCCTGGCGGCCACCGGCGCGTCGCGCGGCGGCGTGGTTTGCGGCGCCATCATTCCCGAGTGCACGCCCTCCTTCGTGGCCACCAGCCTCTTCTCGGTGGAGAAGGCAGTGCGTAGCGCCGTGGTGCTGGGTCTGGTCGGTGCCGGCGGCATCGGCGTGGAGCTCTCCGCCGCCATGAACCTCTTCCGTTACGATCAGGCTCTCACCGTGATCCTGGCCATCCTGGTGGTGGTGATCGGCGTGGAGCAGGTCAGCGCCTGGATTCGCAAGCGGGTGATGTGATCGCAAGCCGCTTCCCTTTCTCTCGTCCCTTGGCCGCCTTCGGGCGGCCTTTTTCTATCGGGTCGGAGGGGGGCTAGCCCCCGTCCGCCCACACCACCGGGCATACGGATCCGTACCACGGCGGTTGGTCAAGTGTTGGCAAACCGCTTCATGTAGAAGCTGACACCACGGAAGCCCTTAGGCTTTGTCCGAAAAGTCGGCACGTAGGCAACGATCTATGCACGCCAGGCATACCATGGCCCTGAAGCTGCTGGCCAACTTGTCGTATCGCGTGCAGACCCGCCGCAGCTCCTTGATCCAGCCGAAACAGCGCTCGATGATGTTTCGGTCTCGATAGCGGGGCTTATCAAAGCCCCTCGGGGCGCCAGGGCGCTGTTTTCGCTTCATCTTGCGCCGGGCAATGATCGGCTTCATACGGTGCCGGTCGCAGTAGCGGCGCAGCGGGTCACTATCATAGCCCTTGTCTGCCACGATGAAGCGGCAGCGCTTGCGGGGCCGACCCTTGGCCCCAGGCAGGTGAACGTGCTCCATGGCGGGGATGAAGTGCCGAGTATCCGAGTCCTGCCCGGGTGACAAGGTGAACGTCAGCGGCCAACCATTCCGGTCACAGACCATGTGGATCTTGGTGGTGAGACCGCCCCGGCTGCGGCCCAGGGCATGGTCTATGGGTTCTTGGGGCCCCCTTTTTTGCCGCCTCCAGAGGCGGCCCGGGTGGCGCGGATCGACGTCGAATCGATCATCCAGGTATCCAGATCCATCAGGCCATCCTCTCGCAAGCGGAGTTGGAGACGTGCCAGGACAGCTTCGAAGGTGCCGTCATCGCGCCACTGGCGGAAGCGGTCGTAGACGGTCTTCCAAGGACCATAGCGCTCGGGTAGATCGCGCCATTTGGCGCCCGAGCATAGGTATTCCTAGGGGAGTACTCAGGAGTCCTGGACACAGCAGG
>PUOM01000027.1 GCA_003552795.1 Halomonas sp. | reverse complement strand
TGGAAGCTGGAAGCTGGAAGCTGGAAGCTGGAAGCTGGAAGCTGGAAGCTGGAAGCTGGAAGCTGGAAGCTGGAAGCTGGAAGCTGGAAGGCAGCATGTCGCCACCCAGGCAGGTGTCAAGCTTTTTCTTCAAGCTTCAAGCTTCCAGGAGCGAAGCGACGCTCTTCCAGCTCCCGGCCCGGCGAAGCCGGGTCACACGTCGAGATTGGCGACCAGGGCATTGCGCTCGATAAAGTCGCGACGCGGCTCCACCTCGTCACCCATCAGGGTGTTGAACATCATGTCCGCGCCCACCGCATCCTCGATGGTCACCCGCAGCATGCGACGGGTGTCGGGGTTCATGGTGGTCTCCCAGAGCTGATCAGGGTTCATCTCCCCCAGCCCCTTGTAGCGCTGGAACGACAGTCCGCGCTGCGCTTCGGCCATCAGCCACTTCAGCGCCTCGTAGAAGGTCGCGACGCGTTTCTGTCGTTCGCCACGTGCCACGTAGGCGCCCTCTTCCAGCAGCCCGTCCAGAGTCTCGCCCAGATCGGCCATGCCGCGATAATCGGCGCTGGTGAAGAAGTCGATACCCCACACGTAGTCGGTGTTCACGCCGTGGGCGGTAAGCGTCACCGCCGGCAGGAAGAGGCTGCGCTCGGTATCCTCTTCGAGCCTGAAGGTGTAACGGGGCCCGCCTTCGTAGGCAACTACCGCATCCATCTCGCCCTGCAGGTGATCGATCCAGTTCTGCATGGTGCCCCGATCCCGCAGGCTGCTCTCTCCGTCCAGACGCGCCGCATGCACGATGCGCTTGAGCACTTCGTTGGGATAGACCCGCGACAGTCGATCGATGCGGCGCATCACCTCGCGGTAGTGGCTCACCAGCTCCTCGAGCTGGGAGCCACTGATCCCCGGGGCGTCGGCGTTGACGTGCAGGCGAGCCCCGTCCAGGGCGGTGGCCGTCAGATAGTCGGTCATCGCCTGCTCATCCTTGAGGTAGAGCTCCTGCTTGCCACGCTTGATCTTGTAGAGCGGCGGCTGGGCGATGAAGACGTGGCCGCGCTCGATCAGCTGGGACATCTGACGGAAGAAGAAGGTCAGCAGCAGGGTACGGATATGGGAGCCGTCCACATCCGCATCGGTCATGATGATGATCGAGTGATAGCGCAGCTTGTCGGGATTGAACTCCTCACGGCCGATGCCGCAGCCCAGGGCCGTGATCAGGGTGCCCACCTCGGCGGAGGAGAGCATCTTGTCGAAGCGCGCCTTCTCCACGTTGAGGATCTTGCCCTTGAGCGGAAGTATCGCCTGGGTGCGGCGGTCCCGTCCCTGCTTGGCACTGCCGCCCGCCGAGTCGCCCTCGACCAGGAAGATTTCCGAGAGACTGGGATCCTTTTCCTGACAGTCGGCCAGCTTGCCCGGTAGCCCGGCGATATCCAGCGCCCCCTTGCGGCGGGTCATGTCTCGCGCCTTGCGCGCCGCTTCCCTGGCGCGAGCGGCGTCGAGCATCTTGTTGACGATCGCCTTCGCCTCGTTGGGCTTCTCGATCAGATAGTCGGAAAACAGTCGGCCCATCTCCTGCTCCACGGCGGTCTTAACCTCGGAGGAGACAAGCTTGTCCTTGGTCTGGGACGAGAACTTGGGGTCGGGAACCTTCACCGAGACGATCGCCGTTAGGCCTTCACGAGCATCGTCGCCGGAGGTGTTGATCTTCGCCTTCTTGAGCAGCCCTTCGGACTCGATATACGCATTGAGCGTTCTCGTCAGAGCGGCCCGAAAGCCGGCCAGATGCGTCCCACCATCCCGCTGCGGGATATTGTTGGTATAGCAGAAGATATTCTCGTTGAAGGAGTCGGACCACTGCATCGCGACCTCGACCCCTACCCCGTCCTCACGCTCGGCGTTGAAGTGGAACACCGGGTTGAGCACCGTCTTGTTGGTGTTGAGATGGTCGACGAAGGCCTTTAGGCCACCCTCATAGTGGAACACCTCTTCCTTGCCACTGCGCTCGTCGATCAGGCGCACGGCCACGCCGGAGTTCAGAAAGGAGAGCTCGCGCAGGCGCTTTGCCAGAATATCGTAGTGAAACTCGATATTGGCGAAGGTTTCCGGGGAAGGCTGGAAGTGCACTCGCGTACCTGTCTGCTCGGTCTTGCCCACCACGGCCAGCGGTGACTGAGGCTCACCGTGGCGGTAGATCTGCTCGAACACCTCTCCGGCACGCCAGATGGTCAGCTTGAGCTCCTCCGAGAGCGCATTGACCACTGACACCCCAACGCCGTGCAGGCCGCCTGACACCTTGTAGGAGTTGTCGTCGAACTTGCCGCCGGCGTGCAGCACCGTCATGATCACTTCCGCAGCGGAAACGCCCTCCTCCTCATGAATCTCGGTGGGAACCCCGCGACCATTGTCGCTGACCGTCACCGACTCATCGGGATGGATCACCACGCGGATTTCGCTGCAGTACCCGGCCAGCGCTTCGTCAATGGAGTTATCCACCAGCTCGAACACCATATGGTGCAGCCCCGTGCCGTCATCGGTATCACCGATGTACATGCCGGGACGCTTGCGTACGGCATCCAGCCCCTTGAGTACCTTGATGCTCGATGAGTCGTAGGCCTGTTCGCTCATTGACTGCTCCATCATGAAGTCTGTCGTTCGAGTGGCGCCAGCTGTCCCTCGCCCGACGACGAACGTTTCACGTGAAACATCGCCACGGGGGTCGCGGGCTGCCACGTATCTGCCAGGGCGTCGCGATCGACGCTGGTAATGAACACCTGGCAGTGCATGCTTTCCAGCCAGTGGCAGAACACTCGCCGGTGGGCGCTGTCCAGCTCTGCCGGGAGATCATCGATCAGGTAGAGGCAGCGCCTCCCCGTGGCGGCCTCCAGCAGCCGTCCCTGGGCCAGCTTGAGCGCACTCACCACCAGCTTCTGCTGGCCTCGGGAGAGCACCTCCACGGCAGGGCGACGGTGCAGCCTGACGGCCAGGTCGGCCCGCTGAGGCCCCTGCTGGGTGAAGCCCATCCGCCTGTCGACCTCCCTGCCCTGGCTCAGTATTTCGCCGAGCTCACGGCGCCTGTCCCATCCACGCGAGTAGCGCAGCTCCAGACCGGGCTGCGGCATCAGGCCGGCCAGGGTCTCCTCGAAAACCGGGAGGAAGGCGTCGACCCAGGCACTGCGCATGGCATCGATGCGCTCGCTCCAGTGGACGAACTCGAGCTCCCAGGCCGACAGGGAAGCATCGTCCATTCTACCATGCCTGAGCAGGGCATTCCGATGTTTCAGCGCCCGGCGAGCGCGCTGCCATACCCCCAGGAAGTCGTGTTTCACGTGAAACACTCCCCAGTCGAGAAACTCCCGTCGTCCCGCGGGAGACCCCTCCAGGAGCCGAAAGGCATCGGGATTGATCAGCTGCAGAGGCAGCGTCTCGACCAGACGGGAGAGGCGGCTGACGCGCTCGCCGGCGAGGCGGATCTCCAGCTCACTCTCGTCGCGTCGGCGGCGCACGCCGAAGGGAAGCGGAGGGGGACCGGCCAGCCGGCCGTGCAGGACCAGACCATCGGCGTCATGGGCGATCACATGGCGCATCTGGCGAGTTCGGAAAGAGCGCCCCATGCCGAGGATATGGATACCCTCGAGCAGACTGGTCTTGCCGCTGCCATTGCTGCCAGTGACCAGGTTGACCCGAGGTCCCGGTTTAAAATCAATGGCTTGAAGATTTCGAAGCCCCTGAAAGGCGAGGCGATCTAGTGGCATGGACACCGCCAGGCAGGACGGCACGAGCCGTGCCGCCGGTGATCACTAGAGGCGCATGGGCATGACGACATAGAGCGCATCGCCGCCGCCCGGCTCCTCCATCAGTGCACTGCTGTTGGGGTCGGCCAGGGTCATCTGCACCCGCTCCTCGTCCAGGGCGTTGAGGACATCGATCAGGTAGCCAACATTGAAGCCGATCTCCAGTCCCGGGCCGCTGTACTCTATGGCGATACTCTCCTCGGCCTCTTCCTGCTCGGGGTTGTTGGCCATCACCTTGAGGTTGCCTTCGGCCAGGTGCAGGCGCACTCCACGGTACTTCTCGTTGGAGAGAATCGCGGTGCGTGAGAGCACCTGGCGGAGTTCGGCGCGCTCGGCGATAAACACCTTGTCACCGCCGCGGGGCACCACCCGCTCATAGTCGGGAAACTTGCCGTCGACCAGCTTAGAGGTGAAGGTGAAGTCACCGGTATGAGCGCGAATGTGACTGGCGCCCAGCGTAAGGCTCACCGGCTCTTCCCCGTCATCCAGCAGGCGCACCAGCTCGAGAATGCCCTTGCGCGGCACGATCAGTTTCTGGGCCGGTTCCACCTGGATCTCGACGGGACGCGAGCAGACCGCCAGACGGTGACCATCGGTGGCCACGGCGCGCACCAGGCCGGAGCGCATCTCCAGCAGCATCCCGTTCAGATAGTAGCGCACGTCCTGCTGAGCCATGGCGAAGGAGGTGGCATCGATCAGCTGCTTCAGGGTGCCCCGCGGCAGAGCCAGCTCGGTACTCCCCTGGCTATCCTCGATGTTGGGGAATTCTGCTACCGGCAGGGTAGAGAGCGTAAAGCGCGAACGACCGCTACGCAGTACCGCCCTGCCCTCCTCCAGGGAGAGCTGGATCTCGGCCTGATCGGGAAGCGACTTGCAGATATCCATCAGCTTGCGCGCCGGCACGGTAGCGGCGCCGGGCTCTTCTACCTGACTGGCCACGGTGCGCCCGATCAGTTCGACTTCGAGATCGGTGCCGGTCAGTGCGACCTGGTCCTGATCGACCTGGATCAGCACGTTGGAGAGCACCGGCAGGGTCTGGCGTCGCTCCACCACACCGGCCACCAGCGTCAGCGGTCGCAGCAGCGCTTCGCGGGAGATGGAAAATTTCATGTCGGCTCCACGTCTAGTCCTGAAGGATTACAGCCCGCACGGCCCGGACCGAACGGCTAGGCGGTCATTTAAACACAGCCGGGGCTCGGGGAGGGACGCAAGGGGGCAGGATCGCTGCCATCACGGGGCATCGACTCGGCGCCGCTCACCGGCGGGCAGCGGGTGTCAGCTGGTCAACAGGCGCAGCAGGTTCTTGTAGTCTTCACGGATATCGGCGCTCTCCTCCTGCAGCGACTTCACCTTGCGGCAGGCGTGCAGCACCGTGGTGTGGTCGCGACCACCGAAGGCGTCGCCGATCTCGGGCAGACTGTGGTTGGTCAGCTCCTTGGCCAGCGCCATGGCGACCTGACGCGGACGGGCCACGGATCGCGAGCGGCGCTTGGAGAGCAGGTCAGCGAGCTTGATCTTGTAGTACTCGGCCACGGTGCGCTGAATATTGTCCACCCCCACCTGCTTGTCCTGCAGCGCCAGCAGATCCTTGAGCGACTCGCGGATGAAATCCTGAGTGATCGGCTTGCCCATGAAATGGGAGTCGGCAATCACCTTCTTCAGGGCGCCCTCCAGCTCCCGCACGTTGGAGCGGATCTTCTGAGCGATGAAGAAGGCGGCGTCGTGAGGCAGATCGACCTTGGCCTGGTCGGCCTTCTTCATCAGGATCGCGACCCGGGTCTCCAGTTCCGGCGGCTCGATGGCCACCGTCAGGCCCCAGCCGAAGCGCGATTTCAGACGCTCTTCTACCCCGCTGATCTCCTTCGGATAGCGATCGGAGGTGAGGATCATCTGCTGACCGCCCTCGAGGAGGGCGTTGAAGGTGTGGAAGAACTCCTCCTGGGAGCGCTCCTTGCCGGCGAAGAACTGGATGTCATCGATCAGAAGCGCGTCCACGCTGCGGTAGAAGCGCTTGAAATCATTGATGGCATTGAGCTGCAGCGCCTTGACCATGTCGGCCACGAAACGCTCGGAGTGGAGGTAGACCACCCGGGCGTTCTCTCGCCGCCCGGCCAGGGCATTGCCAACGGCATGCATCAGGTGGGTCTTGCCGAGGCCGACCCCGCCGTAGAGGAACAGCGGGTTATAGGCGCCCCCCGGATTCTCCGACACCTGCCGAGAGGCGGCTCGAGCCAGCTGGTTGGACTTGCCCTCGACGAAGGTCTCGAAGGTGAAGTTGGGATTCAGGCCACTGCTGTGCTTCAGACTGCCCTCAACCTGCACCTGGCGCTCTCCGCCGGCATGTCGCCTGCTTCCCTCCCCGCGCGGGGCGTCGAAGTCCCGCTCTTCGGCCACCTCGCCGCCGCGTGGCGAAGTATGCACGGCGGGGGCCGACGGGCGACGCGGCGCGGCCGACACCGGGTTGCCCAGCTCCCGCGGCTGGGGCTGGGGCGCGCTGCGCCGACTGCCCACCGACAGCACCACCTTGGGAGGCTTGGCCGGCGACAGTTCGCGAACCAGCTCACTGATTCGCTTGGCATACTTGTCGCTGACCCAGTCGCGCACAAAGCGGTTGGGTGCCAGCAGACACAGCTCCCCCGACTCCCCCTCCTCCGCCTGAAGCGGTCGGATCCAGGTGTTGAACTGCTGAGAGCTCAACTCGTCCTGAAGGGTGTCCAGACACTGTTGCCAGAGAGCTAGCGCCACGCGGCCTCACCATCGGTTGGAAAACGGGCGCACATTGTATCGCCCTCGGAAGCGGTTATCCACACCCCGCCGTCGACGCTCAGCGGCTGTGGAAAACTCTGTCTGGAGCATCGGGACAGATGGTCCGGAGCCCTGGGGGCAATCGCAGGCTGTGGACAACCGGCCACACTATCCACCGGCTGACCACAGCCGCTCCCCCGCCGAGCCACTCTCTATCCACAGCATAGAAAGCGTTACATCTAACTGTACTGGATAGAAAAAGCATAGTTATCCACAAACACTGTCCCCTGTATTAATAACAGGATCTACAAAAGAAAGACCTATAGTAATGGTAGCGCTGGAGACAGTGGAGAAGCGGGACCGGGGTACCGGCTGCGGATTCTCCGGGCGCCAGCGCCAGGAGGCCGGGAGTACGGAAAAATTGCACCCGAGCCGCGATATCACTACAATTTCCGGTCTTGAGCCGAATACCACCGGTTTCCGCTACGGAATCCGGCGCCTCGAAGTTGCCAATTCTTCCTGAAAACCACGTGGGAATAACGAGTTATGAAACGCACCTTTCAGCCCAGCGTTCTGAAGCGCAAGCGCGTGCACGGCTTCCGTGCTCGCATGGCCACCAAGAACGGCCGCGCCGTCCTGGCTCGCCGTCGTGCCAAGGGCCGCAAGCGCCTGAGCGCCTGATCACGGACCGTACGTGTCCCGTCAGGACTTCCCCCGCCGTCTGCGACTGCTGACGGCGAGGGACTATCGGCAGGTCTTCGAGACCGCGGTCTTCAAGGTTCATGGCAGGGGCCTCATGGCCCTGGCAGTACCCAACGAGCTTGGGCACCCGCGTCTTGGACTGATCGTCAGCAAGAAGAACCTCCGCCGTGCCGTCGACCGCAACCGCCTCAAGCGTCTCGCTCGCGAGTCCGTTCGCCTCCAGCAGCAGCGCCTGCCGGCGGTAGATATCGTGCTGATGGCCAGACGAGGCGTGAAGGAGCTCGATAACGAGGTCCTTCACCGCCAGCTGTACGGTATGTGGCGCCGTCTGGAGCGAGAGGCGAGCAGGGCCGCTGTCGAAGACCCGCCAGAAATCGGGACACCCAGCGCGAACGCCAGTCAGGGCGGATGACCGGCCAATCAGGAGTCGTCACCATGTCGAAGCCTCCTTCCGTGGCCATGGTGCTTCCCGACCCTGCCGGGACCTCCGCCAAGAGTCCGTGCTCGGCATCCAGCCTGCCTTTGGCAGGCTTTTGTCTATCTCGGGCGGATGTTTTACATCTCGCCCACGGCAAGTTCACCACCCATCGGGCAGAATCCTCATGGACGTAAAACGACTCCTCTTGCTGATCCCCCTGGCGGTGCTCGCCTACCTGATCGTCGTGCAGTGGAATCAGGACTATGGCCAGGCCTCCCCTGAGCCGGAGGCCCCCTCCTTCACCAGCAGCTCGGACAACGACGAAGCCCAGCAGGTCGATCCGGATGGTCTGGCAGTGCCGGCCACGCCCAGCGCCTCGGACGACGTCAGTGAAGCGATGCCTGAAGAGGCCAGCTCTCCCACCAGGGGCCGCGACCTGATCGCCGTGGTCACCGACGTGCTGGATCTGCGCATCGACCCTCAGGGTGGCGATATCGTCTACGCGGCGCTGCCGCAGCACCGGCTGACGCTGGATTCCGACCGCCCCTACGTGCTGCTCTCCGACAGCGAGACGCGAAGCTACGTGGCGCGCTCCGGCCTGCAGCTCGATGGCCAGGCCGATCGCATCACCTTCACCCCGGAGCAGACCGAGTACCGTCTGGCCGAGGATGACAGCCGTCTGGAAGTCGATCTCACCGCCGAGGTCAACGGCGTCGACATCATCAAGCGCTTCAGCTTCGAGCGCGGCAGCTATGCGGTAGACGTTCACTACTACCTCGCCAACAACCGCGAAGAGCCGGTCTCCGCCCGCTTCATCGGCCAGCTGGCCCGCGACAACAGCCCGGACCCCTCCAGCGGCGTGGCCCTGGGCATGAGCTCCTACCTGGGGGCGGCCTTCTCCCCCCCGGATAGCCGCTATGAGAAGGTCGATTTCGATGACATCCAGCGCGGCCGCTTCGACAACGTCGACGCCCAGGGCGGCTGGGTGGCCATCCTCCAGCACTACTTCGTCTCTGCCTGGGCGCCGTCCCAGAACCAGCAGAACCTCTTCTACGCCACCACGGATTCCCAGAACCGCAACGTCGCCGCCTTCGCCGGTCCGGTAACCAGCGTATCTGCCGCGGATGAGGCTCGGCTGGGTGCGACCCTCTACGTGGGTCCCAAGGTTCAGGACTACCTGGAGGCCGTGGCCCCCAACCTGCGCCTGACCGTGGACTACGGCTGGCTCTGGTTCATCGCCAACCCGCTGTTCTGGCTGCTTGACCAGATCCACAGCATCGTGGGCAACTGGGGCTGGTCCATCGTCCTGCTGACCATCGTGGTCAAGCTGGTGCTCTGGCCGCTCTCCGCCAAGGCCTACAAGTCCATGGCCCGCATGCGCAAGCTGGGCCCGGAGATGCAGCGCCTGAAGGAGCAGTACGGCGACGACCGCCAGAAGATGTCCCAGGAGATGATGAAGTTCTACCAGAAGGAGAAGATCAATCCTCTGGGTGGCTGTCTGCCGATCCTGGTACAGATGCCGGTCTTCATCGCCCTCTACTGGATGCTGCTGGAGTCCGTGGAGCTGCGCCATGCGCCCTTCATGTTCTGGATTCAGGATCTCTCGGTGAAGGATCCCTTCTTCATCCTGCCGATCCTGATGGGCGCCTCGATGTTCGTTCAGCAGCTGCTCAACCCGACGCCGCCGGACCCCATGCAGGCGAAGATCATGAAGATGCTGCCCATCATCTTCACCTTCTTCTTCCTGTGGTTCCCGGCCGGCCTGGTGATCTACTGGGTGGTGAACAACATCATCTCCATCGCCCAGCAGTACGTGATCACGCGCAAGATCGAAAACGATCCCAACGTCGGAAAGGGCATGAAGACCAAGTAACCGCGGTCTTCCCTCCCCTCCCGGACCCCCGCCCCGTGCGGGGGTCTGGCGTTTACGGGGCCCGAAACGGACAATGACCCCGCCACCCCGAGGAGATTCCCATGGTCAGCCCCCACGATCAGGACACCATCGCCGCCCTCGCCACTCCCCCCGGCCGGGGAGGCGTCGGCATCATTCGCGTCTCGGGGCCGCTGTGCGCCGGGATCGCCGAGGCGGTAGTGGGCCACTGCCCTGCTCCCCGTCGCGCTCACTACGGCCCTTTCCGGGGAAAATCGGCGGTGATCGACGAGGGGATCGCCCTCTACTTTGCCGGGCCCCACTCCTTTACCGGCGAGGACGTCCTGGAGCTGCAGGGCCACGGCGGCCCGGTGATCATGGATCTGCTGCTCGAACGCTGCGTTGAGCTCGGCGCACGGCTGGCCCGCCCGGGCGAGTTCTCGGAACGCGCCTTTCTCAACGACAAGCTCGACCTGGCCCAGGCCGAGGCGATCGCCGACCTGATCGACGCCAGCTCCCGGGCCGCCGCCGAGAATGCGCTGCACTCCCTGCAGGGGGACTTCTCGCGTCGGGTCGAGGCCCTGGTGCAACGGCTCATCGAGCTGCGCATCTACGTGGAGGCGGCCATCGACTTTCCGGAGGAGGAGATCGACTTTCTGGCCGATGGCAAGGTGGCTGAACACCTCGCCGACGTCATGGCGGAGCTGACGGCGGTGCGCGCCGCCGCCGGCCAGGGGGCGCTGATGCGCGAGGGCATGAGCGTGGTGATCGCCGGGCGGCCCAATGCCGGCAAGTCGAGCCTGCTCAACGCCCTCACCGAACAGGATACCGCCATCGTCACCGATATCGCCGGCACCACCCGGGACGTGCTGCGCGAGCACATCCACATCGACGGCATGCCGCTGCACGTGATCGACACCGCCGGTCTGCGCGACTCCCCGGACGCCGTGGAGCAGATCGGCGTGGCCAGGGCCTGGGCGGAGATCGAGAAGGCCGACCGGGTCCTGCTGCTGGTGGATGCCGCCACCACCGACTCCCTCGACCCCATGGCGATCTGGCCCGAGTTCGTGGCGCGTCTGCCGGACCCGGCGCGGCTGACCCTGGTGCGCAACAAGATCGATACCATCCGGGACGCCCCCGGCACGGAGTTATCCACAGACACCCCGGTGGTTCGGCTCTCCGCTCGAACCGGTGCGGGTGTGGATAACCTGAAGGCGCATCTAAAGGCGGTAATGGGCTATAACGCTACCGCCGAGGGACGCTTCTCGGCCCGGCGGCGCCACCTGGACGCACTGGACAGGGCGCGCCGGGCCCTGGAGAACGGCGAGGCGCAGCTATCCGGATTCGGTGCCGGCGAACTGCTGGCCGAGGATCTGCGCGACGCGCAGCAGGCCCTCGGGGAGATCACCGGAGAGTTCAGCGCCGATGATCTGCTGGGCGAGATCTTTGGCAGCTTCTGCATCGGCAAATGAGCCTTATCGCCCAGCATCGGCGCTGAACGCGCCGGCCAGTACAACCCCGCTGGGCGAGATCTTTGGCAGCTTCTGCATCGGCAAGTGACGCCAGCTACTCTTCCACCCACCAGCCGCTGCGGTAGCGCCCCGGTGAGCCAAGGCGCTCGGCTACCGGGGCCATCGCTTCCGCCAGGCGCTCGTCGAGGCCCCAGGGCGGGTTGATCACCAGCATGCCGCTGCCGTACATCCCGTGCTCCTCATGGGCCGGCGTGCGACGGCTGAACTCCCCATACCAGACCTTGCGCAGGCCGCCGTCGCGCAGCGCCTCGAGCAGCTCCCGGTGGCGGCCCGCCGGCAGCAGCGGATACCAGATCAGCACCACCGCATGACGCGCCTTGCGCATGGCTGCCAGCACCGTCTGGGCCACCTCGAGATACTCCGCCTTGCGCTCGTAGCTGGGATCGATCAGCGCACAGAGCCTGGGCGTCTTTACCGGCAGACGCTGCAGCAGCCCCTCCAGGCCATCACCGTGGATGCGCTCCACCGCACCGGGAAAAGAGAGCCGGGCCAGATGCCCATGCTCCCCGGGATGCAGCTCGAACAGCCACTGACGATCCCCGCGCCTCAGCCGATGGCCCATCCACCAGGGGGAACCGGGGTAGTGGGTCAGCCGCGAAGGGTCGGGCTGAGCCCTCGCCAGGGCCGCCAGCCAGTCACCCAGCAGAGGTTCGCCGGCCAGCCCCTGGCGGGCCCGCCAGAGCGGGATGACGCCTTCCCGGTACTCCTGTAGACGTGAGGTCTCGGACGCATCGAGAGGGTAGGAGCCGCGACCGGCGTGAGTGTCCAGGTACGTAATGGAGGAATCCTTACGTAATAGATGATCTATAACCCCATGCAGGGTCAGATGCTTGTGGACATCGGCGAAATTACCGGCGTGGTAGGCGTGCTGATAGGAGAGCATGGGTGGCGTTTGGCGACTCGACAAGAAGGTGGACAAGAAAAAAGGGGCCTGCGCCATCGGCGACAGGCCCCCGATGCGAGAGGGACGTGACGTGTCAGTCGATCACTGGAACTGACTCTCTATGGGCGAGAGGGTGATCTCGACGCGGCGGTTCTGGGCACGCCCCTCCTCGCTGTCGTTACTGGCGACGGGCTGGGTCTCACCATAGCCGCTCATCTGGAGGCGGTCGCGGGAGACACCCGACTGAGCCAGGTAGTTGCCGACGGAATCGGCGCGGCGCTCCGAAAGGCGCTGGTTGTAGTCGGCGTCGCCGGTGCTGTCGGTGTGGCCGGCAATGTTGACGCGAGTGTCCCTGTACTCGGAGAGAATCGACGCCACGTCATTGAGAGAGCTGCGCGCATCGCTGGTCAGCTCGCTGGAATCGAAGCCGAAGGTCACGCTGCTGGGCATGTTGAGGACGATATCGTCACCGCGACGATCGACCTCGATACCGGTGCCTCGGGTGCTCTGACGCAGCTGCTCCTCCTG
Organism: Halomonas sp.; assembly: GCA_003552795.1. Lineage (GTDB taxonomy): Bacteria > Pseudomonadota > Gammaproteobacteria > Pseudomonadales > Halomonadaceae > Halomonas. Next base: position 4,468 of record PUOM01000027.1, on the reverse strand, counting down.
CCGATCCATGTAGACACCGACACCGGCACCCGCGGCGGCGCCCACGGCGGCGCCGACCAGGGCGCGATCCCGGCGGCTGGTGCTGCCGCTGCCGGAGAGGGCGCCGGCGGCGGCACCTACCGCGGCACCGATACCGGCGCCGGTGGTAGCCTGGCTGCGCTGAGTCTGCCCGCTGTGGGGGTCGGTCGTGGCACAGCCCGCCAGCAGCGCGGCGGCGGCCAGGGGGACGAACAGACGTTGAAACTTGATCATGGGTTGGATCTCCTTGGGAGTAGGTAGGCAGCTCCAAGCCGCCTGGCGGCAACGGATCGGCAGTGAGACGGGGGAAGCGTCAATCCTGGCCGATCAGTACCAGCAGTTCATTCAAGAATAATAGCCCCTTAGGGGATGTCTGCAGTCTAGCGGCATCTTCCACGAGAAGTCCTTTTTCGCGCGCCTCCTCAAGCCTCGCCTCGAGAGCCACGCGCGGGCGGCCGGTCATGGCCTGCCAGCTCGAGAGGGGGACGCCTTCGACGAGACGCAGCGCGTTCATGGCGAACTCGAGAGGCAGCTCGGCGTCGTCGATACGGCCGCGGCCCGCCAGGAATCCGCGCAGGTCGCCATGCCGGCGCAGGTAGGTCTCCGGCTGACGAACCTTCCAGCGTCGCTCGATGGTCAGCTGGCCCCGACCGTCGTCGGCGCTCAGCTTGGCGTGCGCGCCGGCGCCGATGCCCAGGTAGTCGCCGAAACGCCAGTAGTGGAGGTTGTGCCGTGAGCGATGGCCGGGGCGGGAATAGGCGGAGATCTCGTAGCGGGAAAGCCCCGCCGCTTCCAGCCGCTCATGCCCCAGATCCTGGATATCCCAGAGCACCTCCTCCTCGGGGAGCCGGGGGGGCCGGGAGTGAAACTCGGTGTTGGGCTCCAGGGTCAGCTGGTACCAGGAGAGATGCTCCGGGGCCAGCGCCAGGGCTCGCTCCAGATCGTCAAGGGCCAGCGCCGGCGTCTGCGCCGGCAGCCCGTGCATCAGGTCGAGGTTGAGGTTGTCGAAGCCGGCGCTCCGGGCCTCGGCCACCGCCGCCTCGGCGTCAGCGCCGGAGTGGATACGGCCGAGAGCCTCCAGCTGCTCATCCTGGAAGCTCTGCACCCCCAGGGAGAGGCGGTTGATGCCCGCCTCTCGATAACCCGCGAAACGCCCGCGCTCCAGGGTACCCGGATTAGCCTCCAGGGTGATCTCGATATCGGCAGCCAGAGGCAGGCGCTCGGCGATACCGTCCAGCAGCTCCCGGTAGAAGGCCGCCGACATCAGACTCGGCGTCCCCCCGCCGATGAAGAGGCTGGTCAGTGGCCGATCCGCGGCCAGAGGCAGGTCGGCATCGAGATCGGCCAGCAGGGCGGCGAGGTAGCTGGCTTCGGGCAGCGAGGCCTCGCGGCCGACGCCGTGGGAATTGAAGTCGCAGTAGGGGCACTTGCGCACGCACCAGGGTACATGCACATAGAGCGCGAGCGGGGGCAGCGAGGTCATCATGTCTCCTGGCAGCCGCCCAGGGCTCCGACCAGCGCCTGGAGCGCCCGCCCGCGATGACTCAGGCGATTCTTCTCCTCGGGCGGCAGCTCCGCGGCGCTCATGGCCTGATCCGGCAGCCAGAACAGCGAATCGTAACCGAACCCGCCTTCACCACGGGGATGGGTCAGGATCTCTCCCTCCCAGCTGCGCTGCACGATCAGCGGCACCGGGTCCTCGGCGTGGCGCAGGTAAACCAGCAGGCACCAGTAGCGCCCGCTTCGCTGTCCCTCGGGAACCCCCTCGAGACGCTCCAGCAGCCGGGCGTTGTTGCGCGCATCGCTCTTCGGCTCTCCGGCAAAGCGTGCGGAGTAGATCCCGGGCGCCCCGTTAAGCGCATCGACCTCCAGCCCCGAATCGTCGGCCAGCGCGGGCCAGCCACTGATCCGGCTCGCCTCACGCGCCTTGAGGAGGGCGTTCTCGACGAAGGTCAGGCCGGTCTCCTCGACGTCGGGAACGTCATACTCGGCCTGGGGCCTGACATCGAAGCCCAGCGGCGCCAGCAGCTGATGGAACTCGCGCAGCTTGCCGGCATTGCCGCTGGCGAGCACAAGGGGGGTCGAGGTCATGTCGGAGACTCCTGGCGATTCACGGCCTGCCATTCTAGGGTCCGCAAGGGGAGCTCAGGAAGCGCCTGAGCCGGATCCTCGCCCCATTACCAGCTTCGCTGTACGGAAGGGAATGATAAATATCATGACAGCCGACTGATTTTTCCACACCGGATGAGCCTCGGCAGGGCCTCTCGGGAGAGTTAACGGACTGATTCATTTATGCCTATCGGCATTTATTGAAAATAAAGAATTAAAAATACTATTTTTATAACCAATAATTAGTAACAAAAAATTACAGAATGGGCCAGGCTTCAGGCTGAGAAATCGACATTAGCCATCCCATGTCCGAGGCTAAGCCTACTGGCCACCACTTCAAGGAAGGCAAACATGGATCAGAGCAGGAACCTGCTACTGCTGGTGACGGCCAACAGTCCCCAGTGCCAACTTTTCATCGATTACCTCCACCGGCATGTGGCTTGCACGATCAGCGTGTTGCCGCCAGGCAGCGAGTGGAAGCCCGATGAGATCCTGCCCACCCTGATTCTGCTCGATGTAGACCATATCAGCGAAGATCTCATGCAGAAGTGGCATGCCAGGGCCATGGAAGACGAGCGCCTGTCACTGGCTGCCATCAACCTCAAGGACGAGGATCAGGCGATACAGACCCTCTCCGCCATCCACCTGCAGGGTGTCTTCTACCGCAGCGACAGCCTGGAGATGATCTGCAAGGGGCTTCAGGCGCTGACGGCCGGTGAGCTGTGGATGTCGCGATCGCTGATGACCCGCATGATCTCCTTCCTGCGGCGCCAGCAGCTCAACTCGTATCGCCCCGTCTGCGGGCTCACCCACCGTGAGCTGGAAATCATCGGCCTGCTGGGCTCGGGGGCCTCGAACAGCGAGATCGCCGACCGCCTCTTCGTCAGCGAGCACACCGTCAAGTCACACCTCTACAACATCTTTCGAAAGATCGATGTTCACAACCGCATCCAGGCCGTCAACTGGGCACGCCAGAACCTGGGCGTGCCGCCTCCCCCCGAGCAGAAGCACCCGCGACGCGAGGGCGGCAAGACAAAGGGTATGAGCTGAGGCAAAGTGGCTCAGACCAGTTTGACGTGCTCCTCGATGAGGTCGACCAGCGTCTCGGCGGCATTGTCCGCGGTGGTATCCAGATGGACCAGACTCAGGCGCTCCTCGTCACCGAACGGCTCACGCTCGGCGAGCTGATGATCGAGTAGCGCCAGGCTGTTGGCCACGTCGAGGCCCTGGCTGCGAGCCCGCTTCTCGATGCGGCGCCGAAGCGTCGCCTCATCCGCCTCGAAGCTGACCACCAGACAGGGCAGCCCTCGCGCCTCGGCCTGCTGCCGCAGCAGGTCGCGCTGCCAGCGTTTCAGGCAGGTGGCGTCAACGCAGGCCGGGATGCCGGCATCCAGCAGGGTTCCGGCACAGCTCGCCAGATGGCGGTAGGTACGCTCGGTGGCGGCCTCGCTGAAGATATCCACAGCCGGAACGGAAGCCGCCGCCTGTGGATGATCCGGCGGCAGGCCGTGAATCCGCCGGCGCTCCGCATCGGAGCAGACGCGAATCGCCCCCAGCCGAGCCACCAGACCCGCCGTGAATCGGCTCTTGCCGCTGCCGGACACGCCCACGGCGATCACCAGCGGCGGAAAGCGAAACTCGGCGATACGCTCCGCCAGCGCCAGATAGCGACGGCACTCGGCCATGCTCTCCGCCAGGCGCGCCGGATGCTCCGGGTCCTGATCCGGCGCCGGCCGACGCTGAAGGGCGCGACGCGCACCGCTCAACGCATGACAGGTGCCGAACAGGGAGAGCAGCCGCGCCTGGGGGTAGTCCCCCGACAGGCGCAGATAGCGGTCGAGTGCCAGACGCGTCAGCGCCGACTCCCCCCTTGCCTCGAGCCCCACCAGCAGAGCGGCAAGATCGCTGGCCGGATCCGCCGGCAGCGCAAAGCCGGGCGCCGCCGGGTCGCGCCCGATGGCGTTGACCAGCAGGGTGAGCCCCTCGTGGCACAGGCGGCTCGCCGGATGAGCGAGGGCCCAGCTCTTCCGCTGACGCGCCCGCCGGTCGTCGAGCAGCGGCTGGAGGCGCACCAGATCCTGGCGCAGCCACTCGCCGAGATGGTCGAGCCGGCCGCGCTCCTCCTCGTCGAGTATTCCCTCGCCAATGGCCACCAGCTCTTCACGCACCATCTGCTCTAGGGTGTCACAGGGATCGACGCTCGCCGGCGCCCTCTTTTCCAACAGACCATCGGGAGACGCCTGATGCCACACTCCCCCGCTGTGACCTCCGGGAGCCGTGATGCCGACGAGAGCCTGGAGTCGCTGATCGACTCCCTGGCGGCCTATCACGGGGCGGCTCG
>PUOM01000141.1 GCA_003552795.1 Halomonas sp. | reverse complement strand
GGGCGGTGATCACCGGCTCCGCCTTCGCCGGGGCTTTTCTCTCCACGCTGCTGGTCTTCGGCCTGGCCCACGGCACCGGCAGCTGGACCCCGTCGCGGCTGCTGCTCACCGGCGTGGTGGTGGCCGCCGGCTGGGGGGCGGTGATCACCCTGATGCTGGCAATAAGCCCCGCCGAGCGGCTGCCCGGCATGCTCTACTGGCTGATGGGGGATCTCTCCTACTCCCGCACGCCCTGGCCGCCGCTGGCGCTGCTGTTGCTCATCTGCCTGCTGCTGATGCCGCTGGGGCGCAGCCTCAACGTCATGGCTCGCGGCCCGCTGCAGGCGGCGGCTCTGGGGGTCAGGGTGCGTCCGCTGGAGTGGACGATCTACCTCGTCGCCAGCGTGCTCACCGCCACCGCGGTGACCACCGCCGGCAGCATCGGCTTCGTCGGCCTGGTGGTGCCGCACATGCTGCGCCTGGTGCTGGGCAACGACCAGCGCCTGATCCTGCCGGCCTGTGCCCTGGCCGGCGGCACCCTGCTGGTGCTGGCCGACACCCTGGCGCGCACGATGATCGCGCCGGAGCAGCTGCCGGTGGGGGTGATCACCGCGCTGCTCGGCGTACCCACCTTCCTCTACCTGCTCTACCGGAGCCGCTGATGCGACCTGCACCGAATAGGGATCGGGTCACGACTGGCGTGCCCGGCGCCCTGTTGTACGACCCGCGCCATGGGGGCCGCCGATGAACCGCCTCGAGACCCGCGAGCTGGTGATCGACGTGCCGGAGCGGCGCGACGGCCGGGCGCTCAGCCTCAGCGTCGAGCCGGGGCAGGTGTGGGGCGTGCTGGGCCCCAACGGCGCCGGCAAGACCACGCTGCTGCACACCCTGGCCGGGCTGCGTGCCCCACGGATGGGCCAGGTACTGATCGACGGCAGCCCGCTGGCGGCGCTGGGCCGGCGCCAGGTGGCGCGCACCCTGGGTCTGGTGTTCCAGGAGCGCCACGACGGCTTTCCCGCCACGGTGCGCGAGACCGCGCTGATCGGCCGGCATCCGTGGCTCTCGGCCTGGCAGATGGAGGGCGGCGAGGACCTGCGCCTGGCCGAGGCGGCCCTCGAGCGGCTCGACGTGGCGCATCTGGCCGAGCGCCTGGTCAGCACCCTCTCTGGCGGTGAGCGCCAGCGCCTGGCCGTCGCCACGGTGCTGACCCAGGCGCCGCAGATCTGGCTCGCCGACGAACCCACCAACCATCTCGACCTGCACCACCAGACCGCGGTGATGGCCCTGCTCGCGGGTGAGGCCGCCGAGGGCCGCGCGGTGATGATGTGCCTGCACGATCTCAACCTGGCGGCGCGCTGGTGCGACCACCTGCTGCTGCTCTATCCCGACGGCGAGGCGTGCTGGGGGCCGGCTGACAGCATGTTGGTGACCAGTGCCCTGGAGCGGCTCTACGGCCAGCGCCTGGCCACCGCCGAGATCGACGGCGCCCCCGTTTTCGTACCCGTGAGGTGATCAAATGAAAAAGGTCGATCCGAAGCGCCATGCCGAACGCATGGCGGCCAAGCAGAAGATCATGCAAGAGCGCATCGCCGGCGCCCAGAAGGAGCAGGGCCTGCTGCTGGTGCTCACCGGCCCCGGCAAGGGCAAGAGCAGCTCCGGCTTCGGCATGCTGGCCCGGGCGCTAGGCCACGGCATGAAGGTGGGCGTGGTGCAGTTCATCAAGGGCACGCGGGAGACCGGCGAGGAGGCCTTCTTCCGCCAGGTGCCGGGCGTCGAGTATCACGTGATGGGCGAGGGCTTCACCTGGGACACTCAGGACCGCGAGCGCGACACCCGCGCCGCCGAGGCCGCCTGGGAGGTGGCCCGGCGGATGCTCGCTGACTCGAGCTTCGACCTGGTGCTGCTCGACGAGCTCAATATCGCCCTGCGCTACGACTACCTGGACCTCGACCGGGTGCTCGACGACCTGCAGTCGCGGCCGGCCATGCAGCACGCGGTGGTCACCGGCCGCTACGCCCCCGAGCAGCTGATCGAGCTGGCCGATACCGTCACCGAGATGAAGGTGGTCAAGCACGCCTTCAAGGAGCAGGGCGTCAAGGCGCAACGAGGAATAGAGCTCTAACTCCATGGCGACACTGATGATCCAGGGCACCACCTCGGATGCCGGCAAGAGCACGGTGGTGGCAGGGCTGTGCCGGGTGCTGGCGCGGCGCGGGGTGTCGGTGGTGCCGTTCAAGCCGCAGAACATGGCGCTCAACAGCGCGGTGACGGTGGATGGCGGCGAGATCGGCCGCTCCACGGCGCTGCAGGCGCTGGCGGCCGGCGTGGACGCGCATAGCGACATGAACCCGGTGCTGCTCAAACCCGAGAGCGACCGCGGCGCCCAGGTGATCCTGCGCGGCCGGGTACACGGCCATATGGACGCCCTGGACTATCACGCCTTCAAGCGCACCGCGCGGGAGAGCGTGCTGGCGGCCTGGCAGGCGCTGTCGTCGCGCTTCGAGGTGATCGTCGCCGAGGGGGCGGGCAGCCCGGCGGAGATCAACCTGCGTGAGGGCGATATCGCCAACATGGGCTTCGCCGAAATGGTCGACTGCCCGGTGGTGCTGGTGGGCGACATCGACCGCGGCGGCGTCTTCGCCCAGCTGGTGGGCACGCTCGAGCTGCTCTCCCCGTCAGAGCAGGCCCGCACCCGTGGCTTTATCGTCAATCGCTTTCGCGGCGACATCGCCCTGCTCGAACCGGGGCTCGACTGGCTCACCGAGCGCACCGGCAGGCCGGTGTTCGGCACGCTGCCCTATCTGCAGGGGCTGCTGCTGGACGCCGAGGACAGCATCGGCCGCGACGGCCGGGTGGGGCAGGGCGCCACCCTGAAGGTCGTGGTGCCGGCGCTGCCGCGCATCAGCAACCATAACGACTTCGATCCCCTGAGGCTGCATCCCCGGGTCGAACTCACCTTCATGGGCCCGAACCGCCCCATCCCGCCCGCCGATCTGATCATCCTGCCCGGCAGCAAGAGCACGCGTAGCGATCTCGCCTGGCTGCGCGCCCAGGGCTGGGAGGAAGCGATCATGCGTCACCTGCGCTACGGGGGCCGGGTGCTCGGCATCTGCGGCGGCTTCCAGATGCTCGGTAACGCGATTCACGACCCCGAGGGCCTGGAGGGGCTGGCGGGCTCGAGTCGGGGACTGGGGCTGCTGGCGTTCGAGACCCGGATGGTCGCCGGCAAGCAGCTGCGCAATGTGAGTGGGCGCTTGCTAGCCGAAGAGGTGCCGATCACCGGCTACGAGATCCACAACGGGGTGAGCGAGGGGGCTGCCCTGGCGCGGCCGCTTTGCGAGCTGGAAGGCCGGCCCGACGGCGCCGTCAGCGCCGACGGCCGGGTTCTGGGCACCTATCTGCACGGCCTGTTCGACCGGTCCGAGGCCTGCGCGGCGCTGCTCGCCCGCTGCGGGTTGGAGGGGGCAGAGGCGGCGGTGGATTACGACGCCCACCGCCAGCGGGAGCTCGACCGGCTGGCCGACTGCCTGGAAGCGCAGCTCGATCTCGACGCCCTCCTGGCGCTGCCGGGCCGCTGAGGCGGGGCGTCTCGCGGGAGCCTCGCCTCGCTACTCCTGCTCCACATAGGCGCCCATGGCGCGCATCCGCGACTCGAAGCTCGCCACGTTGTCGACCAGGTCGTCGGGACCGAAGGCCACGCACTCCGCCAGCAGCACCTCGATCAGGGTGATCGCCGAGAGGATCGACGGGAAGAAGTGCGGGGTGGCGTTGGCCACCGGGAAGGTGATGCTGGCCCCCGGCACCAGCGGCGAACGCATGGTGTCGGTGACCACGATGGCGTCGACCCCCGCCGCCCGGGTGATCTCCAGCGCCCGCATGGTCTCGGCGCAGTAGGGTTCGAAACCGAAGGCCACCACCATGTCGCCCTCGCCGAAGGGGGAAAGCTCGGTGAGCAGCCCCCCCTCCTGGCCGCGAATCAGCTGGATATTGGGCATGGCGATGCGCCCCACGTAGGCGAAGTGGTAGGCGCAGGCGAAGGTGTCCCGGAACCCCACCACGGCGATCTTCTCCGCGGCCAGCAGCCGCCTGGCCGCCTCGCGAACGCGCTGCTGGTTGTCGGCAGTGAACAGTCGGCCGATGTTGTCGAAGGCGGCGTCGCCCACGTCGAGAAACACCTGGTCGTCGGTCTGGCTGGCCAGGCTGCGCAGCTGGCTGGCGCGACCGGAGAGCTCCACCGGTCCGGCCTGGACCGCCGACTGGAACACCTCCCGGAACTGATCGAAGCTCTCGAAGCCCAGCCGCTTGGCCAGGCGCACCAGGGTCGAGGCGGTCACCTCGGCGGCGGTGGCGGATTTGCGGATCGACTGGAAGGCGATCTCCACCGGGTGCTCGAGCACATAGCCGGCGGCCAGCTTCAGCTGGGGGCTGAGCTCCGGATAGGCCTCGGCGAGCTGCCGGTTCACGGCGTCCAGTCGAGCGGGGCCGTGATCGGCAAGCGGTTCGGTGGCGTCGCGTCGATCCTGTTCCAGCACGCTGTTCTCCTGGGTTGGGTGTCGCAGGGCCGCCATTGTACCCGATGGGCCGCGACTCGAAATGACACATTCGTTTCTTCATGGCGAGTCTCTCGACACGCACGTGTTGACGCCCGTGCGGCCTTTGGCTAGGATGCGCGTCAGCACATCTGTGCTGCATGTGTTTTCGTAATGACACGTTTGTTTCCCCGGCGATGAGCCGCCGCCGCTTATCGAAACCCTTCGCCCCACTCCTGTTCCATGTCCATGAGAGCGTCCTCCCCCATGAGCCAAGCCGAGTACGACACCCTGATCCTTCGCCGCCACGGCCAGGTTCAGGAGATCCGCTTCAACCGCCCCCATCGCCTCAACGCCGTGACGGAGGCGCTTTACAGCGAGCTCAACGACGCCCTGACGCGTGCCGAGGAAGACGGTGAGGTGCGTGTCGTGCTGCTGATCGGCGAGGGCCGTGCCTTCTGTGTGGGCGCGGATCTCAAGGAGCACAAGGAGGGCCGCACCGCCTTCGACCGTCGCCAGTACCTGCAGGGCGAGCAGATCGTCTGCAAGCGCCTGATGCAGATGCAGACGCCGGTGATCGCCGCGGTGAACGGCTTCGCGTTGGGTGCCGGGGCGGAGCTCGCCATCGCCTCGGACTTCCTGCTGATGGCCGACAGCGCCCAGATCGGCCTGCCTGAGGTCTCCATCGGCAACTTCCTGGGCGGCGGCGTCACCTGGCTGCTGCCGCGCCTGGTGGGGCTGGCCAAGGCCCGTGAGCTCGTCTTCCTGGGCGAGCGCATCGACGGTGCCGAAGCCGTACGCATCGGCCTGGCCAACCGCCACTACCCCGATGACGGCTTCTTCGACGCTGCCCTGGCCTTTGCCGAGAAGGTGTCGGGAAAGGCGCCGTTCTCCATGGCGCTGGCCAAGGAGCAGCTCACCTTCTCCGGCGAGCGCACCCTGGACGCCTGTCTGAGCGCCGAGCTCGAGGGCATGACCTTCGTCGGCACCACCCGAGACTGGCAGGAGGGCGTCGACGCCTTCGCCGAGAAGCGCGCGCCGCGCTTCCAGGGCAAGTAGGCCGGTATTCCCCGGGCCTCGCTCGCTCTTGACGCCTCACTCTTAACCCCTAACTCCTAACTCTCCACCGCCCACTCTTGATTCGCCCCCGAGGGCAAGGTCAGCCAGCACATGAATCCCATCGAAGGACATCTCCCCACCCGCAGCCCGCTCCACGACATCCTGGCCCCCGGCGGCATCGCCGTGGTGGGCGCCTCCGCCGACCCCACCAAGCGCGGCTACAAGGCGATGGTCGGCCTGATCAAGGACGGCTACCGGGGTGAGATCTACCCGGTCAACCCCAAGGCCGACATGATCCTCGGGGTCAAGGCCTGGCCCTCGGTCACCGACATTCCCGGCAACCCGGCGCTGGCGCTGATCTGTACGCCGGCGGCCTCGGTGCCGGGGCTGATCGCCGAGTGCGGTCGCCGCGGGATCAAGGGGGCGGTGATTCTGGCCAGCGGCTTCGCCGAGGTGGGCGATGAGGGGGCTGCGCTTGAGCGCGAGATGCTGGAGAAGGCCCGCGCCCACGGCGTGCGCCTGATCGGCCCCAACACCTCGGGTCTGTTCAACCTGCACCACCGGGTCAACCTGCTGGCCCTGGATAACGTCAAGCCCGGCGGCGTGGGCATCATCTCCCAGTCCGGCAACATGCTGCTGTCGCTGGCACTCGAGGCCCAGCACAACGGCAACGTGGGCTTCTCCACCTATGTGGGGCCCGGCAACCAGAGCGATATCGGCTTCAACGACTACCTGCGCTACCTCGGCGAGGACGAGAACACCCGGGTCGCCACCCTCTACGTGGAGGGCTTCCGCGACGGTCGCAAATTCCTCGACGTGGCGCGCGAGGTGACCGCCATGAAGCCGGTGGTGGTCTACAAGTCCGGCTCCACCGAGGCGGGCCAGAAGGCGGCCAGCTCCCACACCGGGGCGCTCGCCGGCAGCTATGCCATGACCGTGGACCTGCTCAAGCAGTCCGGGGTCAGCGTGGTGCAGCACTCCGACGAGATCCTGCCGGTGGCCGAGGGACTGGGCCTCTTGCAGAAGGCTCGCGGCAAGCGGGTGGCGGTGATCTCCGACGGCGGCGGCCAGGCCACCATCGCCTCCGACCGCCTGGCCGAGGCGGGCCTGGAGCTCGCCGAGCTCGCCGAGACGACCCGTCAGAAGCTGCGCGACGTGCTCTTTCCCCAGGCCTCCACCGTCAACCCGGTCGACGTGGCGGGCTCCACCGACGCCAATCCGTCGCTGCTGGCCACCTGCATGGAGATCGTTGCCGCCGACGACAACGTCGACAGCGTCTTCCTGGTGGGCATGTTTGGCGGCTACAGCATCCGCTTTGCCGAGTCGCTGCTGGGTGACGAGATGCGCGGCGCCGAGGCGATGGTGGACCTCTCCAAGGCGACCACCAAGCCGCTGGTGATCTACAGCCTCTATGCGCCGATCAAACCCCCGGCGCTGCGTCGCCTGCACGAGGCGGGCCTGCCCATCTATGCCTCCATCGAGCATTCGGTGAGGGTGCTCTCGGCGCTGGGCGAGCGCGGCCAGTACCTGGCACAGAAGGAGCGCCAGAGCCGCGAGCGCAGCGTCGAACCGCTCCCCGAGCTTACCGCCATGTTCCGTCAGGCCCGGGGCGAGGGCCGCGACCTCTTCGAGTACGAGGCCAAGCGGGTCCTGCGCGACCACGGTATCGCGGTGCCCCTGGAGCTGGTGGTGCGCGACGAGGCGGAGCTGGCGGAGGCCGCAGGGCAGTTCGATGAGACGCCGCTGGCCATGAAGGTGGTCTCCAAGGATATTCTGCACAAGTCCGACGCCGGCGGCGTGAAACTCAACGTGGTGGGCGAGGCCGCCATGCGCGAGGCCCAGGAAGCGATCCTGGCGTCCTGCCGGGAGTATGACGCCGATGCCGAGATCGAGGGCATCCTGGTCACCCCCATGGCGAAGAAGGGCGTCGAGGTGATCCTCGGGGTGATCCGCGATCCCATCTTCGGTCCGGTGCTGATGTTCGGTCTCGGCGGCATCTTCGTGGAGATCCTCGAGGACGTGGCTTTCCGGGCCATTCCGCTCTCGCGTCGCGACGCCGAGGAGATGGTGGAGCAGATCAAGGCGAAGAAGATTCTCGGCGGCGTGCGCGGCGAGAAGGCGGTGGACAAGGCGGCCTTGGTAGACCTGCTGCTCAAGGTGTCGCGCATCGTCGAGGCCTATCCCGAGCTCTCCGAGCTCGACCTCAACCCGGTAATCGTCAACGCCGACGGCTATGCGGTGGTGGACGCCCGGGTTATCGTGGAACGCGCACATTCAGACAACACGTCAGCCGACAAGGAAGCCCTCTGATGAGCCAGACAGCGAACCAGCCCAGCCTGCCCCAGCTCACCGACGCCCGCCTGACCCTGGTGGATCGGGTGGCCACCCTGACCCTGGACCGCCACGATGTGCGCAACGCCCTGACCGGCACCGCCCTGGTGGATGACATCGTCGCCGTGGCGCAGTGGGTCAACGCCTGCGACGCCGTCTCGGTGCTGGTGATCACCGGCGCGGGCAGCGCCTTCTCCGCCGGCGGCAACGTCAAGGACATGGCGGAGCGCGGCGGCGATTTCGCCGGCGACGTGGCCGAGGTCTCGGCCCGCTACCGCCGCGGGATTCAGCGCATCCCGCTGGCGCTGGCCGAAGTGGAGGTGCCGATCATCGCCGCAGTCAACGGCCCGGCCATCGGCGCCGGCTTCGACCTGGCCAACATGGCCGATATCCGTATCGCCTCGAAGAAGGCCAAGTTCGGCGAGACCTTCCTCAATCTGGGCATCATCCCCGGTGACGGCGGTGCCTGGTTCATGCAGCGCCTGATCGGCTACCAGCGCGCCTTCGAGCTGACCCTCTCCGGGCGGGTGATCGACGCCGATGAGGCGAAGGCATACGGCATCGTGCTGGAGGTGACCGACCCCGAGGCGCTGATGGAGACCGCGGGCGAGCTCGCCGCCCGCATCGCCGCCCAGCCGCCGAAGGCGACGCGCCTCACCAAGCGGCTGATGAAGATGGCCCAGCGCACCGAGCTCAAGGACTTCCTCGACCTCTGTGCGGTGTTCCAGGGCATGTGCCACAACGAGCCCGAGCACCTCGATGCCGTCAACGCCATGCTGGAGAAGATGGCGAAATAGCGCCTCTTGCAGCAGGCAACGAGGCCTGGGTTCAGGCCTGCAGCGACGCCCGGCTTCCGCCGGGCGTCGTCGTTGGGGAAGAAAACACTTGTCGACGAGCGGCCTGCCTGGCGATGCTGAAGGTCTCCATTCATACAGGGACGTGAATTCATGGCCGACAGCACCCTGGTCTTCATCGTGCTCGGGCTGACCCTTGTCGCCTTCGTGTGGGGGTACTTTCGCTACGATCTGGTGGCGCTGGCCGCGCTGCTCGGTTCGGTGATGCTGGGCCTGGTGCCGGGCGAGGAGGCCTTCCTGGGCTTCGGGCATCCGGCGGTGATCACCGTGGCGGCGGTGCTGGTGCTCAGCCGCGGCTTCGAGCGCTCCGGCGTGGTGGACGTCATCGCCGAGCAGGTGCTCAAGGTGGGGGACCGGCTCTTCCTGCAGCTGGCCGCCCTGACCGGCACCGTGGTGGTGCTGTCCGGTTTCATGAACAACGTGGGCGCCCTGGCGCTGTTGCTGCCGGTGGCCATGCGCCTGGCCCGGGAGCATGACGCCTCGCCGTCGCTGCTGCTGATGCCTCTGGCCTTCGGCTCGCTGCTGGGGGGGCTCACCACCCTGATCGGTACCCCGCCCAATATCATCATCGCCAGCTACCGCGGCTCGGTGACCGGCGAGAATTTCGGCATGTTCTCCTTTACGCCGGTGGGCGCCGCGGTGGCCCTGGCGGGGCTGACCTTTATCCTGCTGATCGGCTGGCGCCTGGTCCCCCAACGCGCAGGCAAGGCCTCCACGGAGGCGATGTTCGATACCGCCAACTACCTGGTGGAGCTGCGCGTCGGCGAGCAGTCCAAGGCCAACGGCCTGACCCTGCGCGAGCTGCAGCGCGAACTCGAGGAGACCATCCCGGTGCTGGCGGTGGTGCGCGACGACAAGCGCCGCGCTGGTCATGCCTTCTTCGGCACCCTCCAGGAGGGCGACATCCTGCTGATGGAGGCGGGCCCCGAGGAGATGAAGCTGCTGGAGGAAAAAGCGGGCCTCAGCCTGGGCAAGGACGCCGAGGATGAGGAGAAGGAGGCCGAGGGGAAGGCGGCCAAGGAGAAGGATACCGAGGAGCAGCGCAAGGCAGGGAAAGGCAAGGCAGAGAAGGGCAGGGCCGACGAGAGTGACCGCGAGAGCTCGCAGCAGGAGGCGCTCGAGGAGCGTGAGCGCGACAGGAAGGAGGCGAGAAGAAAGGAAAAGCAGGAAGAGAAGAGCGGCGTGGATACCGCGGGCCTGCAGCTGGTGGAGGCGGTGGTGCGCAACGACTCCATGATGGTCAACCACACCGTGACCCAGCTGCGCCTGCACAACCAGTTCGGCCTGCATCTGGTAGCGGTGGCTCGGGACGGCGGTCGCCTCAAGCAGCGCCTGCGCGAGATCCGCTTTCGCCCCGGAGACGTGCTGCTGCTGCAGGGCGGCGAGAGCGAGCTCGCCGAGAGCCTGGCCACCCTGGGCTGTCTGCCGCTGGCCAGCCGCAACCTGACCCTCGGCCAGCCGCGCATGCTGCTGGCCTCCATCGGCATCTTCGCCGCGGCCATCGTGGCTATCCTGCTGGGGCTGCTGCCGGCGGCGGTGGCACTTTCCAGCGCGGCGCTGGTCTCGCTGCTGGTGGGAGTGCTGCCCCTGCGCGAGGGCTACCGGGCTATCGACGGGCCGGTGATCGTGCTGCTCGGCGCCATGATCCCGGTGGGCCAGGCCCTGGAGACCAGCGGCGGGGCGGCGATGATCGCCGAGGCCATGCTGGTGTGGGGCGTCCAGTGGCCGGCGGTGGTGACCCTGATCGGGCTCTTCGTGCTGACCATGATGCTCTCCGACGTGATCAACAACGCGGCGGCAGCGGTGCTGATGGCGCCCATTGCGGTGAGTCTGGCCAACGGTTTCGACGCCTCCATTGATCCCTTCCTCATGGCGGTGGCGGTAAGCGCCTCCTGCGCCTTCCTGACGCCCATCGGCCACCAGTCCAACACCCTGGTGATGGGCCCCGGCGGCTATCGCTTCGGCGACTACTGGCGCATGGGCCTGCCGCTGGAGGTCGTGGTGGTGGCGGTGGCCATTCCCATGATCCTGCTGGTGTGGCCGCTTTAGGGGTGAGTGGAGAGTCGTGAGCAGTGAGGAGTGAGTAGTGAGGAGTTATGGGTGAGGGGTAAGGTGAGAGCCAAGTGCCCCGGCGCTGGGCCGGGGCGTGGGGAGTGGCAGCGTCAGGCCGGGTGGTGGCGCAGCACCTTGGACTTGTCGATGACGAAGGCGTCGTACTCGAAGTCGTCCACGGTGAGCAGCTCCAGCACCTGAGCCTCGCGCTTGCGCATGAAGGTAGCCTCCTCCTCGCCGATGAGGCCCGCCTTGAGAGCCGCTTCCACCCGCTGCTCGGGGTGCAGCGCATCGGCGGGCAGCTCGCCCTTGGCGTAGGCCTTGTTGACCTTGCGGTAGAGGCCCTCGGCGCGCTCCTGGGTCGCCAGCAGGGTGTTGTACTGGGCCAGCGGGTTCTCCTGGATGCCGTCGTCGGTCTGCCAGGTCTCGCGCAGCAGCTTCTCGCGCAGGGCGCTGTCCCGGGAGACCGCCTGGGCGATGCTGCGTGCCAGGTCGTCGTGGGGCTGCTTGAAGCGCTTGCCGCGCGGCATGACCATCAGGCGCAGCACGCCGGCGAGTGCCCGGTTGGGCAGGTTGTCGAACAGCTCGTCCAGGGCCTGTTCGGCGCGACTCAGCAGCAGCTGGCAGCTGTAGTGCAGAAGCGCCGCTTCCCCCTCGACCTTGTCACCCTCGTGCCACTGCTTGAGCACCATGGAGGCGAGGTAGAGGTTGGAGAGCACGTCGCCCAGCCGCGCCGAGAGCATCTCGCGCTGCTTGAGGGTGGAACCGAGGCTCGCCATGGCGGCATCCGCACAGAGGCTGAAGCCGGAGGAGAGGCGCGCGATCTCCCGGGCGTAGGGGCCAGCGACCGTGTCGAATGGCACTGACGGCTTGCCGATGCCCAGGCCCTGGGTAAAGGCCCGGGCGGCGTTGCCGAAGATCAGCCCGGCATGGCCGAAGAACGCCTTGTCGAAGGCCTTGATATCGTCGGCGTCCTTGGCGGCGAGCTCCTCGAGCACATAGGGGTGGCAGCGGATCGCCCCCTGGCCGAAGATCATCAGGTTGCGGGTCATGATATTGGCGCCTTCCACGGTGATCGCCACCGGATTGGCGCTGTAGCCGATCGCCAGGTAGTTGCGCGGGCCCAGGGTGACCGCCTTGCCGCCGTGAATATCCATGGCGTCACTCAGGATGATGCGCTGGAACTCGGTGAGCTGGCTCTTGAGGATCGCCGAGGGTACCGCCGGCTTCTCGCCGCGGTCGATGGTGTTGGCGGTCTGATAGACCGCCGCCTGGGCGATGTAGCCCAGCGCCGTCATGCGCGCCAGGGGCTCCTGGATCCCCTCCATCTCGGCCACCGGCACGTTGAACTGGCGGCGAATACGAGAGAAGCCGCCGCTCCAGCCGATGGCGTAGCGGGCGGTGCCGGTGGCGCCGGAGGGCAGGGTGATGCAGCGGCCGATGGAGAGGCACTCAACCAGCATGCGCCAGCCCTGACCGATCATCTGGGTGCCGCCGATGATGGTATCCAGCGGCACGAAGACGTCCTTGCCCTTGATCGGGCCGTTCAGGAAGGGGCTGCCGATGGGATGGTGGCGGCGGCCGATCTCCATGCCCGCGGTATCGCGGGGTATCAGCGCCAGGGTGATGCCGCGATCCTCCTCGTCGCCCAAGAGCTTCTCCGGGTCAAAGAGGCGGAAGGCCAGGCCCACTACTGTGGCGATGGGGGCCAGGGTGATCCAGCGCTTCTCGAAGTTGAGGCGCACGCCGAGCACTTCCTTGCCGTCGACCAGCTGCTTGCAGACCACGCCGGTATCGGGCAGCGAGGTGGCATCACTGCCGGCCCGCGGGCCGGTGAGGCCGAAGCAGGGGATCTCGCGGCCGTCGGCCAGGCGCGGCAGGTAGTGATTCTTCTGCTCTTCGGTACCGTACTTGAGCAGCAGCTCGCCCGGGCCCAGGGAGTTGGGCACGCCCACGGTGACCATCAGGGTCTCGCTGATCGAGAGCTTCTGGAGCACCAGCGACTGCGCCTTGGCCGAGAAGCCCAGGCCGCCGTACGCCTTCGGGATGATCATGCCGAAGTAGCGCTCCTGCTTGAGGTGGTCCCAGAGCTCCTGGGGCAGATCGGCGCGCTCCTTGGCGATGTCCCAGGCGTTGCACATGCCCGAGGCCACGCTGCACTGGTTGTCGAGGAAAGCGCGCTCCTCGTCGCTGATACCCTCATCCTTGTAGTCGAGCAGCGTCTGCCAGTCAGGCTTGCCGGTGAACAGCTCGCCGTCCCAGGCTACGGTGCCGGCTTCCAGCGCGGTGCGCTCGGTGTCGGAGACCTTCGGCGAGATCTTCTTGAACAGGGAAAAGAGGCGCGGGGTGAGCCACTTGCCGCGCAGGGCCGGCAGGCCGGCCGCCGCCACGGCCAGCGCACCGACCAGCAGCAAAAGGCCCAGCAGGGTGGAGGCGAGCAGCAGGCTGGCAAGGCCCGTGACGGCGAGCACCGCCATGGCGGGCAGGGCGCCCGCCTCGCGGCGCATCACTGCCAGCAGGCCGGCAACGGCCAGAAGCAGGAGAATCAGGGTGAGCATGGGGCGACTCCGGTTGTGGTGGAACTCAAGTATTCGAACATCTGTTTGAATTCTTGCAGACTAGCCCACATCGGTGCAACCGGCCAGCTCCTACTCATAGGGTTATCGCAGATTGCTCGTAGCTCGGGGCTTGTCTGGCGATAAGCCTTCGAGGAGGCGCTGTGAATCCTTCCCTGGGCGCTACCGACGCCATCCCTGGCGTAGGACCTCCTCTACGGCTTATCCCCAGCGCCCCTAGGTTCCTGCGTCTGAGATTCCAATGTGCCCACGAAAAATACCCCGCGCTGCAGGGCAGGGCGGGGCGCTGGAGGCGACGAGGGGGCAACGCTATGGCTCGAGGCGTCGCTGCGGTTCCCCGCGGGCGGGAGCGTCGCCCGCCACGTAGTAGGGGGCATCGCTTCTCGGCAGCGGCTCGCGGCCGCGGATCCGGTCGGCGATCTTCTCGGCCAGCATGATGGTCGGCGCATTGAGGTTGCCGGTCGGAATCAGCGGGAAGAGCGAAGCGTCCACCACCCGCAGCCCCTCCACGCCGTGCACCCGGCCCTGGCCGTCCACCACGGCGTCGTCGCCCTCGCCCATGCGGCAGCTGCCGCAGGGGTGGTAGGCGGTCTCGGCGTGGGCTTTCACGAAGGCGTCCAGCTCGGCGTCGGACTGGACGTCCGGGCCCGGCGAGATCTCCCGACCGCGGTAGGCATCGAAGGCGGGCTGCTCGATGATCTCCCGGGTCAGGCGAATGGCGTCGCGGAACTCCTGCCAGTCCTTCTCGGTGGACATATAGTTGAACAGGATGCTCGGCGCGGCCTCGGGGTCCCGGGAGGCGAGGCGGATGCGCCCGCGGCTCTCCGAGCGCATGGAGCCCACGTGGGCCTGAAAGCCGTGAGCCTGCACCGCACTCTTGCCGTTGTAGCTGATGGCAATGGGCAGGAAGTGGTACTGCAGGTTGGGCCACGCCTCCTGATCGTTGGAGCGAATGAAGGCGCAGGACTCGAACTGGTTGCTGGCGCCGATCCCGCGGCCGAGGAAGAGCCACTCGGCGCCGATCTTCGGCTGGTTGTGCCACTTCAGTGCCGGGTAGAGCGAGATCGGCTGCTTGCACTCGTACTGGATATACATCTCCAGGTGGTCCTGGAGATGGGCGCCGACGTTGTCGTTGACCTGCACCGCCTCGATGCCGAACTCGTCAAGCACTTCGGCTGGCCCCACGCCGGAGCGCTGCAGGATCTGCGGCGAGGCGATGGCCCCGGCGCAGAGCAGCACCTCGCGGCTGGCGCGCACCCGCTCGATCCGGCCGCCGCGCCGGTAGCGCACGCCGACCGCCCGCTTGCCCTCGAACTCGATGACGTCGGTGGTGGCGCGGGTCTCGATGGTCAGGTTCGCCCGCGGTTTCGCCTGGTCGAGGTAGCCCCGTGCGGTGGAGGCGCGCCGGCCGTTCGGGGTGACGAAGCGGTCCATGGGGCCGAAGCCCTCCTGCTGGTAGCCGTTGACGTCTTCGGTCTCCGGGTAGCCGGCCTGCTTGCCCGCCTCGATAAAGGTGCGATAGAGGGGGTTGTTGCCCTCTTTGGGGGTGGTGACGCTCACCGGCCCGTCGCCGCCGTGGTAGTCGTTCGGGCCGATATCCCGGCTCTCGGCCTTCTTGAAGTAGGGCAGACAGTCGGCGTAGGTCCAGTCCTCGAGGCCCGTGGCCTGGGCCCAGCCGTCATAGTCCAGGGCGTTGCCGCGGATGTAGCACATGCCGTTGATCAGCGAGGAGCCGCCCAGCCCCTTGCCGCGGCCGCACTCCATGCGCCGGCCGTCCATGTGGGGCTCGGGGTCGGTCTCGAAGGCCCAGTTGTAGCGCTTGCCCTGCAGCGGGAAAGCGAGCGCCGCCGGCATCTGGGTGCGGAAGTCGAAGCGGTGGTCGGGGCCGCCGGCCTCCAGCAGCAGCACCGAGACGTCGGGGTCCTCGGTGAGCCGGGCAGCCAGCACGTTCCCGGCCGAGCCGGCGCCGATGATGACGTAGTCGAATTCGCGAAGCTGTGACATGGAGTCTCCTCAGAACACCGACTCGAAGGGGCCCATCTCCACCTGCACCGACTTGGTCTGGGTGTAGTGGGCCAGGGTCTCGAGGCCGTTCTCGCGGCCGATGCCCGACTGCTTGTATCCGCCCACCGGCATCTCGGCGGGGGACTCGCCCCAGGTGTTGATCCAGCAGATGCCGGCTTCCAGGCGGTGGATCACCCGGTGGGCGCGGTTGAGGCTCTCGGTGAAGACGCCGGCGGCCAGACCGTAGTGGGTATCGTTGGCGCGGCGGATCACCTCCTCCTCATCGTCGAAGGCGAGGATCGCCATGACCGGGCCGAAGATCTCCTCGCGCACGATGCGCATATCATCGGTGCAGTCGGTAAAGACGGTTGGCGCCGCCCAGGCGCCGCGAGCGAAGTCACCCTGGTCCCACGCCTCGCCGCCGATCAGCACCCGGGCACCCTCCTGCTTGCCGAGGGCGATGTAGTCGAGCACCTTGGCCTGGTGCTCGAAGCTCACCAGGGGGCCGAAGTTGACGGCGAGATCCAACGGATCGCCGGCGCTGATGCGCGCCACGCGCTCCTGCACCTTCGCCTCGAAGGCATCCTTCACCGAGCGCGCCACGAAGACCCGGGTGCCGTTGGTGCAGATCTGCCCGCTGGAGTAGAAGTTGGCCATCATGGCGGCGTCGGCGGCGCGGTCCAGGTCGGCGTCGTCGAAGACGATCAGCGGCGACTTGCCGCCCAGCTCCATGGTCACCTCCTTGAGGGTGGAACCGCCGGCGGCGGCCATCACCTTCTTGCCGGTGCCCACCTCGCCGGTGAAGGAGACCTTGGCGATACCGGGATGCTCGGTGAGCAGGGCGCCCACCTCGCCGGCGCCGTGCACCACGTTGAAGACGCCGTCGGGCAGGCCCGCCTCGGTGAAGATCTCGGCCAGCTTCATGGCGGTGAGCGGGGTCACCTCGCTGGGCTTGAAGACCACGGCGTTGCCGGCGGCCAGCGCCGGCGCGGCCTTCCAGCAGGCGATCTGGATGGGGTAGTTCCAGGCGCCGATGGCGGCCACCACGCCCAGCGGCTCCCGGCGGGTATAGACGAAGCTCTCCTCGCGCAGGGGAATCTGGGTGCCCTCGATGGCGGCGGCGAGGCCCGCATAGTACTCCAGGGCGTCGGCGCCGGTGACGATGTCCACCGCGGCGGTCTCGCTGAGCGGCTTGCCGGTGTTGCGGGTCTCCAGCTCGGCCAGCTCGTCGTTGCGTTCGCGCAGGAGCGCCACGGCGCGCTGCAGGATTCGCCCGCGGGCCATGCCGCTCATGGCGGCCCACTGGCGCTGGCCGCGCCGGGCGGCGGCCACGGCGGCGTCGATGTCGGCCGCCGAGGCCTGCTGAACGCGGGCCAGCAGGCTGCCGTCGAAGGGGTTGAGCACGTCGAAGGCGTTGCCGGCGGTGGCATCCACCGGGTGGCCGTCGATGTAGAGGGGCAGGGGGGCCGGAAGTGCCATGGGGCTCTCCTTCATGGATCGGTTGAGGGGGCGGCGTCGAGGAGCTGGTCCAGGGTGGCCAGGGCGACACGGCGGGCCGCGGCGGCGTC
>PUOM01000268.1 GCA_003552795.1 Halomonas sp. | reverse complement strand
CCGGCGGCTTCTGCTTTCTGAACAACTCGGCGCTGGCCGCAGAGGTGCTGCGCGAGCGCTACCCCCGGGTGGCTATCCTCGACGTGGACCTGCACCACGGCAACGGCACCCAGGACATCTTCTACGCCCGCGGCGACGTCTGGACCGGCTCGCTGCACGCCGACCCCGCCGACTTCTATCCCTTCTTCTGGGGCGGCGCCAACGAGGTCGGCGAGGGAGAGGGGCGGGGAGCGAACCACAATGTTCCCCTGCCGCTGGGCAGCGACGGGGCCGCCTTCATGGCGGCGCTCGAGGCGCTGATCGCGGCGATGTCCGCCTTCAAGCCCGAGGCGCTGGTGGTGCCGCTGGGGCTCGACGCCCATCGCGACGACCCCCTGGCGGGACTCGCCCTCGAGACCGATGACTTTTTCACGCTGGGCCGGCGCCTGGCGGCGCTCGACCTGCCCACCGTGCTGGTCCAGGAGGGGGGGTATCCCACCGCGCACCTGGGCCACAACCTCGCCGCCTTCATGGGCGGCTACATCGCTGCCTGAACGCAGCCTTCAGCGGTGCCATTTCGGCACCCCGCCAACGAGAGAGACGCCATGACCGTTACCTATCACGACAGCAACACCCGCATGAGCCAGGCCACCGTCCACAACGGTACCGTCTACCTGGCCGGCCAGGTGCCCGACGACACCAGTGCCGACATGCGCGGCCAGACCGAGCAGGTGCTGGCCAAGATCGACCGTCTGCTGGCCGCCACGGGGACCTCCAAGGAGCACGTGCTCAGCGCCCTGGTGTGGGTCACCGACATGACGGAGTTCGCCGAGATGAACAGCGTCTGGGACGCCTGGGTGGTGGCCGGCCGCCCGCCGGCGCGTGCCGCCACGGAAGCCAAGCTGGCGCTGCCCGAGTTCAAGGTGGAGATCATGGTCACTGCGGCGATCCCGGAGGCCTGATATGCGAGTCGTCTCGGCCCCCGAGGTGGCCGAGGCGCTGCCCTGGGAGCCCCTGGTGCAGCGCCTGGCGCACACCTTTCGCGAAGGGGTGGCGTCGCCGCCTCGCCACCATCACGCCATGCAGCGCCCCGACGGCGAGGCGACCCTGCTGCTGATGCCGGCCTGGGAGCGCGATGGCTATATCGGCGTGAAGATGGTCAACGTCTTTCCCCAGAACGCCGACCACGGCCTGCCGGCTATCGCCGGCGTCTATCTGCTCAGCGAGGGGGCCCATGGGCGCCCCCTGGCGTGCCTGGACGGCAGCGAGCTGACCCGGCGGCGCACCGCGGCGGCCTCGGCCCTGGCCGCCCGCGAGCTGGCCCGCGAGGGTGCCGAGACGCTGCTGGTGGTGGGGACCGGCAAGCTGGCACCCATGGTGATCGAGGCGCACGCGGCGGTGCGCCCCGTTCGCCGCGTGCGCATTTGGGGGCGCAGCTTGGAGAAGGCCGAGGCGCTGGCCGCCGAGTATGCCGACCGCTTCGAGACGGCCGCGGTCAGCGACCTGGAAGCGGCCACCCGGGAGGCGGATATCGTCTCCTGCGTGACGCTCTCCACCGCGCCGCTGATCCGCGGCGCCTGGCTCGCGCCCGGTACCCACCTCGATCTGATCGGCGCCTTCCGGCCCAGCATGCGCGAGACCGACGCCGACTGCCTGGCGCGCAGCGAGGTGTTCGTGGACACCTATGCCGGCGCCCGGGGCGAGGGCGGTGATATCCTCCAGGCCATCGACGAGGGCGCCTTCGCCTTCGATGAGATCCGCGCCGAGCTGGCCGAGCTGCTGCGCGGCGAGAAGCCCGGGCGCTCCTCGCCGGATGCCATCACCCTGTTCAAGTCGGTGGGGGCGTCGCTGGAGGATCTGGCCGCGGCCATCGAGGTCTGGGAGCGGCTGGAGCCCCCCGCATGACGAGGGCGACAACGGGGTTCTTCTGGCACGAGCGCTGCTTCTGGCACGACCCGGGCGCTATCGGCGTCTTCTCGGCGCCGGGGGCCTACCTGCAGCCGCAGCCCGCCTCGGAGAGCCCGGAGAGCAAGCGGCGGCTCAAGAACCTGCTCGAGGTCTCCGGGCTGATCGACGAGCTGGCGGTGCGCAAGCCGCCGCCGGCCAGCCGGGAGGATCTCGAGCGCTTCCATACGGCCCGCTACCTGGATGCCCTGGCGGCTGGGGATGCGGCGCGGGGTGGCGATGGCGGCGACTGTGCCCCCTACATGCCGGGCAGCCTGGCGGCTGCGCGGCAGTCGGCGGGCCTGGCTATCGGCGCCGTGGAGGCGGTAGCCGGCGGTGAACTCAGGCGCGCCTATGCGCTCTGCCGCCCGCCGGGCCACCACGCCGAAGCGGGCCGGGGGCGCGGCTTCTGCCTGCTGGGCAATATTCCGGTGGCGGTGATGCGCGCCCGGGCGCAAGGGCAGGTGGGTCGGGTGGCGATTCTCGACTGGGACGTGCACCACGGCAACGGCCAGCAGGCGGCCTTCTGGCGAGACCCGGAGGTCTTCACGGTGTCGCTGCATCAGGCCGCCAACTACCCGCTTGAGAGCGGTGGGTTCGAGGAGCAGGGCGAGGGAGAAGGCCTGGGGGCCAACCTCAATCTGCCGCTGCCGCCGGGCTGCGGCCTGGGCGCCTATGACTATGCGATGACGGAACTGGTTCTGCCGGCCATCGAGGCCTTCGCCCCCGAGCTGATCGTGGTGGCCTGCGGCTACGACGCCTGCGCCAAGGATCCGCTGGGCAAGATGCTGCTCAACAGCGCGGCCTTCGCCCGCATGACCGCGCAGGTCACGGCCCTGGCCGAGCGCGTCTGTGGGGGGCGGCTGGCGATGATCCACGAGGGCGGCTATTCGGAGGGCTATGCGCCGCTGTGCGGCCACGCGGTGATCCAGACCCTCGCCGGCAGCGCGACTCAGGTGCCGGACCCTCAGAACGACGAGATCGCCGCCTGGGGCTACCAGGCCCTGCAGCCCCACCAGCGGGAGCTGATCGACGGCTGGCGCCAGACCCGGGCCGCTGCCGGTCGGCTCTCCACGACGAGGAAGGCTCGACCATGACACCGCTCGATGATCGCGACGGCTGGATCTGGATGGACGGCGAGTGGCTGCCCTGGCGCGAGGCCCGGGTCCATGCGCTGACCCACACCCTGCACTACGGAATGGGCTGCTTCGAAGGGGTTCGCGCCTATGCCGGCCCCGGGGGCACCCAGCTGTTCCGGGTGGCCGAGCACACCCGGCGCCTGGCCGACAGCGCCTTTGCCCTGGACATGCCGCTGCCCTTCGACGAGGCGACGCTGATCCAGGCCCAGCGCGAGTGCCTGGGCCGCAACGCCCTGACCAATGCCTATCTCAAGCCCACGGTGTTCTTCGGCTCGGAGGGACTGGGGCTGCGGGCCAGGGGACTCTCGGTGCACGTGATGATCGCCGCCTGGGACCTCGGCGACTATATCTCGCCGGAGGCGGCGTCGCTCGGGCTGCGCGCGCTCACCTCCTCCTGGGCGCGCCACCATGTGAATATCAGCCTCTGCCGGGCCAAGACCAACGGCCACTACGTCAACGCCATGCTGGCCCTCAACACGGCGGTGAAGGCGGGCTTCGACGAGACGATCATGCTCGACCCCGAGGGCTATGTGGCCGAGGCCTCGGCGGCCAATGTCTTCCTGCTGCGCGACGGCGTGCTGCATACCCCCGAGGTGACCTCCTGCCTGCAGGGCATCACCCGGGACAGCGTGATCCGTCTGGCGCGCGAGGTGCTCGGCGTCGAGGTGCGGGAGCGGCGCATCACCCGCGACGAGCTCTATACCGCCGACGAGGCCTTCGTGACCGGCACCGCCGCGGAGATCCTGCCGCTGCGCGAGCTGGACGGGCGGCACATCGGCGGCCGGGCCGGCGCGCCGCTCCCCGGGCAGCCCATCGCGGCGGACTCCCTTACCGCGCGGCTGCAGCGGCTCTATCGCCGTGTGGTCTGTGGCGAGCTGGCCGGATTCGGCGATTGGCTTACACTGATATAGAACATTGAAGCAAACTCGAAGGGGCACCTTTGGAGCCTTGTACGCCCGGCGTCAGCGGCTCGGCATGGGATATCGCCGGTCGGCCTTG
>PUOM01000283.1 GCA_003552795.1 Halomonas sp. | reverse complement strand
GCTGGAAGCTGGAAGCTGGAAGCTGGAAGCTGGAAGCTGGAAGCTGGAAGGCAGCATGTCGCCACCCAGCCAGGTGTCAAGTTTTTTCCTCAAGCTCCCGGCGAAGCCGGGGAGGGTTTTCTTCCAGCTTCAGGCCGATGGCGTCAAGCACCACCCTGGTGCATGACGCGCTCGAGCCCTCACCGCTCAGGTGCAATGCCCGGCAGCCCAGGCGCCCGCGGCACGCCCGTCCACCCCCACAGCACTGTTTTGCATCATCTTTACGGCTGATGGCCCCCGCCTTGCTTGATGCGTTGTGACATGGGGTATCGGCAGCGCATCGCTCGCTGCCAGACAATCTGCTTTCCAATGGACGGCTAGGGTTCCGGTCGCATCAACCTCTACCCCGATGCGATGACTGGTCCGAGAGCCGTCGACCCGGCGCAGGACGGATTCGCCTACAGCGGCATTCCCGCCCTCAGCGCAAGGTTACACGGCGGGAGAAAAGCCCGGGAGGATCAGGTGCAGCCGGATGCGCCGATACCCCCGATATTTTCCCGAGCCCATTGGAGGCCCACCATGTCCCAGTCGCCGCGTCCCCTCTCCTTCACGCTCAAGCGTCTCCCCCTCGCCGCCGCCGTCTCGGCCGCGCTGACGATGTCGGCGCTGACCGCTGCCCCCCTCCAGGCCCAGGAGCGCGAGCAGTTCAGCGTCTGCTGGTCGATCTATGCCGGCTGGATGCCCTGGGGCTATGCCGAGGAGGCGGGCATCGTCGACCGCTGGGCCGAGGAGTACGGCATCGAGATCGACGTCATTCAGGTCAATGACTACGTGGAGTCGATCAACCAGTTCACCTCCGGCAACGTCGACGGCTGTGCCATGACCAACATGGACGCCCTGACCATCCCCGCGGCCAGCGGCGTCGACTCCACCGCCCTGATCGTCGGCGACTACTCCGACGGCAACGACGGCGTGGTGCTCAAGAATGCCGACGGCCTGGAGGACATCGCCGGGCGTGACGTCAACCTGGTGCAGTTCAGCGTCTCCCACTACCTGCTGGCTCGGGCCCTGGACAGCGTCGGCCTGAGCGAACGCGACGTCTCCACCGTCAACACCGGCGACGCCGATATTGCCGGGCTCTTCGCCAGCCGCGACAGCATCGACGCGGTGGTGACCTGGAACCCCCAGCTCTCCACCGTGACCGACCTCGAGGGCAGCCACCTGGTCTTCGATTCGAGCGAGATTCCCGGCGAGATCCTCGACCTGATGGTGGTCAATACCCAGACCCTGGCCGACCACCCCGAACTCGGCCACGCCCTGGTGGGGGCCTGGTACGAGACCATGGCGCTGATGGCAGATGAGGATGAAGAGGCGCTCTCACAGATGGCCGAGGCCGCCGGCACCGACCTTGCGGGCTATCGCGCCCAGCTCGACGCCACCTACCTCTACACCGACCCCGCCGAGGCCCTCGAGCTGATCGAGAGCGACGACCTGCTCACGACCATGCAGCGCGTCGCCGAATTCAGCTTCGAGCACGGTCTGCTCGGCGACATGGCGCCCGACCCCGGCGTCGTGGGTATCGAGACCCCGCAGGGCGTGTTCGGCGATGAGGGCAACATCAAGCTGCGCTTCGACCCGAGCTTTACCCAGGCCTACATCGACGCCCAACACTAAGCCGCCGTCAGGAGTCGGCCGCCGCCCCCGGGGCGGCGGCACGCTTGCCCCCTCACCCTGACGTGGAGCCTGCATGAAACGCCTGATCAACCTCACCCCCTCCCGCGGTGGCCGCTGGCTGCTGGGCCTGCTGCCCTTCCTGGTCGTGGCGATGGTCTACCTGAGCCTCTCCAGCGCGCGGCTCGCCGAAAACCCCAACGACCGGCTGCTGCCGGCCCCGGCGACCATGGCGAATACCTTCTTCACCATGGCCACCGAAGAGAACCGGCGCACCGGCCAGGTCGTGCTCTGGGCGGACACCTTCGCCAGCCTCGAACGGCTGCTGATCGGGGTCGCCATCAGCGCCCTGATCGGCCTGAGCGTCGGGCTCATCAACGGCGGCCTGCCGCTGATCCGCGCCAAGCTCTCGCCGCTGGTGACGGTGGTCTCGCTGATCCCGCCGATGGCCATCCTGCCGATCCTGTTCATCGCCTTCGGCACCGGGGAGGCGGCCAAGATCGCACTGATCGTGATCGGGGTGACCCCCTTCCTGATTCGCGACCTCCAGGGCCATGCCCTGCGCCTGCCGGATGAACAGCTGATCAAGGCCCAGACCCTGGGCGGCAGCTCCTGGCAGATCCTGGTGCGCGTGCTGCTGCCGCAGCTGACGCCGCGGCTGCTCAATGCCACCCGGCTGGCCCTGGGCACCGCCTGGCTGTTCCTGATCGCCGCCGAGGCGATCGCCGCCCAGGAGGGGCTCGGCTACCGCATCTTCCTGGTCCGCCGCTACCTGTCCATGGACGTGATTCTGCCCTACGTGGCCTGGATCACCCTGCTGGCCTTCCTGCTCGACCAGCTGCTGGCCCGGACCTCGCGGCTGGCCTTTCCCTGGTACCACGCCCAAGAGGGGAACAACGCATGAGCCTGCTCGAAGCCAAGCGCCTGGAGAAGCACTACGGCAAGCATGTGGTGCTGGAGCGCCTCGACTTCCGCGTCGAGGCCGGCGAATTCGTGACCCTGGTGGGGGCCTCGGGCTGTGGCAAGACCACCTTCCTCAAGATGCTGCTGGGCACCGAGCGCATCTCCCGCGGATCGCTCACCCTCGACGGCCGGCCGATTCCGGACGAGCCGGGCCCGGATCGCGGCGTGGTATTCCAGAAGTATTCGGTGTTTCCCCACCTCACCGTGCTCGGCAACGTGATGATCGCCGAGGAGCTCGGCCGGTCACGCTGGCTGGGCAAGAGCTTCGGCGCGGCGCGGCGCCAGGCGCGGGACAAGGCCATGGCGCGCATCGAGGAGGTCGGCCTCGGCGACGCCCTGACCAAGTACCCTCACGAACTTTCCGGCGGCATGCAGCAGCGCCTGGCCATCGCCCAGGCGCTGATGATGCGCCCGCGCATCCTGCTGCTCGATGAGCCCTTCGGCGCCCTGGACCCGGGCATCCGCCAGGACATGCACGCGCTGATCCTGCGGCTGTGGCAGGAGCAGCGGCTGACCATCTTCATGATCACCCACGACCTGAAAGAGGCCTTCGCGCTGGGCACCCGGCTCTGGGTGTTCGACAAGCTGCGCCACGACCCCCAGGCCCCGGAGGCGTTCGGCGCCACCATCACCTATGACCTGCCGATCGGCGCGCGCCAGCCGCCGGCGGACCTGTCGGCCCGCTTCGCCGAGCGCGGCCTCAAGACCCTGACCCAGGAGACGCTGCTATGACATCCACCGCTGAGCCAAGCGACGCCCTCTACGCCACCCATCTGCCCGGCGGCCACCACTGGTCGCTGCGCCTGCGCCGCGGCACCACCCTGACGCTGGCCGCCGGCGAGGCCAACGCCAATGTCGGCCTGCTCTGCTACAACCCGGAGAACCTGCTGGAGCGTCTCAACCTGCCCGACACCCTGAAGTGCCAGCACACCTTCAGGCTCACCCGAGGCCACTGCCTCTACTCCGACATGGGGCGCATCTTCGCCTCGATCACTCACGACGACCTGGGCTGGCACGACAGCGTCGGCGGCAACCTGATGCGCCACCACCTGGTCGCCAAGGGCTGGCAGCCGGTGAGCTATCAGCAGGGCCGCAACGACTGGACACGCACCGGCCACGACGCCTTCCTGGTGGAGCTGGCCAAGTATGGCCTGGGCCGCCGGGATCTCGCCGCCAACCTCAACCTCTTCTCGCGGGTGGAGAGCGACGCCGACGGCCGGCTGCGCTACGTGCCGGACCACTGCCGGGCCGGCGACAGCGTGACGCTGCGCATGGAGATGGACACCCTGGTGCTGCTGCACACCTGCCCCCATCCGCTGGACCCCAGCCCCGCCTATCCGCGGCGCGGCGTGGAGATCCGTCTGGGCGTCGCACCGCCCCCCGACGAGCAGGACGCCTGCTACCGCTCGCGGCCGGAGGACGCCCGCGGCTTCGAGAACAACCGCCTCTACCACCTGGGCCTCTAAGGGAGGACGCACGCCATGATCATCGCAAGCACCCTGCGCCCCGACAACGCCGTCAACCGCATCACAGTGGACGCCGGCGATCATTACATCGGCACCCTGAAGGCCGGCCAGACCCTGCGCATCCTCGACCTGGAGGGCAACCAGGCCGCCGACACCCTGTTCTACAGCGCTCACGACACCAGCGAGCGCTACAGCGCCATGGACACCCTGCGCGAGCAGGGCGCCCTCTACCTCACCGCCGGCTCGCGGCTGCTCTCCAGCGAAGGGCGGCCGATGCTGACCATCACCGCCGACACCTGTGGCCGCCACGACACCCTGGGCGGGGCCTGCGCCAGCGAGAGCAATACCGTGCGCTACGACCTCGAGAAACGGCATATGCACTCCTGCCGGGACAACTGGATGCAGGCGCTGGCCAACCACCCCGAATACGGCCTGACCAAGCGCGACATCACCCACAACATCAACTTCTTCATGAACGTGCCGGTCACCGCCGAGGGCGGCCTGACCTTCGAGGACGGCATCTCCGCCCCCGGCAAGTACGTGGAGATGGTCGCCGAGATGGACGTGATCGTGCTGCTCTCCAACTGCCCGCAGCTCAACAACCCCTGCAACGGCTACAACCCCACGCCCGTCGAGCTGCTGGTGTGGGACTAGCCCCCTGCCGACGCTGACCCCGGGGACGACCCCGGCGGCGACTTTCCCGGACGCGGGACGACCCGCACCGTTGATGGACAAGGCGATATGTTTAGCAAGGTTCTGATTGCCAATCGCGGCGCCATCGCCGCCCGCATCCTGCGCACGCTGGAGCGGCTCGGCGTCGGCTCGGTCGTGGTCTACGCCGAGGCCGACCGCGACGCCCCCTATGTCTACCGGGCCGACGAGGCCTACTCGCTGGGCGACGGCGCGGCCGCCGACACCTACCTGGATATCGACAGGCTGATCGCCATCGCCCGCGAGAGCGGCGCCCAGGCGGTGCACCCGGGCTACGGCTTCCTCTCCGAGAACACCCGCTTCATCGAGGCCTGCGAGGCCGCCGGGCTGGCGTTTCTCGGCCCTACCGCCGAGCAGATCCGCGGCTTCGGTCTCAAGCACGAGGCCCGGCGGATCGCCGAGCGCGCCGAGGTGCCGCTGGTCCCGGGCTCGGGGCTGCTCGACGGCGCCGAGGCGGCCCTCGCCGAGGCCGAGCGCATCGGCTATCCGGTGATGCTCAAGTCCACCGCCGGCGGTGGCGGTATCGGCATGCAGGTCTGCCGGGATTCCGGCGAGCTGTCGCGCGCCTTCGACTCGGTGCGCGGCCTCGGCGAGCGCAACTTCGGCGATGCCGGCGTGTTCCTCGAGGCCTATATCCCCCGGGCCCGTCATCTCGAAGTGCAGCTGTTCGGCGACGGCCAGGGCCAGGTGGTGGCCCTCGGCGAGCGAGACTGCTCGACCCAGCGCCGCCATCAGAAGGTCATCGAGGAGTGTCCCGCCCCCGACCTGCCCGACGCGGTGCGACGCGACCTGCACGCCACGGCGATTCGCCTCGGTGAGGCGGTGGCCTATCGCAGCGCCGGCACCGTGGAGTTCATCTACGATGCCGGCCGGCAGCGCTTCTATTTCCTCGAGGTCAACACCCGCCTGCAGGTGGAGCACGGCGTCACCGAGGCGGTCTGGGGCGTGGATATCGTCGAGTGGATGGTGCGGCTCGGCGCCGGCACGCTGCCGGACCTCCAGACGCTGACCCGGACGCTCGCCCCCCGCGGCCACGCCGTGCAGGCGAGGCTCTACGCCGAGGACCCGCTGCACGATTTCCGGCCCAGCGCCGGCCTGCTCACCGAGGTCAGCTTCCCCGACCGGGGCGGCCTGCGCGTCGACGCCGCCATCGAGGCGGGTCTGGAGGTATCCTCGCGGTTCGATCCCATGCTGGCCAAGGTCATCGTCCACGCCGAGGACCGCGCCTCGGCCAGCGCGCGGCTGGCCGAGGCGCTGGAGGCCGCCAGCGTCTACGGTATCGCCACCAACCGCCGCTGGCTCTCCCATGTGTTGAGAGATCCGCGCTTCCAGCGGGCCGAGATCCACACCCGCTGGCTGGCCGACCTGGACTGGGCGCCGCCAGCGATCGAGGTGCTGACCCCGGGAACCCTGACCACCCTTCAGGACTATCCCGGCCGCCAGGGCCACTGGGACGTGGGCGTTCCCCCCTCGGGCCCCTTCGACGACTGGTCCTTCCGGCTCGGGAACCGCCTGCTCGACAACCCCGCCGAGGCCGCCGGCCTGGAGATCACCCTCACCGGGCCCACCCTGCGCTTCCACCGCGCCACCCAGGTGGTGCTGGCCGGCGCGGCGCTGCCGGCCAGCCTCGACGGCGAGCCGGTGGACTTCTGGCGGGTCCTCGATATTCCCGCCGGCGCTACCCTCAAGCTCGGCAAGGCCGGCGTCGGCGCCCGCGCCTATCTGCTGGTGCGCGGCGGCATCGAGTGCCCGACCTACCTCGGGTCGCGCAGCACCTTTACCCTGGGACAGTTCGGCGGCCACGGCGGACGCGCCCTGCGCAGCGGCGACATGCTCGATCTCCCCGCACTGGTACCGACCGCGCCGCGGCGCCTGGATGATTCGCTGATCCCCGCCCTGGGCGGCGAGGATCGAACCTGGCAGGTCGCCGTGCTCTACGGTCCCCACGGCGCGCCGGACTTCTTCACCGAAGACGACATGGACGCCTTCTTCGCCCACGACTGGGAGGTCCACTACAACTCCAGCCGCACCGGGGTGCGGCTGATCGGCCCGCGCCCCGAGTGGGCCAGGGCCGACGGCGGCGAGGCGGGGCTGCACCCCTCCAATATCCACGACAACGCCTACGCCTTCGGCACCATCGACTTTACCGGCGACATGCCGGTGATCCTCGGCCCGGACGGGCCGTCGCTGGGCGGCTTCGTGTGTCCCGCCACGGTGGTGCGCGCCGAGCGCTGGAAACTCGGCCAGCTGGCCGCCGGCGACAGGGTGCGCTTCGTGCCGGTCAGCCTGGCCACCGCGCGCGAACTCGAGGCGCACCAGCTGGCAGTGCTCGACGGCCTGGCGGCGCAGCCCTGCGCTCCCGTCGTCGAACAGCGCGACTCGCCGCTGCTGCGCGACGTGCCCGCCGAGGAGGCCGGCGAACGCATCCTCTATCGCCGCGCCGGGGACGACTTTCTGCTGATCGAGTTCGGCGCCATGGAGCTGGATATCGCGCTGCGCTTTCGGGTCCACGCCTGGATGCTGTGGCTTGACGAGCATCCGCTGCCGGGGCTGCGCGAACTCACCCCCGGCATCCGCTCCCTGCAGGTGCACTACGAACCCCGCGAGCTGGCTCTCGATGACCTGCTCGCCCACCTCGCCCGGGCCGAGCGCGAGCTGCGCGACGTCGAGACCCTGGAGGTCGAATCCCGGGTGGTGCACCTGCCGCTCTCCTGGGACGACCCGGCCTGCCACGAGGCTATCGACAAGTACCAGCGCTCGGTGCGACCGGACGCCCCCTGGTGCCCCAGCAACCTGGACTTCATCCGCCGCATCAACGGCCTGGAAAGCGAACGCGAGGTGCGCGACATCGTCTTCGACGCTCGCTACCTGGTGATGGGGCTGGGCGACGTCTACCTGGGCGCGCCGGTGGCCACCCCGCTGGATCCGCGTCAGCGCCTGGTCACCACCAAGTACAACCCGGCCCGCACCTGGACCGCCGAAAACTCGGTGGGCATCGGTGGCGCCTACCTGTGCGTCTACGGCATGGAGGGGCCCGGCGGCTACCAGTTCGTCGGCCGCACGCTGCAGATGTGGAACCGCTACCGGACCACCGAGCAGTTCACGCAGCCCTGGCTGCTGCGCTTCTTCGACCAGCTCAGCTTCTTCGAGATCAGCCACGACGAGCTCGCCCGCATCCGGCGCGACTTCCCCCACGGTCGCTACCCGCTGAAGGTCGAGACCACCCGCTTCCGACTGGCCGACTATCAGGCCGAGCTGGCGCGTCAGGCAGCGGCCATCGCCCGCTTCCGCGAGCGCCGCGAAGCCGCCTTCCAGGCGGAGATGGCCGAGTGGCGCGCCAACGGCCAGTTCACCTTCGAGGACCGAGCGCCCGAGGCGGCCGACGCCGCCGAGCTCGACGACCATGAGCTGGGCGTCGACAGCCCGGTGACCGGCAGCCTCTGGAAGCTGCTGGTCGCCGACGGCGACCGGGTCGCCGCCGGCCAGGCCGTGGCCCTGGTGGAGTCGATGAAGATGGAGGTCGAGATCACCGCCGCCGAGGCGGGGCGGGTGACCCGCCTGCCCTTGAAGGAGGGGGCCTCGGTGGCCCCGGGACAGCCCATCGTGATTCTGGAAACCGCAGAGGAAAAACCGGCATGACCACCGCCCTGACCATTGCCAGCCTGCATGCCGCCTATCGCCGCGGCGAGCTGACGCCCCGCGCCCTGGTCGAGCAGCTGCTCGACGACGCCGCTGCCCGCGGCCACGACCCCGCCTGGATCACCCGCCTCGACCGTGACCGGCTCGAGCCCTACCTGGCACGCCTCGAGGGGGAATCCCCCGACAGCCTGCCGCTGTTCGGCATCCCCTTCGCCATCAAGGACAATATCGATCTGGCCGGGGTACCGACCACCGCCGGCTGCCCGGCCTTCGCCTATGTCCCCGAGGAGAGCGCCTTCGTGGTCCAGCGGCTGATCGACGCCGGCGCCCTGCCGCTGGGCAAGACCAATCTCGACCAGTTCGCCACCGGCCTGGTCGGCGAACGCGCCCCGGCGGCGTACGGGGTACCGGCCAACGCCTTTGACGCCGCCCATGTCCCCGGCGGCTCCAGCAGCGGCTCGGCGGTGGTCACCGCCGCCGGCCAGGTGAGCTTCGCCCTGGGAACCGATACCGCGGGCTCCGGCCGGGTACCGGCCTGCTTCCATAACCTGTTCGGGGTCAAGCCGAGCCTGGGGCTGCTCAGCACCCGCGGGGTGGTGCCGGCCTGCGCCACCCTCGACACCATCAGCCTGTTTACCCTCACGGCCGATGACGCCAGCGCGGTGCTCGAGACCGCTGCGGCCTTCGACCCGCACTGCGCCTGGTCGCGCCGCCACGCCTTCGCGCTCCACGGCCAGGCCTACGGCCAGGCGCCGGCGCGCTTCCGCTTCGGGGTCCCACCGCAGTCGCAGTGGCAGACCGACGATGCCTATACCGACGCCATGCGCGTCGCGATCGACAGGCTGGAAGCGCTGGGCGGCGAGAGGGTCGAGCTCGACTGCCAACCGCTGCTCGCCGCCGCGCGTCTGCTCTACGCAGGCCCCTGGGTGGCCGAGCGCTACCATGCCATCCGCGACCTGCTCGCCAGCCAGCCCGAGGCGGTACACCCGGTGACCCGCGAGATCACCCTGGGCGGCGCCACCCCGCTGGCGGTGGACGCCTTCGACGCCCGCTACCGGCTGGCCGAGTACAAGCGCCAGGCGGATGCGCTGCTCGCCCAGGTCGATGTGATGCTCTCGCCGACCACCGTGACCCACCCCACCAAGGCCGCGGTGGCAGCGGACCCCATCGGCGTCAACGCGCGTCTGGGCACCTGGACCAACTTCATGAACCTGCTCGACTACAGCGCCCTCGCCGTGCCCGTCGGGTTCAGCGCCTCAGGCCTGCCCGCAGGGGTGACCCTGTTCGGGCCTGCCTTCGACGACCTCAGGCTGCTCTCGCTGGGCCGGGCGCTGGAGGGGCTGGCGATGCTGCCGCTGGGCGCCACCGGGCATGAGCGAGCGCCGCTCGAAAAGCTGCCGCCCATGGCCGACGGCACCCTGGAGCTGGTGGTATGCGGCGCGCACCTCGAGGGCCTGCCCCTCAATCATCAGCTCACCGAGAGGGGCGGCGTGCTGCTGGCGCGCACCGCCAGCGCCCCGCGCTACCGACTCTACGCGCTGGCCGGCGGGCCGCCGGCACGCCCGGCCATGGTGCGCGACGAGGTGCGCGGCGCGGCCATCGAGGTGGAGGTGTGGCGGTTGCCGATCGCGACCGTGGGGAGCTTCCTTGCCGGTATCCCCGCGCCGCTGGGGCTCGGTCGGGTGGAGCTGGCCAGCGGCGAGTGGAAGACGGGCTTCATCTGCACAGCGGGCGCGCTGCACGAGCCCGAGGAGGCGCGGGATGTGACCGAGTACGGCGGCTGGCGGGCCTGGCTCGAAGGCAGCAAGACGCCGCGTTGAGCTGAAAGCCATAAGCCGTAAGCTGTAAGTTAACCCCCAGGGCATGACACCTTGGGGGGTCTTCCTTATGGCTTAAAGCTTACAGCTTATAGCTGCCGACCGGCGTAGCCGGTCAGGCGAGGGACTCGGCCGTCACATTAGCCGCCGGGGCCTGGGTGGAGACGTGGCGGTTGATGGCGCTCATCACCGCCTTCATGGAGGCGCTGGTGATGCTCTCGTCGGTGCCGACGCCGAACACCGCCTTGCCGTCGATGCGCACCTCCACGTAGGCGATCGCCTCGGCGTCGGCGCCCTGGCCGCGGGAGTGCTCGTGGTAGTCGATGATCTCCACGTCGTGGCCGGCGGCGGCCAGCGCCTTGATGTAGGCCGCCAGCGGGCCGTTGCCCTGGCCCTGGATGGTGCGCCGCTCGCCGCGCTCCTCGATGGTCGCCTCCAGCGTCACCGCGGGGCTGTCGGGCTCCGAGGAGAGCCGGTGGCTGACCAGGCCGTAGGGCGTGGTCTGCGCCAGGTACTCGTCGACGAAGGCCTGATAGATCATCTGCGAGGTGATCTCCTTGGCGGTACGGTCGGCCACCTCCTGCACCACCTGGCTGAACTCGATGGAGAGGCGCCGCGGCAGCTCGATGCCGTGCTCCTGCTCGAGCAGGTAGGAGACCCCGCCCTTGCCGGACTGGCTGTTGACCCGGATCACCGCCTCGTAGCTGCGGCCCACGTCCAGGGGGTCGATGGGCAGGTAGGGCACCTCCCAGACGGCGTCGGGGTTGGCGCGGCGCTCCGCCATGCCCTTCTTGATGGCGTCCTGATGGGAGCCGGAGAAGGCGGTGAAGACCAGGTCGCCCACGTAGGGGTGGCGCGGATGCACCGGCAGCTGGTTGCAGTACTCCACCTCGCGCATGATCGGCGTGATGTTGGAGAAGTCGAGGCCCGGGTGCACGCCCTGGGTGTACAGGTTCATGGCAAGCGTCACGATATCCACGTTGCCGGTGCGCTCGCCGTTGCCGAACAGGGTGCCCTCGACGCGGTCGGCGCCGGCCATCAGGGTCAGCTCGGCGGCGGCCACGCCGGTGCCGCGGTCGTTGTGGGGGTGCACGCTGACGATCAGGGCGTCGCGGTTGTTGACGTGGCGGCAGAACCACTCCACCTGGTCGGCATAGTTGTTGGGGCTGGCCGCCTCCACGGTGGCCGGCAGGTTGACGATCATCGGCGTCTGGGCGGTGGCGCCATAGGTCTCCATGACCGCCTCGACCACCTCCTTGACGAAGTCCATCTCACTGGTGGTGAACAGCTCCGGCGAGTACTGGAAGGTCCAGTGGGTCTCCGGGGCCTCCGCCATGCGCTGCCGGATGCGCGCGGTGGCGTCCACGGCGATGCCGATGCACTCCTCCTTGGTCACGTCGAAGACCACCCGGCGGAACACCGGGTCGGTGGCGTTGTAGACGTGGACGATGGCGTTCTTCGCCCCCTTGAGCGACTCGAAGGTGCGGTCGATCAGGTGATCGCGGGCCTGGGTCAGCACCTGAATGGTGACGTCGTCGGGAATCCGGTTCTCCTCGATCAGCGAGCGCACGAAGTCGAAGTCGGTCTGGGAGGCGGAGGGGAAGCCCACCTCGATCTCCTTGAAGCCGATCTTGACCAGCAGATCGAAGAAGCGCTGCTTGCGCTCCTGATCCATGGGATCGATCAGCGACTGGTTGCCGTCACGCAGGTCGACGCTGGTCCAGATCGGCGGCTGCTCGATGCGGCGGTTCGGCCACTGGCGATCGGGCAGGTCCACGGCGACGAAGGGGCGATATTTGGAAGCGGGGTTGTCGAGCATCATGATGGCATTCTCCCTGGGCGACGGTGCGGCAAAATCAGTGAACGGTGCGGAAACGATAACGCCCCGACGGGCACAGGCCGGTCGGGGCGTCGGGGCTCGCTTCCCTCATGATCGCACAGACGACAGCCACTTGACTGACGCAGGCGACACGACGGACATGGATAGCGGGATTCACGGTGGTGGCAGACATGGTACAACCTCGATTTGACCGGACTGGAGGCGATGCAGAGGGCATCGCCGCACGCTGTTCAGGCGCGGGCTAGTAGTCGTAGGTCGAGGCTGTACGCAGTCATGTTCATGCCCTATAGGGAATCAGGCCTTGCCGGGGCTGTCAACCCCGGCGCTCCAGCATTGCCTCCATCCGCGACAGCTGGTCGCGCAGCTCGCGCACGTCGTCGCGCAGGCCGTGCAGCTCCGCGGCCTCCCCCTCCCCGGTCTCCAGCTCGATGGCCAGGCTCTCCTTCTGCATCACGTCGAGCACGATGCCGATCATCATGTTCAGGAAGATGAAGGCGTTGAGGAAGATGAAGGTCAAAAAGTAGATCCAGGCGTAGGGGTAGTGCTCCATGGTCGGGTAGAGCACCGCCGTGGCCCAGCTCTCGAAGGTGGCCACCTGGAAGAGCGTCAGCATCGCCAGCGAGATGTTGCCCCACAGCTGCTCGTCGACGCTGGCGAACAGGAAGCTGCCGATGGCACCGTAGATGTAGAAGATGATGAACATCAGCAGCGCCACGTAGCCCATGCGCGGGATCGACTTGAACAGCGCGGCGATCAGCAGGCGCAGCTCGGGGATCATCGAGACCAGGCGCAGCACCCGGAAGATGCGCAGCAGGCGCGCCAGCAGCACCATCTCCGAGTCGTCCATGGGGATCAGGCTGGCGGTGACGATCAGGAAGTCGAAGATGTTCCAGCCCTTGCGGAAGAAGTCCCGCAGGCGCCGCTCCGCCGCCATGCGAATCAGGATCTCCACCAGGAAGAAGACCGTGACCGCCACGTCGAGCCACAGGATAAGCTCCTGGAAACGGCTGATCTCCTCCTCGTAGGTCCGGGCGCCGATCAGCAGCGCCGATACCACGATGATGCTGATCACCGTGAGTTCGAAGGCCTTGTGAGAGCGCAGCCGCTCGAAGCGATCGCGCCAGGTCTCGAAGGTTGCACTCACCGCCCTGACTCCTCCAGGTCCACCTGGCGATAGCCGATCAGGTAGAGCACGGCATCGAGGCCCAGCGTCGAGATCGAGTGGCTGGCCTGGACGCGCACCAGCGGCTTGGCCCGGAAGGCGATGCCGAGGCCCGCGGCGGCCAGCATCTTGAGGTCGTTGGCGCCATCGCCCACGGCGATGGTCTGCTCCAGGGCCAGCCCCTCGCGCTCGGCGATCTCGCGCAGCAGCTCGGCCTTGCGGTTGGCGTCGAGGATCGGCTCGCGCACTTCGCCGGTGACCTTGCCGTTCTCGATCACCAGCTCGTTGGCGTGGATCTCGTCGAAGCCGAGCTTGCGCTGCAGATGGCGGGCGAAGTAGGTGAAGCCGCCGGAGAGGATCGCCGTGCGATACCCCAGACGCTTGAGCTGGGCCATCAGCCGCTCCACGCCGTCCATCAGCGGCAGCTCTTCGGCGATCTGGGCCAGCACCGACTCGTCGAGCCCCTCGAGCTTGGCCATGCGCTCGCGGAAGCTCTGCTGGAAGTCGAGCTCGCCGCGCATGGCGCGCTCGGTGACCTCGGCCACTTCGTCATAGACGCCGTGGCGGCGCGCCAGCTCGTCGATCACCTCGGCCTGGATCAGGGTGGAGTCCATGTCGAAGCAGACCAGGCGACGGTGCCGGCGCCAGATGGAGTCCTCCTGGATGGCGATATCCACGCCGTGCATGGCGCCCAGCGCCAGGGCCTTCTCGCGCAGGGCGTCGAGGTCGACCTCCTCGCCGCGCAGCCAGCACTCCACGCAGGCGCCCTGGATGGCATCGCGCTCGCCGGGAACGCCGCCGTCCAGGGGCTCGCGGCCGGAGAGGCGATGAATCAGCTCCACGGTGAGCCCGTGCTCGGCGGTCAGGCCCCCCACCTCGGCCAGGATGCCGGCGGGCAGGTGGGGCGCCAGCAGGGTCAGGATCAGCCGCGGCTGGCTGGCCTGGCTGCTCCAGCGCTGATACTCCTCGGCGCTGACCTGGATCGCCTGGACGTCCAGGGCGAGGGCGTCGCCGGCGGCGGCCAGCGCCCCTTCCAGGTCGGCCTCCTGCTCGAGGCCCACCAGGGCCTCCAGGGAGAGCATGCCGAAGGTCACGCTCTGGTTGATGTCCAGCAGGCGCGCGCCGCTCGTCGCCAGCGCCCTGCCCAGCCCGGCCAGCTGGCCCGGGCGCGCCGCGCCGGTGGCGCGGATCAGTACTCGTCGTGTCATGTTAACCCCAGAATTAAGCTGGAAGCTGGAAGCTGGAAGCCGGCATGTTACCACTCAGACCCCGCAGCCGGGGTTCACTTCCAGCTTCAGGCTTCCAGGCGCGAAGCGCCGCTCTTCAAGCTCCCGGCGAAGCCGGTGAGAGGCGATCCACCTTCTGCAGGCCCCGGGGCAGCTTGCTGCCGCGGCGGCCGCGTTCGCCGCGATAATATGCCAGATCGTCGGCCTTGAGGGTGAGATGACGCTTGCCGGCGTGAACTATCAGGCCGGCGCCGGCGGGCAGCACGACCAGATCGCGCACGAACTCCTCGCGCCGCGCGGCCCTGGGGCCGGGGATATCGAGCATCTTGTTGCCCTTGCCCTTGGCCATCTCGGGCAGCTGGGCCAGCTCGAAGACCAGCAGACGCCCCTCGTTGGAGACGATCGCCACCTGGGCCCCCTCACCTTCCGGCACCGCCACCGGCGGCAGCACGTTGCACCCCTTGGGGACCGTGAGCACCGCGTTGCCGGCCTTGTTCTTGCCCACCAGCGCCTCCAGGGGCGCCACGAAGCCATAGCCGCCGTCGGAGGCGAGCAGGAAGCGGGCATCGGGCGGCGCCAGCATCACCCCGGCCATATGGGCCCCGGCCACCACGTTGACGCGGCTGGTGACGGGCTCGCCCTGGCCCCGGGCGCTGGGCAGGTTGTGAGCCTGCAGGGTGTAGGCGCGCCCGGTATCGTCGAGCAGCACCAGCGGCTGATTGGTCTTGCCCCGGGCGGCCAGGGCGAAGCGGTCGCCGGCCTTGTAGGAGAGCCCCGCCGGGTCGATCTCGTGCCCCTTGGCGCTGCGGATCCAGCCCTTCTCGGAGAGCACCACGGTGACCGGGTCGGCGCCCACCAGCTCCACCTCGGAGAGTGCCCGGGCCCCCTCGCGCTCGACCATGGGCGAACGACGCTCATCGCCATGAGCCTCGCCCGCGGCGCGCAGCTCCTCCTCGATCAGGTCGGTGAGCTTGGCCTCGTTGCCGAGCAGCTCCTGGAGGCGCGCCCGTTCGGCCTCGAGCTCTTCCTGCTCGCCGCGGATCTTCATCTCCTCGAGCTTGGCCAGGTGGCGCAGGCGCAGCTCGAGGATCGCCTCGGCCTGGCGGTCGCTGAGCCCGAAGGCCTCCACCAGGGCCGGCTTGGGCTCGTCCTCCTCGCGGATGATGCGGATCACCTCGTCGAGGTTGAGGTAGGCGATCAGCAGGCCCTCGAGCAGGTGCAGGCGATCCTCCACCTTGCCCAGGCGGTGTTCCAGGCGACGGCGCACCGTGGAGCGCCGGAAGCGCAGCCACTCGCCGAGCAGGTCGGGCAGCGGCATCACCCGCGGCCGGCCGTCCAGGCCGATCACGTTCATGTTGACGCGGATGTTCTTCTCGAGGTCGGTGGTGGCGAAGAGGTGCGCCATCAGCGCCTCGATGTCGACGCGATTGGAGCGCGGCTCGATCACCAGTCGGGTCGGCTCCTCGTGGGTCGACTCGTCGCGCAGGTCGGCTACCATGGGCAGCTTCTTGGCCTGCATCTGGGCGGCGATCTGCTCGAGGATCTTGGCCCCGCTCACCTGATAGGGCAGCGCGGTGACCACGATGCTGCCCTCCTCCATGACGTAGCGGGCGCGCAGCTTCACCGAACCGCGTCCGCTCTCGTAGAGCTTACGCAGATCGCTGCGCGGGGTGATGATCTCCGCCGCGGTGGGGAAGTCCGGCGCCGGCAGGTGCTGGACCAGGTCCGCGGTGGTGGCCTCGGGGTGGCGCAGCAGATGGCAGGTCGCCTCGACCACCTCGCCCACGTTGTGGGGCGGGATGTCGGTGGCCATGCCCACGGCGATCCCGGTGCCGCCGTTGAGCAGCACGTGGGGCAGGCGCGCCGGCAGCACCACCGGTTCGGTCATGGTGCCGTCGAAGTTGGGGGTCCAGTCCACGGTGCCCTGGCCGAGCTCGGCCAGCAGCACCTCGGAAAACTTCGAGAGCCGCGCCTCGGTGTAGCGCATGGCGGCGAAAGACTTGGGGTCGTCCGGGCTGCCCCAGTTGCCCTGGCCGTCCACCAGCGGGTAGCGGTAGCTGAAGGGCTGGGCCATCAGCACCATGGCCTCGTAGCAGGCGCTGTCGCCGTGGGGGTGGAACTTGCCCAGCACGTCGCCGACGGTGCGCGCCGACTTCTTGTACTTGGCGTTGGCATTGAGCGCCAGCTCGCGCATGGCGTAGACGATGCGCCGCTGTACCGGCTTCATGCCGTCGCCGATATGCGGCAGCGCCCGGTCGAGGATGAC
The DNA here is from genome assembly GCA_003552795.1 of Halomonas sp. Taxonomy (GTDB): domain Bacteria; phylum Pseudomonadota; class Gammaproteobacteria; order Pseudomonadales; family Halomonadaceae; genus Halomonas. The sequence continues at coordinate 291 of PUOM01000283.1, read as the reverse complement.
GTACATCGAGTAGTCGAGATACGCCTTCTCGGTGTATTCGCGCAGCGAAAGGCGCTCGACGTCGCCCTCCGCCACCTGGATATCCATGCTCATAGCTCGGTGGCCTTGTTCACACTTGTGGAGTCATCGAGGGATTCGCCCTCCTTCAACCTCGGCGGGGAGCTGTAAGCCGTAAGCTATAAGCTGTAAGTCACCCCATGAACTCCGGTTTTCCTTACAGCTTACGGCTTGAAGCTTAAAGCTCCCGGCGAAGCCGGGTCAGACTTCGATATCGGCGAGGTTGCCGTAGTC
>PUOM01000133.1 GCA_003552795.1 Halomonas sp. | reverse complement strand
GGGGGGGGGAGCCGCTACCCGAGGCGATCCATAAATTTACGTTATCAAAATATGGATTTTTTATTATTTTGTCAACGAGAAGCGGCGACCCCAGGCGGCAGAAGGCCTGCTGCCAGGTCCGCCCGGCGCGATGCCGCCAGCCTCGATAGCGCTGCGACTGGGCGGGCCGGACTTGCTATCGGGCACGCCACTCCCTAGAATACCTGCGCCCGTTCCTCCATCGAACGGGCACTCGTGTGTTTCCGTTATTACCACCTCCTTGCTTCCCCGGAGCCCCTGTCTCCCGCGGAAGCTGCCAAACCGCAAGGAGATTCCATGCGTCATTACGAAATCGTGTTCATGGTCCATCCGGACCAGAGCGAGCAGGTTCCCGCCATGGTCGAGCGCTACACCAGCCTCGTCACCGAAAACGGCGGCACCGTGCATCGCCTCGAGGATTGGGGCCGTCGTCACCTGGCCTACCCGATCAACAAGATCCACAAGGCTCACTACGTGCTGATGAACGTCGAGTGCGAAGGCGAGACGCTCGACGAGATCGAGAACATCTTCCGCTTCAACGACGCCATCATTCGCAGCCTGGTGGTGCGCTGCAAGGAAGCGATCACCGAAGCTTCCCCGATGATGAAGCCGGTGGAAGAGAAGCGCGCGCGCCGCGACGAGAAGCCCCGCGCCGAAACCGCCTGATCTCACCCATCGCACGTCTGAAGGAGTCTTCACATGGCACGCTTTTTCCGTCGCCGCAAGTTCTGTCGTTTCACCGCCGAGGGCGTCAAGCAGATCGACTACAAGGATCTGGATACCCTCAAGGCCTACATTACCGAGACCGGCAAGATCGTTCCCAGCCGCATCACCGGTACCAAGGCTCGCTATCAGCGCCAGCTGGCCACCGCCGTCAAGCGCGCCCGCTACCTGGCCCTGCTGCCCTACACCGATAGCCACCAGTAAGCGCCCGGCGTGATGCTCGCGATTGCCCGCTGGATGATGCGGGGTACGCCCTACGCCGCCGGCGGGGCTGCCCTCGCCGCCCTGATACCCTGGCTGTTCTGGCTGGGGGCCGCCATCGCGGCCCTGGTCACCCTGCGCCGCGGCCTGTCGCCGGCGCTGCCGGTGATCGTCGCGGCCGGCGTGCCGGCCGGCTGGTGGTGGACCCAGGGGGACGTGATCCCGCTGGCCAGCGTGCTGCTGGTCACCCTGATGGCCGTGGTGCTGCGCTCCCGCATGCGCTGGAGCGAAGCGCTGATCACCGGTGCCCTGGTCGGCGCCGGCATGATCCAGCTGGGCGTCTTCCTGCCCCCGGGAGGGGCGGGCCCCATGCTGGAGCAGTTGCGCCAGGGGTCGCCCGAAGTGGAGCGCATGCTCAGCGAGCTTTCCGGCCAGGGGCTGGATACCGAGCAGCTGGCCGGGGTGCTGATCGGCGGCATCACGGGCCTGGTGGTGCTGATCGCCGCCGTGGCCTGCCTGGCCCTGGCGCGCAGCTGGCAGGCGGGGCTCTACAACCCTGGGGGCTTCCGCGAGGAGTTCCATGCCCTGCGTCTGACGCCCCGTGAGCTCGCGGTGCTGGTGGTGCTCGGGGTGGTCGGTGGCGTGCTGGGCCTGGTGGCCCTGGGCATGCTGCTGTGGATCCCGCTGCTGGTCGCCGGCATCGCGCTGGTACACGGTTATATCGGATTGAAAGGGATGAACGGGCTGTGGCTGGTCGCCTTCTATGTGCTGCTGATCACCACCTGGCCCATGATTCTGATTGTGCTGCTGCTGGCCTGTATCGACGTCTTCGTGGACTTCCGCGGACGTGTGGCCAGTCGCGACTGACAAGAGGTTAACGAGATGGAAGTCATTCTGCTCGACAATATCGGCAAGCTCGGCGGCCTGGGTGACCAGGTGACCGTCAAGCCCGGCTACGGCCGCAACTATCTGGTGCCCTACGGCCTCGCCGTGCCGGCCACCAAGGAAAACATCGAGGCCTTCCAGGCCCAGCGTGCCGAGCTCGAGGCGCAGGCCGCCGAGCGCAAGGCCGAGGCCGAAGCTCGCGCCGAGCAGCTCAACGAGATCGAACTCTCCCTGGTCTCCAAGGCCGGCGACGAGGGCAAGCTGTTCGGCTCCATCGGTCCCCGCGACCTGGCCGAGGCGATTGCCTCTGCCGGCTTCGATGTGGCCAAGAGCGAAGTGAAGATGCCGGAAGGCCCGATCCGTGCCACCGGCGAATACGACATCCACCTGCGCCTGCATGCGGACGTCGACGCCACGGTTCGCGTGGTGGTGGTGGCCGAGTAAGTTTCGGATACCCACCGACGAGGGGCGCGGGGAGAGATCCTCGCGCCCCTCTTCACGTCTGGACGTCGCCGAACCGGCCATGGGGCCAGCCTTTCGTCTGGGGTAGAATGACCTCCCCACCAAGACCCGGGTGAATCATCGCCATGCCAGAGATGCTCGAGCACGACAAGGAAGCCGCCGCCCTCAAGGTGCCTCCCCATTCGCTGGAGGCGGAACAGTCGGTGCTGGGTGGCCTGATGCTCGATAATCAGGCGTGGGACCATGTCGCCGATCGCCTGGTGGCCGATGACTTCTACCGCTACGAGCACCGACTGATCTTCAACGTCATGGCGGAGCTGGCCGAGGCGGCCCGCCCCCTGGACGTGGTGACCCTCTCCGAGGCCCTCGAGGGCCGCGACCAGCTGGATACCGTGGGCGGCCTGGCCTACCTGGCCGAGCTGGCCCGCAACACCCCCTCGGCCAGCAATATCCGCGCCTATGCCGATATCGTTCGCGAGCGGGCCACCCTGCGCAAGCTGATCCGCACCGCCAGCCAGATCGCCGACGGTGCCTTCAGCCCCCAGGGTCGGCCGGCGGACGAGCTGGTCGACGAGGCCGAGCGTCTGGTGTTCCAGATCAGCGAGGAGCGGCCCAAGTCGGGCGGGCCCATCGGCATGAGCGAGCTGCTCGCCAAGGCGGTGGACCGCATCGATGAGCTCTTCAACATGAAGGGGGAGATGACCGGTCTCTCCACCGGCTTTCGCGATCTGGACGAGATGACCTCGGGCCTGCAGCCCTCGGACCTGGTGATCATCGCGGGCAGGCCCTCCATGGGCAAGTGCATCATGGCCGGCTCGCGGCTGGTGGATCCGGCCAGCGGGGCGCTGCTCACCATCGACGAGCTGGTGGCTCGTCAGCAGGCCGACCTGCTCTCCCTAGGCGATGACTTTCGCCTGATGCCGGCGCGCGCCAGCGCCTTCGTGGATGATGGGCACAAGCCTGTCTTTCGGGTTCGCACGGCGCTGGGCCGCGAGATTTGCACGACCCTGACCCACCCCTTCCTGACCGGCGACGGCTGGCAGCCCCTGGAGCGTCTTGGGGTAGGGGAGCGCGTGGCCGTGCCGAGGCGTCTGCCGGTCTTCGGCAGCGAGCGCCTGCCTGAGCATCAGGTGAAGGTGCTGGCCTACATGATCGCGGACGGCGGCACGACCCAGACCAATGCGCTCTTCACCAATGCCGACCCGCGCCTGCGCGCGGAGTTCGCCGAGGTCTCCGACTATGCCCTGGCGGCCAAAAATGCCAGCAGTCCGATGCGGCGCTTTCTGGAGGCCCACGGGGTATGGGGCCTGAAGGCCCCGGAGAAGCGCATTCCTGCCGCCATCTTCCGGCTCGAGAAGCCGCTGCTGGCACTCTTCCTCAATCGGCTTTTCGCCTGCGACGGCAGTGCCTTCGTGCAGGCCAACGGCCAGGCCAGGGTCAGCTACGCCTCCTCCAGTCGCGAGCTGATCCGTGAGATTCAGCACCTGCTGCTGCGCTTCGGCATCCTGGCCAAGGTGCGTGAGAAGCCCCATGCCCATGCCAGCCCTGACTGCCTGCCCTGGGAGCTGGAGATTCTCGATCGCTCCAGCATCGAGACCTTTGCCGCCGAGATCGGGATCTTCGGCAAGGAGTCTCGGCTGAGCGAGGTCCAGACCTGTCTGGCGGGCAAGCGCCGCCACAGCAATCGCGACGGTCTGCCGCGCTCGGTCAATCGCTATGTGAAGGCGGTCAAGGGAGATCGTTCCTGGCGCCGACTCTGCGAAGCGGCCGGTCACCGGCTGCCCGAGGGTGGCAACCTGCACCTCAGCGGCGCCAGCGAACGCTGTCTGTCGCGGGCGCGCGCGGCGGAACTCGCCTCGGTGCTGCAGGATGAGTACCTGGCCAATCTGGCCGGCTCGGACCTCTACTGGGACGAGATCGTCGAGATCACGCCCCTGGGGCGCCAGCAGGTCTATGACCTGACCGTGGAGGGGACCCACAACTTCGTGGCCGAGGATGTCTGCGTCCACAACACCACCTTCGCCATGAACCTGGTGGAGCACGCGGTGATCGCCAGCGACAAGCCGGTGATGGTCTTCTCCATGGAGATGCCCGCCGAGTCGCTGATGCTGCGCATGCTCTCGTCGCTGGGGCGCATCGACCAGACCCGGGTGCGCACCGGCCAGCTGGAGGACGAGGACTGGCCGCGGCTTACCTCGGCGGTCAACCTGCTCAAGGACAAGCAGCTCTTCATCGACGACACCGCAGCGCTGTCGCCCAACGAGATGCGTTCGCGCATTCGCCGGGTGGTGCGCGAGCATGGCAACGTCGGGCTGGTGATGATCGACTACCTGCAGCTGATGCAGATCCCCGGCTTCTCCGAGAACCGCACCGGCGAGATCTCCGAGATCTCCCGCTCGCTGAAGGGCATGGCCAAGGAGTTCGGCTGCCCCGTGGTGGCGCTCTCCCAGCTCAACCGCTCCCTGGAGCAGCGCCCCAACAAGCGCCCGGTGATGTCGGATCTGCGTGAGTGCGTGACCGGCGACACCCTGGTCATGCTGGCCGACGGCAGCCGCCGCCCCATCGCCGAGCTGGTGGGGCAGACGCCGCGGCTGTGGTCTGTCAATGCCGCCGGACGGCTGGAGCCGGCGGCCAGCGACAAGGTGTGGCCGGTGGGGCGGCGCCCCGTGTGGCGGGTGCGCCTGGCCAGCGGGCGCACTCTGCGCTGCACCGCCGAGCATCGGCTGCGGGCCTGGGAGGGGTGGAAGACGCTGTCGGAGCTGGGTGAAGGGGACCGCCTGGCCCTGGCCAGCCATCTGCCGGCGCCTGCGTGCCCCGAGCGTTGGGACGATGAGGCGTTGATCCTGCTGGCCCATCTGGTCGGGGATGGCAGCTATGTCTCCGGTCAGCCGCTACGCTATACCACCGCCAGCGAGGCCAACAGCCGGGCAGTGACGGAAGCCGCCGAGGCGCTCGGCTCCCGTGTCAGCCGTCACCCCGGGCGCGGCAGCTGGCACCAGCTGGTGATTGCCGGCAACGGCAATCGCTGGCATCCGGAGGGGGTGGGCAAGTGGCTCAAGGCGCTGGGTATCTTCGGCCAGCGCTCCCGGGAGAAACACCTTCCCGACGGCATCTTCCGTCTCGATGATGATCAGCTGGCGCTCTTCCTGCGCCACCTCTGGGCGACCGATGGCAGCATCACCCTGAGCGCCCGGGGGCGTGGGCGCGTCTATTTCAGCACTGCCAGCCGCCGTCTGATCGATGATGTAGCGGCACTGCTGCTCCGCTTCGGCATTCAGGTCAGGATCAAGCATATCGTGGCGAAGGGCGGTGACGGCTGGTACACCGCAGATATCTCGGGGGTCGAGCAGCAGCGCCGCTTCCTGGAGCGCGTTGGCGCCTTCGGCGAGCAGCAGGCCCGTGCCGCCGAGCTGCTGGCACATCTGGCCGATGTCATCCCCAATACCAATATCGACACCCTGCCCCGGGAAGTCTTCCGGGAAGTCAAGGCCCTGATGGCGGAGCGCGGCGTCAGCCAGCGGGAGATGGCGCGCCATCGAGGGACCTCTTATGGCGGCAGCTCGCACTTCGGTTTCGCTCCTTCGCGCAGGACCCTGGCAAGCTACGCCGAGCTGCTGGATGACGAGGCGCTGAAGTCCCGCGTGGAGGATGACCTCTTCTGGGATCGTATCGTCGAGGTCGTGGCCGAGGGAGAGGAGGAGGTCTTCGACCTGACGGTGCCAGGCAATGCCTGCTGGCTGGCCGACGGCATCGTCACGCACAACTCCGGCGCCATCGAACAGGATGCCGACGTCATCGCCTTCGTCTATCGCGATGAGGTCTACAATCCGGACAACCCCGACAATCAGGGGCTGGCCGAGCTGATCATCGGCAAGCAGCGTAACGGCCCCATCGGCACGGTGCATATGGCCTTTATCGGCAAGTACACCCGCTTCGAGGATCTGGCGCCGGACAGCTACGGCGACACCTTCGGACAGTGAGCCGGCATGTTGGCTTGAGCCGAGCGGCCGGGCCCGTATAATGCCGAGCCCTCGGAGCCGGGCAGCCCAGCGGGCAGTCAGGTGAATAGCAGAGAGCGAAAGGAGACAGCATGGCAGGTGGATTTCGGCGCGGCAATCGGCAGCGCACCCCCAAGCTTCAGGCGCGCGGTGAGCTCGAGTCCCTGGAGCGGGAAGGCCCCTTCAAGGAGTGGCTGGGCATGCCCGACCTCTACCGCTACCAGCTGGTGGTGGACGGTGAGAGCTACAGCTACCAGACCGAGGACGCCGAGCTGCCGGTGGAGATTGGCGACAGGGTAGTGTTTCGCTACAAGGAGACCAAGGCGGGCAAGTGGATCGATCGCAACTCCCTGGGCAAGGCCATCGATCCCTCCAGCTACCAGTAGCCGTTGATCAGTCAATGGCGGAACCCTCCTAGGCGTCGGTGGTCACAGCACCGACACACCGTCGTCACCCCGCTGTCATCCGGTGGCGTCAGGCTGTGTTGCATTGCCATCGCAAGATACGCGGGAGGGAACCATGGACTTCAAGGAACTCAAGGCCTTCGTGGCCCAGCACGACAACTACGAGATCCGCGTCATCGGCCACGCCGGCAGCCGTTTCTACCAGGTGGAGCTCGAGGATATCGAGGGGCAGCGCCACACCCTGAGCCACCGGGGCAAGCCCATGCTGTTCCGTGCCCTGGACGACGTCTATCTGGAGCTCAAGCGCGCCGGTATTCACCGCGCCTATCTGGTACAGCACGTGCCCCACGACGAGGTGGTCGGCCGCGAGGCCCACTACCACGACCGGCTCACCTCGCGAATGCCGCTGGTATTCTGAGCCGCTACTTCCGCCGCCCCTTCTCCAGCCAGCGCCCCAGGCGCACCCGGCGGCGGGCAAACCAGCGATACCCCGCATCCATCACGCCAGCAATCCCGGGCAGGCTGCTCAGCCACACCAGCTTTCGGTAGCCCAGCACGGCGTAGAGCGCACGACTGGCGTCCATGCCGATAAACCAGTCTCCCCTGGCGTCGGCCAGGTGCAGCTTCCCCATCATCGCCTCGAACGTCTTGCCCAGCGCCTCGGCGTCGAACTCCGGCGCCTGGATATCCACCAGCAGCACCCTCTCCCGGCGCGGATGGCGCGTCAGCCAGGCGACCTCGCGCTGGCACAGCGGGCAGTGGCCATCATGGTAGAGGGTCACCGGGGGATGGGCATCGAAGGCAGGGTGTCGACTCATGGGGTCTCCTCGCGGTAGCCGGCCAGGTGGGCGTCGCGTGCGCCTTCGGCCTCGTCGTGCCAGGCCGTCGTGCGCGGCAGGTCCGCCAGGAAGCGGCCGGCCTGGTCGCGGATGGCGGCGCGTTTCTCCTCGCTCATCCTGGCAAGGGAGCCGTAGATCAGCTTCATGCGCGGGTTGGTGGAGAGCGTCTCGGCATGACGCTCCAGGAAATGCCAGTAGAGGCTGTTGAGGGGGCAGGCCCTGTCGCCGGTGACCTTTTTCGGGTCGAAGCGGCAGTGCCGGCAGTGATCCGACATGCGGTCGATGTACTTGCCCGAGGCGCAGTAGGGCTTGGATCCCATCAGGCCGCCGTCGGCGTGCAGCACCATGCCCAGCACGTTGGGCAGCTCCACCCATTCGCAGGCGTCGGCGTAGACCGCCAGATACCAGTCGCAGAGCGCCTCGGGGGAGACGTCGCAGAGCAGGGCGAAGTTGCCGGTGACCATCAGCCGCTGAATATGGTGGGCGTAGGCGTTGTCGCGGGTCATCTCGATGGCGCGCCCGAGGCAGCGCAGCTCCGTCTCGCCGCTCCAGTAGCAGTCGGGCAGCGCCTGGCGGGCACCCAGGGCGTTGCCGCGCTTGTAGGCCGGCATCCGCGTCCAGTAGAGGCCACGGACATACTCCCGCCAGCCCAGAATCTGGCGAATGAACCCCTCCACGGCATTGAGCGGGGCGCGCCCCTCGCGGTATTCGCGCTCGGCGGCCTCGCACACCTCCCGGGGGGACAGCAGGCCGATATTGAGCGCCGCCGAGAGCCGCGAGTGGAAGAGGAAGGGCTCGCTGTCGCTGATGGCATCCTGGTAGCGGCCGAAGTCGGGCAGCAGGTGGTCGATGAAGTGGCGCAGGTCGCCCAGCGCCTGGCGGCGGGTCACCGGCCAGTGAAAGCCCGCCAGGCTGCCGAAATGCTCGCCGAAGTGCTCGGCTACCAGGGTCAGTACCGCCTGGGTAGTGGGGTCGCGGCCGTGTCGGGGCGGTTCGGGAACCGCCAGGGTGGCGGGCAGCGGCTCGCGGTTGTCATGGTCATAGTTCCACCTGCCGCCGGCGGGTTCGTCGCCCTCCATCAAAAGGCCCGTGCGGCGACGCTGCTCGCGATAGAAGTACTCCAGGCGCAGCGCCTTGCGGCCGTCGGCCCAGGCGGCGAACGCCTCCGGCGTGGTATAGAAGCGGTCATCCTCGATCAGGCGCCACGGCAGGGGGGCTGCCTCGCGGGCCTTCATCGCCTGCCAGAGCCGCCACTCGCCGGGACGCACGACGCGTATCTCGTCGCAGCCGTAAAGCAGGGCCAGTCGCTCCGCCTCGGGAATCAGCGCCTGGAGGTTGTCGGGGTCATCCAGGGCGCTGTAGTGGACCCGAATTCCGCGCTTGCGCAGGCTCTGGGCGAAGTGGCGCATGGCGGCCAGGACGAGGGCGATCTTCTGCGGATGGTGGGGCACATAGCTGCCTTCGGCGGCCACCTCGCAGAGTGCCGCCACGGCACCTTCGGGCAGATCGCGCAGGCTGGCCAGGTCGGGCGTGAGCTGGTCACCGAGCACCAGCACCAGGGGGCGGGGCATGGGGTTGCCTTAAGTTGTACATGATTTGAAGATGGTACAACTTAATGCCCGCCGCGGCGAGGGCCTGATACACTAGTCGCCGAACCGATCAAAACCCAGTGCGCATCGACCAAGGAGCCATCTCATGACCACCCCGACCCAGGATTCGGCCAGGCCCGACATGGATCACCCCGGCAGCGGCCGCCTGGCCCACGCGGAGAGTGACCATCCGCCGATTCCCCGTGCCAGGGTGGGGGTGCTGCTGGCCAATCTGGGCACCCCGGATGCCACCGACTACTGGTCCATGCGCCGCTATCTCAGCGAATTTCTCTCCGACAAGCGGGTGGTGGACTACCCGGACTGGAAGTGGCAGCCGCTGCTGCAGCTGATCATCCTGTCGCGGCGTCCCTTCAAGTCCGGCGAGGCCTATCGGAGCATCTGGAATACCGAGAAGAACGAGAGCCCGCTGCTGACCACCACCCGGGAGCAGACCCGCCGGGTGGCCGAAGGGCTCGAGGCGATGTTCGGCGACCAGGTCATGGTCGATTTCTGCATGCGCTACGGCAACCCCTCCACCGATAGCGTGATCAGGCGGATGCAGGCGGCCGGCTGCGAGAAGATCCTCTTCTTTCCGCTCTACCCCCAGTACGCCTCGCCGACCACCGCCACCGCCAACGACCAGGCGTTCCGCACCCTGATGCAGCTGAAATGGCAGCCGGCCCTGCGCACCGTGCCCGCCTACTTCGAACATCCCCAGTACATCGAGGCGCTGGCCAATACGGTGCGCGAGGCCTATGCGGCCGCCGAGACGCCGCCGGAGGTGCTGGTAGCTTCCTATCACGGGGTTCCCAAGCGCTACCTGATGGAGGGCGACCCCTACCACTGCCAGTGCCAGAAGACCACGCGGCTGCTGCGCGAGACGCTGGGCTGGGAGGGCGAGGCGATCCAGACCGCCTTTCAGTCCCAGTTCGGGCCCGAGGAGTGGGTCGGCCCCCAGACCGTGGAGCATGTGGCCGAGCTGGCTCGCCAGGGCAAGAAACATATCGCGGTGATTTCACCCGCCTTCTCTTCCGACTGCGTGGAGACCCTGGAGGAGATCGAGGAGGAGATTCGCGAGGCCTTCCTCGACGCCGGCGGCGAGACCTTCACCTATGTGCCCTGTCTCAATGATCGCGACGACCATATCGCCGCCCTGCTCGCCATCATCGACAACGAGCTCGCCGGCTGGGTGACGCCGCGGTCCTGAGGTCGCCGGCGCTAACGCGGGAGGCGCGGCTTGCGCTGCTGCCGGCCCGGGCGCCAGGGGTGGCGCGCCTTGGCCGGGCGCGCCACGCGGCTCTGGCCCACGTCCTCATCGCGCAGTTCCGGCACCGAGCCACGGGTGCCGGTGGTGAAGCGCAGGTGCATGTGCAGGCCGGTCTTGGCCAGCATATGGCCGGTGACCGGAGCGGTGATGAACAGGAACAGGGTGATCAGCAGCTCCTGAACGTGAAACTCGCGCTGGGTGACGGTGAAGTAGAGCATCGAGGCGATCAGCATGCAGCCGATCCCCAGGGTGGTGCCCTTGGTGGGGCCGTGCAGGCGCATGAAGAAGTCCTTGAACTGCAGCATGCCCAGCGAACCGGTGAAGGCGAAGATGCCGCCGGCCACCAGCAGGAAGGCGATTACGCCCTCGGCGATCACATAGAACAACATGTCGACCTCCTCACTCGATGATGTCGCCGCGCAGCAGGTAGCGGCAGATTGCCATGGTGCCCACGAAGCCCAGCATGGCGATCAGCATCGCCGCCTCGAAGTAGGTCTTGGTGTTGAGCCACAGCCCCAGCAGCACGATCAGCGCGATGGAGTTGACGTAGAGGGTGTCCAGGGCCAGCAGGCGGTCGGGCACGTCGGGACCCCGGGCCAGCCGGATCACGTTCATGCTCATGGCCGCCACGATCAGGCCCAGGCTGATCATCAGTGCGGTATCTAGCATTCGAAGATCTCCTTGAGCGGGCGCTCGTAGCGCTCGCGTATCTCGCGTACCAGCGCCTCCTCATCCTCCATGTCGAGCACGTGGATCAGCAGCGACGAGCGGTCCAGGCGAACGTTGGTGGAGACGGTGCCCGGCGTCATGGTGATGGTGTTGGCCAGCAGGGTGATGACCAGAGGCTCCTTGACCTCGAGCGGATACTCCAAGAAGCCGGGGTGGGGCTCGCGCCTCGGCGAGAGGATCAGCAGGCTGACCTGAACGTTGGCCTTGACGATATCGTAGAGCACCACCAGCACGAAGCGGACCAGCTTGAGGGGGTGCCGGACCCTGGGCAGCGGGTCCCAGAATCGACGCGTCAGCAGCGGAATGGTCACGGCAAGAAAGGCGCCCAGCACCAGCTGGCCCGGCTCGAGGCTGCGTACCATCAGCAGCCATACCACCAGCAGGACCAGCGAGAGGGTCGGGGTGGGCAGCAGGCGGCTCATGGCGTCTCTCCCTGGGAAGCGGTGACCGTGATCCCGCCCGACACCCTGGCCGCGGGATCGTCGAACAGCTGGCTGACCATGCCCTGGGGCTCGGCCAGCTGCTCGGCGGTAGCGCGGGTGTAGTCGCTGACCGGCCCGGCAAAGCCGACCAGCAGCGGCGCGCTGGCCAGCAGCCAGAGCACCCCTGCCAGCTGGGGGCGGGAGACGCGGCCGCTGCTCATCTCGCCCTTGTAGCTGGCCCAGAAGAACACCGAGCCGGCCCGGGACATGGCGATCAGCGCGCAGAGCCCGGCCAGCAGCAGCAGCGGCCATAGCCACAGTCGCGTCGCGCCTTCGGCGGCCTGCATCAGCAGCAGCTTGCCCAGGGCGCCGGCCAGGGGCGGCAGGCCGGCCACCGCCACGGCGGCGACCAGGAACATGCCGCCCAGCAGGTGGCGCTGGAGGAGGCGGCGGCCGCGTACCAGGCGGGTGCCGGCCTTGCCGCGCTGCTGGCCGATCAGCTCGGCGATCAGGTAGAGGGCGCCGCAGACCAGGGTGGTATGGGGCAGGTAGTAGAGCAGGGCGCCGACCGCCTCGACGGTGCCCAGCGCCAGGCCGGCCAGCAGGGTGCCCACCGAGACCAGCACCAGATAGGCCACCAGGTTGCGCAGATCCCGCGCCGCCAGCACGCCGGCGCCGGCCAGGGCGATGGTAGCCAGGCCGGTCCACCACAGCCAGGTGGTGATCGGTTCGGCCGCGGGGGTGTCGACGAAGATCAGCGACTGTACCCGCAGGATGGCATAGAGGCCGAGCTTGGTCATGATGGCGAACAGGGCGGCCACCGGCGCCGGGGCCGCCGCATAGGTGCGCGGCAGCCAGAAGTAGAGCGGCAGCAGCGCCGCCTTGAGGCTGAAGACCACGATCAGCAGCAGGGCGCCGGCGGTGACCAGTGCGGCCTGGTCGCCGGACATCACCGCCACCCGGCGCGCCATGTCGGCCATGTTGAGGGTGCCGGTGGCACCGTAGAGCACGCCCAGGGCGACCACGAAGAGCGCCGAGCCTGCCACATTCAGGACCACATACTGCAGGCCGGCGCCGATGCGCTCCTTGCCCCCGCCGTGCATCATCAGGGCGTAGGAAGCGAGCAGGGTGATCTCGAAGAAGACGAAGAGATTGAACAGGTCGCCGGTCAGGAAGGCGCCGTTGAGCCCCACCAGCTGCAGCTGGAAGAGGGCGTGGAAGTGGCTGCCGCGGGTATCCTCGCCGGCGCAGGCGAACAGCACGCAGCCCAGCGACAGGGTCGCGGTGAGCACCAGCATCAGCGCCGAGAGTCGATCGACCATCAGTACGATGCCGAAGGGGGCCTGCCAGTTGCCCAGGGCGTAGAAGGTCAGTTCGCCGCCCGCCGCCTGGACCAGCAGCCAGGCGCCGACCAGCACCTGAATCAGGCACAGTCCGATGGCGACCTGGCGGCGGCGGGGATCGCCGGCCCCCGTGGCCAGCAGCAGGCCGATGGCGCCGACCAGGGGGATCAGGACCGGCAGGGTGATCAGGTGCTGGATCATTTGGCGTCCCCCGACTCGCCGGACTGGCCGTCGACGTGATCGCTGCCCAGTTCGCTGCGGGCGCGGATGGCCAGGATCACCACGAAGGCGGTCATGGCGAAGCCGATCACGATGGCGGTGAGGACCAGCGCCTGGGGCAGCGGGTCGGAGGGGCTGAGCGACTCGCCGATGACCGCCGCGGCGTGGGTGTTGAGTCCGCCGGTGGAGAACAGGAAGAGGTTCACCGCATAGCCGAGCAGGGCCAGACCGATGATGACCGGGAAGGTGCGCCCGCGCAGCAGCAGGTAGATGCCGCTGGCGGTGAGGACACCGACCACCAGGGAAAAGAGGGCTTCCATCAGCGTTCCTCCAGGCGAGCACGGTGGATGGTGGTGATCCCGCCCAGGTTGATCAGGATCATCAGGGTGGCGCCGACCACGGCCAGATAGACCCCCACGTCGAAGAGCATCGCCGAGGCCAGCTCGAAGGTGCCGATCAGCGGCAGGGTCACGTAGCCGAAGGTCGAGGTCAGGAAGGGGTAGCCGAACAGCCAGCTGGCCAGGCCCGTGGCCACGGCGATGGCCAGACCGGAGACCGCCACCACCGGGTAGGAGAGCGGCAGGCGCTCCCGGGTCCAGTCGTGGCCGCGCGCCATGTACTGCAGGATCAGCGCGACCGAGGTGATCAGGCCAGCGATAAAGCCGCCGCCGGGCTGGTTGTGCCCGCGCAGGAAGATGTAGACCGAGACCAGCAGGGCGAGCGGCAGCAGCAGCTGGGCAATGACCGAGAGGATCAGCGGATAGCGGTGACGCGACCAGCGAATACCCTCGAGGTTGCCCGACGGCATGAAGAGGCGCATGCGGTTGAGCAGCTTGAAGGTGGCCAGGCCCGCCAGGGTCAGCACGGTGATCTCGCCCAGGGTGTCGAAGCCGCGGAAGTCCACCAGGATGACGTTGACCACGTTGGTGCCGCCGCCGCCGGGGACCGCCTCGCGCAGGAAGTAGTCGGCAATCGTCAGGGTCTCCCGGGTCAGCAGCGCATAGTTGAGCATCGCCACCACCAGGCCCAGCGACACCGCGAGCAGCAGGTCGCGCAGGATGCGCTGGCTCGAGACCAGCAGGGGAGGGCGCTGGGGCAGGAAGAAGAGCGCCAGGATGAACAGGATCATCGACACCACTTCCACCGAGAGCTGGGTCAGCGCCAGGTCGGGGGCGGAGAAACGCACGAAGGTGAGCGAGACGGAGAGGCCCACCACCGAGAGCATCAGCAGCGAGACCAGCCGCCAGCGGTGGCTCAGGGCGCTGCCGATGGCGCCGAAGATCATCAGCGCCGCCCCCAGCACCAGCATGCCGTCCAGCGGCTGCACCCCCTGGGGGCCGGTCAGGGCGTCGAGGTTGGCCAGGCCGACCCCCGCCATGACCAGGGCGCAAAGCACCAGCAGGGCCTGATAGCGCTGCAGGGAGCCGTTCTCCAGGCGCAGGGTCAGCCATAGCGCCGCCTTGACCACTCGCAGCACGGCGGCTTCGAAGATCAGTCCGGCGTCGCGGGGGGAGAACAGGGCCGCGATGCCGGCCAGGCGCCGCTGCTGGCGCAGCACCAGCACCCCGGCAGCCACCGCCACCAGGCTCATGGCCAGGGGCAGGTTGAGACCGTGCCACAGCGCCAGGGAGATCAGCGGCGTGGTATCCCCCTGGACGGCGAGGCTGGCGGCGTTGACCAGGGGGGCGGCCAGCGTCATGGGGAAGAGGCCTACCGCCAGGCTCATCGCCGCCAGGAACAGGCCGGGTGCCAGCATGCCTCGGGCCGGGTCGTGCACCTTCATGGGGGGCTGCGCCTTCTGCTCCCGGGTCAGCCTGGGGGCGGCGAAGAACAGGCTCCAGATCAGACGCAGGGAGTAGGCCACCGAGAGGGTGGCGGCCACCATCACCAGCAGCGGGATCAGGGTGCTAAGCGCCCCCAGCACCTCATTGATCAGGCTCTGCTCGAACAGCATCTCCTTGGAGAGAAAGCCGTTGAAGGGGGGGAAGCCGGCCATGGCGGAGCTGGCCAGGATCACCATGGTGCCGGTGAGCGGCATCATCGTCCAGAGGGCGCCCAGCCGGTCGATGTCCCGGGTGCCGGTCTCGTGGTCGATGATTCCCGCGCTCATGAACAGGGCCGCCTTGAAGGTGGCGTGGTTGAGGATATGGAAGACCGCGGCGACGATGGCCAGCGGACTGCCCAGGCCCAGCAGCAGGGTGATCAGGCCCAGGTGACTCACCGTGGAGAAGGCCAGGATCCCCTTGAGGTCGCGCTCCAGCAGGGCAAACCAGGCGGCATAGAGCATGGTGGCCAGCCCGACCAGGGAGAGCGACACTGCCCACAGCTGGCTGTCGCCCAGCGCCGGGGTGAGCCGGGCCATCAGGAAGACGCCCGCCTTGACCATGGTCGCCGAATGCAGGAAGGCAGAGACCGGCGTGGGGGCGGCCATGGCGTGGGGCAGCCAGAAGTGGAAGGGGAACTGGGCCGACTTGGTGAAGGCGCCGAACAGTACCAGGGCCAGGATCAGCGGGTAATGCTCCGAGGCGCGGATCAGGTCGCCGGCGGCCAGCACCTCGCCCATGTCGAAGCTGCCCACCGTCTGGCCGATCAGGAGCAGGCCGGCCAGCAGCGCCAGACCGCCGGCGCCGGTCACCGCCAGCGCCATGCGCGCCCCGCGGCGGGCGTCGCTGCGGTGGCCCCAGAAGCCGATCAGCAGGAAGGAGGTGATGCTGGTCAGCTCCCAGAAGAGCCACAGCAGCAGCAGGTTGTCGGCCATGGCGATGCCGATCATGGCGGTCATGAACAGCATCATGTAGGAGAGGAAGCGACCGTCGTCCTCGTCGGCGCTCAGGTAGTGGCCGGCGTAGTAGAGAATCAGGCTGCCGATGCCCAGGATCAGCAGCGCGAACAGCAGCGTCAGGCCGTCGATGCGCAGGGCAAGATCGAGGCCCAGAAGCGGCATCCAGGTCAGCGAGAAGCGAACCACCTCACCGTCGAGCACCGCCGGGGCCTGGATCAGCACCAGGCCCAGGGCGAGCAGCGGGGCGATCAGAGTGGCGAGGACGCAGAGGCGTCGGCCGTGGCGGGACGTGGATATCGGCACCAGGGCGCCGAGCAGGGTGAGGAGGGGAATCCACAGCAGTGCCATCGGTTTGCTCATCCACGCAATGGCGGGAGCGCAATTGGCCAGGCCGGACGCCGCGAGGGCATCTTTGGCCCGGGCAGTCACGTCACCGCCCGGCTCGTGTTCGTCTCGACGTCCCGGCGGGGCGTCGAGGCGCTGGTGTGCGGCAACCGGGCGCATGGGAAAATCGCATGGTAATCATTAACTAATGATACACTGGCGACTTTCGTTTATGTTGGTGCGTGGCCCGTTCTTGCCACTTGCCGGCTAGAGTCTATAGGCTTTCGCTATTGATAAACAGGCTGCAGGGTGCTGCACCGCATCATCCATTAGGCGAATGCTGGCGCGGGTCAGCCGCGCCGCGTGGACGCCTCTCAGACCTTCGGACGAACAAGACCAGGAGAGCTACCTTGATGCAATTCGCCGTGCTATCGGGATTCCTGCTGGCCGCGTTGGCGCCGCTCTTCCATCGCTGGTTCGGCGATCGCGCCAGCTTTTTCCTGGCCGCCTTTCCCGCCTCTCTGGCGCTGTGGTTCCTGAGTCATCTGCCGGCGGTGATGGCCGGTGAGACCCTGGTGTTTGCCATGGAGTGGGTGCCGTCGCTGGGCATGAGCCTGACCTTCGTGGTCGACGGGCTGTCGATGCTCTTTGCGCTGCTGGTCACCGGTATCGGCACCTTCGTGCTGGTCTACGCCGGGGGCTATCTGAAAGGGCATCCGGATCTGGTGCGCTTTCACCTGGCGATCCTCGCCTTCATGGTCTCCATGCTGGGGCTGGTGCTGGCCGACGGTCTCTTCACCCTGTTTGTCTTCTGGGAGCTGACCAGCATCACCTCCTACCTGCTGATC
>PUOM01000078.1 GCA_003552795.1 Halomonas sp. | reverse complement strand
TAGGTCTGGTCCTCGAGCTGGATGGCATTGGCCCCGGAGCGCTCCAGCATGCGCACGCTGCGCATCACGTTCATGGCGTTGCCGAAGCCGGTGTCGCAGTCCACCACGATGGCGGCCTCGGTGCGCTCGCGGATATGGGCCAGGGCATCGTTGACCTCCGAGAGGCTGAGCAGGCCGATGTCCGGGCGGCCGAGCTGGGTGTAGGCCAGGCTGGCACCGGAGAGGTAGACGGTATCGAAGCCGGCCTGCTCGGCGAGCGACGCCCCGAGGGCATCAAAGACGCCAGGGGCAACAACGATCTCGGGGGCCTGCAGTCGCCCCTTGAGGCCGGTGGCGGTGGGTGTCATGGAGGGGGTTCCTCGTGTAGCGGGAAAATCCGGCGTGGGGGACCGCAGTGGATCGGCGGCAGCTGGTCATGGGCGTCAGCCGCGCGCCAGGGCCAGGTCGTTCCAGACGCACTGTCGCGCCAGCCTGCCGTCGCGGACCTCAAAACGATCGATGAAGCGAACGCCGTCGAATGTACTGCCGTCCGGCCATTTGCCGTAGAGCTCGCCGTGGCACACCACCACGACATGGTCGCCCTTGTCGCAGGTGTCGAAGGCGGCCAGGCGCTTCTTGACGAAGCGGTAGCGACCGCTGGCCCAGGCCACCAGTTCCTCCAAGCGGGTCAGGGGCCCGCTGCCGGGAAATTCCATGGTGAAGTCGTCGGCGAGCAGGGTCGCGGCGCGGGGCAGGTCGCGCGCCTCCATGGCCTCGAGGAAAGTGCGCACCAGCTCCTCGGGGTCGGGAGCCGGCGCGGCCTCGGCACCAGGCGACCGAGGGCGACCGCCACGCTGGTAGCCGTCTGGCGCCACCTCGTGGAGGAAGACGGTGATGGCCTCCGGGTCTGCGGCGATGGTTTCGCGCACGGCACCGGTGAGCCGCGAGCAGAGCCGCTGCTTGAGTTCACTGGAGTAACCGCTGATCAGGCTGACCTGCACGACGGGCATGGGGACTCTCCCTGATGTTGTTGTGCTTGTTCTGGGGTTGGTGCGGTTCGGTTAATCTGTACTCGCATGGCATAGCAACCTGTACTATGCATAATACATTTCTATGTGTACTTGACCGCTCACGTCAAGTCCCAATCACCATCAGGGTATGGGCTATGAACAACATGCACGCGAGCTCCGTGGGAGGTACCAAGTCCCATCGCATCTTCCTGCTGCTCAAGGACGCCATCCTGAGCGGGCGCCTGCCCCCGGGGCGCAAGCTCCCCGGCGAGATCAAGCTCGCCGAGCAGCACGGTGTCTCGCGGGTCACCGTGCGCCGCGCCATGGAGGCCCTTCGCGAGGCGGGCATGGTGGAGCGCCGGCCGGGCCTGGGCACCGTGGTGCTGGACCAGCCCCTGGACGCCACTGTGATGACGGCCAGCGTCTCCAACCTACTGCCGAATATGGTCAAGATGAGCCAGGCCTCGCGGGTCAGGCTGCTGGAGTTCAGCTATGTGAAGCCGCCGGAAGCGGTGCGCGAGAGCCTGGGCCTGGAAGGCCGCGAGCGGGTGCAGCGCTCCGTCCGAGTGCGCCTGGCCGACGACAAGCCCTTCTCCTACCTGACCACCCACGTCCCCGAGTACATCGCCCTGCACTATAACGAGGCGGACCTCGCCAGCATGCCGCTGTTCGCCCTGCTGGAGCGCAGCGGCGTGAAGGTCGACCACGCCTCCCAGACGATCTCCGCCAGCCTGGCCACCCACGAGGTCGCCGAAGCGCTGGACGTCTCCGTGGGCTCGCCGCTGATCGCCCTGACCCGGGTGGTCTACGACGAGCAGGGGCGCGGGGTCGAGCACCTGGCGGCGCTCTACCGGCCGGATCGCTATCGCATTCAGATCGACCTCAACCGCACCGGCGATGAGGCAGCTCGTTACTGGGAGCCCATGGCCCCGGAGACAGTACAGACCGGCCAGCAGCGCCGGGACGAGCCCGCCGATGCCTGAGCGGCAGGTCGATACCGCTCCGCGACGCCATCCCTCACCCAATATGTACTATTTTTAATACATTTAAAAAAATACAAAAAATACATTTGACCTGTAGGACGTAGCTGAGCTAGTTGTAACAGAAGACAATGACAGGAGCGGCCCAGCCCGCTCCGCTCCGACGAGCCAGGCGACGATGACAATATCAACCACGCTGTTCGACAAGGTATGGGATGCCCACGAGATCCATCGCGACGAGAGCGGCGCCAGTCTGCTGTGGATCGACCGGCACTTCGTGCACGAGGGTTCCTTCCACGCCTTCAACAAGCTGCACGAGCGCGCCCTGCCGGTGGCCCGCCCTGACCTCACCATCGGCATTGCCGACCACTACGTGCCGACCCGCACCCGGCGACTCGAGGAGATCGCCGACCCCAAGGTGCGCGGCATGATCGAGCAGCTCGCCGCTAACACCGATGAGCACGGCATTACCCTGTTCGGCCTCGACGATCCCCGGCAGGGTATCGTGCACGTGCTCGGCCCCGAGCAGGGCCTGACCCAGCCGGGGCTGCTGATGGTGTGCGGCGACAGCCACACCTCGACCCACGGCGCCTTCGGCAGCATCGCCTTCGGCATCGGCGCCTCGGAGGTCGCTCATGTGCTGGCGACCCAGACCCTCTGGCAGACCCGCCCGAAGCAGATGCGACTCACCGTGGAGGGCCCCCTGCCCCCTGGCATCACCGCCAAGGACATTGCCCTGACCTGGATCGCCCGTCTGGGCGCCGACGGCGCTCGCGGCCACGCCATCGAGTATGCCGGCAGCGCCGTTCGCGGTCTCTCCATGGAAGCCCGGCTGACGCTATGCAACCTCTCCATCGAGGGCGGCGCCCGCTGCGGCATGATCGCCCCGGACGCCACCACCTTCGATTACCTGAAGGGCCGCCCCTTCGCCCCGGAGGGCGAGGCGTGGGAACAGGCAATGGCCTGGTGGCAGACGCTCTCCACCGACGCCGGCGCCCGCTTCGACTGCGAGGTGACCCTGGACGCGGCCGAGATCGCCCCGACCGTGACCTGGGGCGTCTCACCGGAGGAGGCCCTGCCCATCGACCAGCGTGTGCCCGACCCCGCCGCACAGCCCGACGCGGGCAAGGCCCGCCAGATTCGCGACAGCCTCGACTATATGGGCCTGAGCCCGGGCCAGAAACTGACCGATATCGGCATCGATCGCGTGTTCATCGGCTCCTGCACCAACGCCCGCATCGAGGACCTGCGCGCCGCGGCCACCGTGCTCGAGGGGCGGCGCAGTCGGGTGCCGGGGATCGTGGCGCCGGGCTCCACCCTGGTGAAACGGCAGGCCGAGGCTGAAGGGCTGGACCGAATCTTCGTCGCGGCGGGCCTGGAGTGGCGCGAGTCGGGTTGCTCGATGTGCGTAGGCATGAACGGTGACCTGGTGCCGGCCGGCGAGCGCTGCGCCTCCACTACCAACCGCAACTTCAAGGGGCGCCAGGGCCCGGGCGCCAGGACCCACCTGATGTCCCCGGCCATGGTCGCCGCCGCCGCCGTGGCCGGCCACCTGGCCGACCTGCGGGAACTCTGAGGAGCGCACCCATGGACCCCATCCGGATTCTCGACGACCTGGCCTGCCCGCTGCCCCTGGCCAACGTGGACACCGATCAGCTGATACCGGCGCGCTTCATGAAGGAGCCGCGCAGCATTGGCTACGGGCAGTTCCTGCTCCACGACCTTCGCCACGACGCTCAGGGCCAGCCGCGCCGGGAGTTCATTCTCAACCATCCCCGGGCCGGCGAATCACGCATCCTGGTGGCCCGGCGCAACTTCGGGGCCGGCTCCTCCCGGGAGGCCGCCGTCTACGCCCTGGTGGACTTCGGCTTTCGCTGCGTCATCGCTCCGAGCTTCGGCGACATCTTCTCCTCCAACGCCGTCAACAACGGCCTGCTGCCGGCCACCCTGCCGGAGGACGATATCGAGCGCCTGCTGGCCCATTTGGGCGAGGCACCCGCCCCCCTGCGGGTGGATCTGGAGCAGTGTCGCATCCAGGCCGGGGAGCTCGATCTGGCCTTCACCATCGTCCCCGTCTGGCGCACCAAGCTGATCAACGGCTGGGACGACATCGACCTGACGGCCGCCCATGACGCGACCATTGCCCGTTTCGCCGCCGCCCGCCGGGCCGCGGCCCCGTG
>PUOM01000134.1 GCA_003552795.1 Halomonas sp. | reverse complement strand
GCCTGGGCGCTCTGGGCCCCGGGCGACGCCGGCGCCCTGGCCGCGGGACCCTCGCCCTCCCCCGCGCCCCGCAGCGGCAGCGGCGTAGCGGGGGGCTTCGGCACGCCCTGAGGACGGAAGGCCAGCATCCGCAGCAGGGTCATCTCCAGGGCGGTGCGCAGGTCCGGGGCGTGCTCCATGTCGCCACGCCCCTGGATGCCGATCTGGTAGTAGAGCTGCACATCCTCGGCGGTGAAGCGTGCGGCAAGCGCCAGCAGCGCGTCGCGATCGCCGTGGCCGTTGTCCAGGGCGTCGGGCACCATCTGGGCGATGGCCAGGCGGTGCAGCACCGCGGTGAGCTCGTCGAGCACCCCGGCGAAATCGGGAGCGCGCTCGGCCAGCGCCGCGAGCTCGGCCAGCACCCGGGCGGCATCCACTTCGGCCAGGGCCTCGACCAGGGCCAGCACGTGGCGCTGGTCAAGGGTACCGAGCATGGCCGCCACGTCGGCGTGCTCCACCCGCCCCTGGCCGAAGGCGATGGCCTGGTCGGTGAGACTCATGGCGTCGCGCATGGAGCCCTCGGCGGCACGCCCCAGCAGCCACAGGGCGCTCTCCTCGAAGGGCACCGTCTCGGCCTGAAGCACCTTGGCCAGGTGGTCGACGATGCGCTCGGGTGACATATGCTTGAGGGTGAACTGCAGGCAGCGCGACAGCACCGTGGCGGGAAGTTTCTGCGGGTCGGTGGTGGCCAGCAGGAACTTCACATGCGGCGGCGGCTCTTCCA
Organism: Halomonas sp.; assembly: GCA_003552795.1. GTDB lineage: Bacteria > Pseudomonadota > Gammaproteobacteria > Pseudomonadales > Halomonadaceae > Halomonas. The sequence continues at coordinate 16,556 of PUOM01000134.1, read as the reverse complement.
GGGTCTTGAGCAGCGCATTGAAGCTGCTGGTGGAGAGCATATGCACCTCATCGATGAGGTACACCTTGTAGCGCCCCTGGGTCGGCGCGTACTGCACGTTGTCGAGCAGCTCGCGGGTATCCTCCACCTTGGTGCGCGAGGCGGCGTCCACCTCGATCAGGTCGACGAAGCGTCCCTCGTCGATGGCCAGGCAGCTGGGACACTCGCCGCAGGGGGTCGAGGTGATGCCCTCGTCGCCGTGCCCCCCGGCCGTGCAGTTGAGACACTTGGCCAGGATCCGCGCCAGGGTGGTCTTGCCGACCCCGCGGGTGCCGGTGAACAGGTAGGCGTGGTGCAGCCGCCCCTGGTCCAGGGCGTTGACCAGGGCACGCTGCACGTGCTCCTGGCCCACCAGCTCATGGAAGGTACGCGGCCGCCACTTGCGGGCCAGAACCTGATAGCTCATGCAGCGCGGAATCCTTGCGGTGGTCGGATGTCGGCGCGGTGCCGGCGCCCGGAAATGAATCGGCGCCCGAAGCCCGACAGGGAGGCCTATTCTAGCGACTGGGGCGCGCCGCGGAAAGCAACGCGGCTCGCGCACCCTGCGAAGCGGCGCTCGGCCTCTGCGCCGCCCTCAGGCTGTGATAGGCTCGCCCGGAATGACACCTCAGCGCCTCGAACAGGGATGGGACCATGAGCCGACAGCCTTCCGCACCGCCTTCGGCGGACATTTCCTTTGAGCAGGTCGCCGCCGCCGCCGAGAACCTCGAGGGGCGCGGGGCAGAGCCCACACTGCAGCGGGTCTGTGAACACCTGGGCGCCGGCTCGCCCCATCGTATCCAGCGCCACCTGAGCGCCTGGCGCAGCGCGCGCCCCGCGCCGGAGCCCCCCGCGCCACGGTTGCCCCAGGCGCTGATCGACGCCCTGGAAGAGCAGCTGGCGAAACATGCCACCGCCGGCCTGACCCGGGGCGAGCAGCTGGCCGAGGAGGCGCGCAGCGATGCCACCACCCTGGCCGAGCTGAACGAAACCCTGGAGCAGCGTCTGGCCGACCTGGAAGCGCGACAGGCGACCACCGAGAGCGCCGCCGAACAGGCCCGCGCGCGCCGCGATGAGCTGCAGGCCGAGCTCGTCCAGCTGCGCGAGAGCCTGGAGAGCGAACAGCGCGAGGCGCGCTCCCATCGCGAGGCGCTGCTGCAGGCCCGCCAGCAGGTGGAGATGCTTCGCGAGCAGCTCGAGGAAGCGGTCCAGGCGCGCCTGCTGGCAGAGCGTCACACCCGCAGCGCCGACGCCGAGAGGGTCAAGGCGGAGCGCAGCCAGGCCGTCGCCGAAAGCCAGCGCGACGGCGCCCTGGTTCAGGTGCGCGAAAAGACCGAGCAGCACGCCGCCCTGCAGAAGGAGCTGCAGGCGGAGCGCACCCGTCAGCGCCAGGAGATCGCCGAGCTGCGCGTCGAGCACAAGGAGCGCCTGGATGCCGCCGAGCGCGCCCGCCAGGAAGCCCAGAAACAGGCCCAGGAAGCGGCCCAGCGCGCCTCCAAGGCCGAGATTCGCGCCGAGGCCCTGCAGGCCACTCAGGCCGCCCTGAAGTCACGCATGGACGCCATGCAGGTGCAGCAGCGCCAGCGCGGCTCACGCCTGCCCGGCCAGCGCAGCGGGGAAGGCCGCGACGGGTCTTGACCTGTCGGTAACGCCCACTGCCCCTCTCCCCGCGATAGTGGCAAACTCAGTCGATGCACGCAGATCCCCGGGAGCTGGGCATGACCCCGAAGGAGCCGAAGAAAGGAAACGACAGATGGGGCTGCTGACGGTTCTGCTGCGCCAGAGCGTGGACAGCCTGCGCGACCTGGCCCCGGTGGTGCTGGTGGTCGCCTTCTTCCAGCTGGTGGTGATTCGCCAGCCGCTGCCGGAAGGCCTGGACCTTTTCGACCTGGTGGGCGGCCTATTGATGGTGGTCGTCGGGCTTACCCTGTTTATCCAGGGCCTGCGGCTGGGCCTCTTCCCGGCCGGCGAGAGCCTCGCCAAGGCGTTCGCTCGCAAGGGCAGCGTCGCCTGGCTGCTGGTATTCGCCTTTGCCCTGGGCTTCGGCACCACGGTGGCAGAGCCCGCGCTGATCGCCATTGCCGGCAAGGCCGCCAGCGTGGTCGCCGATGCCGGCCTGATCGCGGCCTCCGAGCCCAGCCAGGCGAACTTCGCCCAGCAGCTGCGCATGGTGGTGGCTCTGTCGGTGGGCAGCGCCGTGATGCTCGGGGTGCTGCGCATCATCAGGGGCTGGCCGCTACACCTGATCATCATCGCCGGCTACGCCCTGGTCATGGGGCTCACTCTGCTGGCCCCGGCGGAGATCGTCGGTATCGCCTACGACGCCGGCGGCGTCACCACCTCAACGATCACGGTGCCGCTGGTCACGGCGCTCGGTGTCGGCCTGGCCACCGCCATCCAGGGGCGCAATCCCATGCTGGATGGCTTCGGGCTGATCGCCCTCGCCTCGGTCATGCCGATCATCTTCGTCCTGCTGTTCGGCATCCTGCGAGGAGGCCTCGCATGACCGAACTTCTTGACGTGCTGCGCAGCACACTGCTGGATATCCTGCCCATCGCCGGCATCCTCTTTGGCTTCCAGTATCTGGTGATCCGGCGGCCGCTGAAGCGTCTCAAGCAGGTGCTGGCCGGTTTCGGCCTGGTACTGCTGGGCCTGACCCTGTTTCTGGTGGGGCTCGAGACGGCGCTGTTCCCCATGGGCAGCCTGATGGCCGAGCAGCTTACCTCCCGCGAATTCCTGCCGGCCGTGGCCAGCGAGGCGCAGCGACACTGGCTCGACTACTACTGGGTCTATCTGTTTGCCTTCGCCATCGGGGCCAGCACCACCATCGCCGAACCCGCCCTGATTGCGGTATCGATCAAGGCCGGCGAGATCTCGGGAGGGGCCATCGACCCCCTGATGCTAAGGATCGCTGTGGCGCTGGGCATGGCCTTCGGCATCACCCTCGGTGCGCTGCGCATCGTGCTGGGCCTGCCGCTGCACTGGCTGGTGATGGGCGCCTACCTGCTGGTGATCCTGCAGACCCTGCGCTCGCCGCGCAGCATCATTCCACTGGCCTACGACTCGGGGGGCGTCACCACCTCGACGATCACGGTGCCGATCATCGCCGCCCTGGGGCTGGGGCTTGCCGACGCCATCCCGGGACGCGATCCCATACTGGACGGCTTCGGGATGATCGCGCTGGCCTGCCTGTTCCCGATCATCACCGTCATGGGCTACGCTCAAATCGCGGAATGGTGGGAGCGCCACTCGTCGCGCTGAGCACAATCTTGGCGTAGCGTCGTGCCACGGGCGAACACCGAAACCTGTCGTCGGGAACGCTGGCGCAAGCATTCGGAAGGGAAGCGGGCTGGGGAGCGACCTGAGGGCGGAGAGTAAAGGAGACGGCCGAGCGCCGGAACCGGGAGCCCAAATGGAGGCGGCCCCGACAGCCACATCCCGGCACACGCGTCCACCACTACCGTTGCTCCCTTCCGGGCCTGGCGGGGTTTGCGGCTTAGCGTTGCGGGAGGACCGACGGGGCCACCACAGCATGACACCTGGGGCGTCAAACCCGGCGAGCGATCAATGACTTGCCGAGTGCGAGCGCACTATATCAATGCTGGGGCCGGCCGGCAAGGGCCGGGGCCAACGCCGGTCAGGATGATACGCCATCGTCCTTGCTGTATCGTGAGCTTAACGTCAATGCAGACTCAACCACCACGCGACATCTGGAGGTGCGCAGCATGAAGAAGGATCCGAACAAGGGCTACATCGCCCTGCTGGGCTGGAGCCTCAACGCCGTCGAAGCCGCCGAGAACTTCGACCGACGCTACGTCGTTGTCGCCCCGGACTGGGCGGAGGAGTACTGCCAGAAGCACGACATCCCCTATGTTTCCTGGAATTTCGAGCGCTTGAACGACCGCTCCCTGGAAATCGCCGAGACGCTCAAGGAACTGGGCGTCGACGTGGCCATCCCCATGTTCGAGGAGACCGTTGAGTGGGCCGGCGCCATCAACTCGGTGCTGCTCGATAACCCCCGCCTCTACGGCCAGTCGCTGCTGCTGCGCGACAAGGCGCTGATGAAGCGCCGCGCCCAGCTGGGCGGCATCCGCGTGGGCATCTTCGAGGAGGCCCACGACAAGGAAGACGTCGTGCGCTTCCTCAAGCGGGTCAATCAGACCCTGCTCAAGCTCGACGGCGACCCCAACGACCCCATCCACCTCAAGGCGTTCGACAAGGCGGGCTGCCTGGGCCATCGGGTGATCCGCACGCCGGACGAGGTCGATACCATCCCCGACGAGGAGTTCCCGGTGCTGATGGAGTCGCACCTGGACGGCTGGGAATTCGCCGTGGAGGCGTGGGTCCACAACGGCAAGATTGTCTTCCTCAACATTTCCGAATACGTGACCCTGGGCTACTCGGTGTTCGTGCCCGCCTCTCCGGAGCTGGAACACTATCGCCCCCAGATCACCGCCCAGATCGAGAAGCTGATCAAGACCTTCGACATCGAGTTCGGTCTGATCCACCCGGAGTACTTCGTCACCAGCGATGGCGAGATGTACTTCGGCGAGGTGGCCTATCGCCCGCCGGGCTTCAAGGTGTTCGAGCTGCTCGAGCGGGTCTACGGCTTCAACGCCTACCAGGCCTCCATGCTGGTCTTCGATCCCAAGAGCACCCAGGAGGAAGTCGACGCCTTCTTCCCGAAGGAGATCGTCGATGCCGACGGCTTTGCCGGCTGCTTCGGGGTCTACCCCCGCCGCCGCGTGGTCAGCAAGCTGGAGATTCCCGAGGAGGTCGAGGACGACCCCTACTTCGAGTCCCACGAGCTCACCCCGCCGCTGGAAGAGACCGTCACCAAGCGCACCGCCTTCGGCACCCACTGGGGCCTGATCTACTTCAAGGGTGACGAGGCGGCACGCATGAAGGAACTGCTCAAGCATATGGAAGAGCTTGATTTCTATATCTGAGACAGGCGTCATGGAGCGATGACAGCCTGACGACAAGGAGTCGGCGTGACCACGCACCGACAGACGCAAGACACGAGCGCAACGCCTGAGGCCAACGACAAGCTCGTTGGCCTGTGCAGGAAACTGGACGAGGCTATCGCCCTGCTGGCCGGAGCCCGGGAGTTCGCCAAGCCCGGCAAGCTGCCCAGGGTCCTGGATACCGCCCGACGGGTGCTGCTCCAGGAGGGCGGTGCCGCGGCGGTCGAGCAGCGCGCCCAGGCCCTCGAGGAAGCCGGGGTCTTCCTCGGATCCGACTGGGAAACGCCCCAGTACCTGGTGCCGTCGCTGACCACCCAGGCGCTGCAGAGTCCCGATCCCAACATGGTGGTAATCGAGGCGCTCAGCGAGCTGCGGATTCTCGCCGTGGCCAAGGGCGGCTACTTCCATCCCCTGCTCTCCGAGGAGCAGGCGCACCACTACCTGACCCAGGTCATGGCCCTCAATCTCTGGCTGCTGTTCGGTGCGCCGACAGAAGCCGAGCGGGAGACCCAGGGGCGTCTGGCCCAGATCCCCCGCCACCTGTTTCACCATCTGGCCGAGCGCATCGGCTATGAGCACGTGATCGACCGGCTGATCGCCGAGATCTGGCGGATCCTGCAGCAGCGGCCGATTCAGGTCGACGCGATCAAGCAGATGATCACTCAGATCGCCATCTGCCAGGCCAACCCGGAGATCGACCTGGGAACCAGCGGCCAGGGGGCAGACCGCCTGGTCAGCTCGCTGTTCGGCCCGACCCATGCCTGCCGCGAGGATCCGGGTATCGAGACCTACCGCGAGCGCCTGTCGAGCATGGACAACGGTGCCCTGCAGTACGAGGCCACCGGCTTCGCTCGGGCCATGCACGATACCAGCCTGGTCTCGCCCTACCATGCCGTGCTGCTGCGCCATCTTCTCGATCACGGTGATCACCTGCTGGCGGAAGCCCTTGGGCTCTCGTCCACCGGGCGGGACTGCCTGCTCTGCTACCGCGAGCTGGTCCACGCGCTGATCCGCGGCGCGGCCTATCCGGCGACCCCTCAGGCGGTCTACGGGCTGGCCCTGATGCTCGAGCGCGGCATCCTCTATCAGCCGCCGGTGGCCCCGGCCATGTGGCGCCAGCTGGGGCTGACGCTGTCCGACTGGTGCGAGGCGAGACTCAACCTGGCCTATGGCGACAGCGCCTCGCCGCGGGCCCGGCTGCTGGAAGGGGTGCTCTGCATGCTCGGCCTGCCGCTGGGCGTGGGTCAGGGCAACAATCCCACCTGCCAGTCCGCCCGAGCGCTCTCCATGTGGGCCTACAACGACCCGGACTACCTGCTGCAGATGGTGGCCTGGGCGGCTCGCGACGACGAGATCATCATGCACTTCGAGGGCATGCCCCTCTCTTCCATGGCCAGCCTCTCCGGCGTGGCCAAGGAGCTGCCGATGGATCTCGACCCGGTGTCGCTGATCGTGGTGCCCCATCTCGACCGTATCTACGCCGAGATGGGGCGACGCTGCATCGGCCGCGAGGGGGACCCGCACCGCTGGGTCAATCCGGAGTTCCACGGCTGGTGGTCGGGTCGCGGCTTTCGCATCAACGTCGACGTGGCCACCGGCCAGCTGGAGGATCTGGACGATTTCCTGCGCCATTTCTACGCCAGCTACCATCCCTACTACAACGGCAACCAGCCGCTGATTCACCCCCAGCCGGCGGGCATCGCGGTGACCGACAGCGCGGCGCGCTTCATCGGCTGGCATGCCATCACCCTGCTGCGCGTGACGCTCGACCCCAGCGACACCATGCGCCTCTACTTCTACAACCCCAACAACGACAGCGGTCAGGACTGGGGCGACGGCATCAAGGTCAGCACCGCCGGCAACGGCGAACGCTTCGGCGAGTCCTCGCTGCCCTTCGAGCAGTTCGCCTCACGCCTCTACATCTTCCACTACGATCCGCTGGAGCGCGGCGAGCTGGCCAAGGTCACCCAGGAGGAGCTCGACCGGGTAATCGGCTATGTCCACCGCAGCTGGGGCGCCGATCGCATTCCGCCCACCGGCCTGCAGGCCGACGAGGGCCCCGGCAAGGCCCCTTGAGGGCGGCCAGGACTTCCCTGCCCGGCTCTGCCAGAATAGAGGGCAGTGGCCGGGCGCCGGCCGGCTCGACACCCAGATGAGACAGGGAGATGCCCATGGACTTCAAGCTGCTGATGGTTTTCGTGGACCAGGACAGAACCGACCGCGTGCTGGATGCGGCCAGGAAGGCGGGGGCCACCGGCGCCACCATCATCAATAACGCCCAGGGCCAGGGGCTCAAGCCCCACCTGACCTTCTTCGGCCTGGAGTTCATGGCCTCGCGCAGCGTGATCCTGATTCTGGTTGAGGCCAGCCGCGCAAACGGCGTGCTGGACGCCGCAGCCAAGGCGGGCGGCCTCGACGATTCCCTGGATACCGGCGTTGCCCTGGAGCTTGACGTCAACCGTGCCCTGGGGTTGGGGGAGCACATCAAGTCCCTGAAGGCCAACGCGTCGCCCTGAGTCGCGCCTCGAACGCACCGCTCGCGCTTCAGCCCTGCCCTCGGCTTCGCTGCCCCAGCAGCCAGCGCGCCCAGAAAGGGGCGAACAGCATCAGCGCGATCATGCGCAGCAGATGGTGGAAGGCGACGAATACCGGATCGATCTCCAGAGCCACGGCGAGGATCGCCATCTCGCCGATGCCGCCCGGGGCCAGCGCCAGCAGCGCCACGTCTCGCGGTACGCCCAGCAGCTGGTGGATCAGCTCGGCGAAGATCGCCAGCACCGCCAGGGCCAGCAGGGTCGCCACCGCGGCCTCGCCCAGGTAGCGACCGAAGCGGGCCCCGGACAGCCCCCGAAAACGCGAGCCGATGGCGCTGCCGAGCCCCCACAGCATCAGATTCATGCCCCACTCAGAGAGCGCCAGGCTGGCGATGTCGAGCCCGGAGAGCAGCGCGGCGAACAGCAGCGGCGCCAGCAGCGACGGGGTCGGCAGCCGCAGCCGGCGCCCCAGGGGTATCAGCAGCGGCAGCGCCAGCAGCATCCACAGATGGGCCACCGGGGTGGGATCCTCGGCCGCGGTGCTCGGCGCCCCCTCCCACAGCCAGAACAGCGGCGGCAGCCACAGCACCACCAGCAGGATCCTCAGCGACTGGGCGATGGCGATGCGCTGGGGGTCGCCGCCGCACTTCTCGCCCATCAGGATCATCGCCGTCATGGCGCCCGGCGCCGAGGCAAACCAGGCGCTCACCGAGTCGAAGCCGCAGCGCCGATACCAGGCGGCCGCCACCGCGGTGGAGGCCGCCACGCCGGCCAGCAGCAGGGCCATGGAGAGCGGCCAGTCGACCACCCGGGAAGCCAGCTCCGGGGTGACCTGGCTGCCCAGCACCAGGCCCAGCACCCCCAGCAGGGCCTCGCGCAGCCCCTCGGGTACGCGCACGTCCATGCCACGGGCCGAGACTACCAGGTTGGCCACCAGCGGGCCCAGCATCCAGGCCAGCGGCAGCCCCAGCCACTGGAAGACCGCCCCGCCCAGGGCCCCGATCGCCAGCGAACGCGCCAGCGCCCTTCCGGTACTCCACTCCACCGCCGCTCCTTCTGTTATCCGGCTAACGAAGCACCAGTATCCCACGACAGGACGCCAATGCCAGCGCTGCGGCAGATCACCTCGGGCGGGTATAATGTCTCGCCACGTACCGACAGGGAATCGCCATGCCGCGCCTCGACCAGCTGCTTGTCCTCCAGGGCCTGGCCCGCTCCCGCACCCGCGCCCAGCGGCTGATCCGCCACGGCCGGGTCGCCCTGGCAGAGAGCGGCCGTGCGCTCACCAAGCCCGGCGAGAAGCTCCCCGACGATATCTGCCTGACGGTGGAGGAGGATCCCGAAGAGCGCTATGTCTCCCGGGCGGGGCTCAAGCTTGCGGCCCTGATCGAGGCGCTGGGCCTCGACCTGACGGGCAAGCTGGTACTCGACGTGGGCCAATCCACCGGGGGCTTCACCGACTGCGCCCTGGCCCACGGCGCCCGCCACGTGATCGGCGTGGAGGTGGGTCACGACCAGCTCGATCCGAGCCTGCGCGACGACCCGCGGGTCACCTGCCTTGAGGGCCTCAATGCCCGGGCCATGGCCGCCGATCCGCGCCTGGCCGAGGCCCTCGCCGCCCGCCATGCCACGGTGCCACACCTGGTGGTGATGGACGTCTCCTTTATTTCCCAGACCCTGATCCTGCCCGAGATCGCGGCCCTGCTGGGCGAGGGCGGCGAGCTCGCCAGCCTGGTCAAGCCGCAGTTCGAGGCGGGCCCCGGCGGCGTCAACGCCCGCGGGCTGGTCACGGAGCCCGCCCGCCACAAAGAGGTGGAGGCGAAGATCCGCGCCTGCTGCGCCGCGGCGGGCCTCGCCGTCCGCCACTGGCAGGAGAGCCCGCTCCGGGGCGGCGACGGCAACCGCGAATTCCTGCTCCACGCCGTGCGCGAGGCGCCGGCGGCCTGACACAGCGAGCCTCAGCGACCGGCGTCGCCGGGGTCTCCGGCATCGCCGTCGTCCAGGTCGATATCCCCCGGATCGCCGTGGCTGCCCGGTGGCGGATGGCGGCGCATCGGCTGAGGCTTCCCGTCTGCCTCCACCACCTTGCGCGCCTCACCCGGACGCTTGAGCCAAACCTCCAGCTGGTTGAAGGCGATATCGACATCGTGCTCGGCAAACAGCTCCCCCACCCGGCAGTTGATCTCGTCGGTGGCAAAGAGGCGATCGCCCAGGGCGTTGACGAAGACCCGCAGTTCGAAGTTGAGGGTGCTCTCGCCGTAGTCCAGGAAGAAGACCTGGGGCTCGGGGTCGGCGAGCACCCGGGGATTCTCGTCGGCGGCCTGGCGCAGCAGGCGATGCACGAGGCGGTGGTCCGAGCCGTAGGCGACCCCGAAGGTGAGCACCACCCGGGTGACGGTATCCGACAGCGACCAGTTGATCAGCTGGTCGGTGATAAAGGTCTGGTTGGGGGTGATGATCTCCTTGCGGTCGAAGTCGGTGACCGTGGTGGCACGGATGCGGATGCGGCTTACCGTGCCGGTCAGCGCCCCCAGGGTCACGGTGTCGCCGATACGCACCGGCCTCTCGAAGAGGATGATCAGCCCCGAGACGAAGTTGGCAAAGATCGCCTGTAGGCCGAAACCCAGCCCCACCCCAAGCGCCGCCACCAGCCACTGCAGCTGACTCCAGGCCACCCCGAGGGTAGCCAGCGCCACCACCAGGCCGGTGCCGACGATGGCATAGGAGAGCAGCGAGGTGATGGCATAGGCGCTGCCCTGCTGGAGCTCGAGCCGCGACAGCACCATCACCTCCAGCAGGCCCGGGAGGTTGCGGGCCAGCATCAGCATGAAGCCGACGATCAGCAGGGCGGTGATCATGTCCGCGACCGAGAGGGTGCCGGTGACCAGCTCGCTGCCCACCTCGTCCCCGCTCTCCCAGATGGCCACCTGCTCCAGGTAGCCCAGCACGGTGAGCAGGTCGGCCCAGACCAGGTAGAGCAGCAGCACGAAGCCCACCATCAGGATCAGCTTGGAGAGGCGCAGCGACTGCTGATTGATCTGCTCCATGTCCAGGGGTGGCTCCTCGACCACCTCGACGCCCCCTTCGGCTCCCTCCTTGACCTCGGCCCGGCGTCGCGCCAGGGCACGCTTGAAGGCCAGTCGTCTGGCCGCCACGGCCAGACCGCGGACCACCGCCGCCTCGACCAGGATCCATAGCCCCAGCAGGTAGAGGGTGATGGCGAAGCGTCCCACCAGGCTCAGCGCGGTGTATTCGTAGCCTGCCGCGATCAGCCCGAGCAGCGCCAGCGGCACCGCGGCCATAGCCAGCCCCAGTATCAGACGCAGCAGGCGCACCCCGAAGAAGGGCGTATGGGCAAAGATCAGCCGTCCCAGGGCCACGCTCATGCCCAGCAGGCCGGCCACCAGCAGGCTCAGCGCCACCGGTCGCTGGGTCAGGCCCAGGTCGGCGTCTCGCGCCAGGGCGGCGATCATCAGCACCGGCACCAGCGAGATCCCCAGCCAGCCGATCAGCCGCCGCAGCCTGGCCACATACTCGGCCGACCAGTAGAAGTGCTTGGCGGCGACGCCGTCGCCCACCAGCAGGCGCCGCGTCCAGGCGATCACCCCCCAGGCCAGCGCCAGCTGAACCGCTGCCAGCCCCACGCCGTGGGCGATGTCTCCCCCGCCGCCCAGCAGCGCGGTGCCCAGACCGGCCAGCAGCAGCGGCCCCGGCAGCGCCAGCAGGGCGTTGAGCAGCACCGCCAGGGGCGTATGCAGCTGAGTGTCGCTGCGCAGCCGCCCGATCTGCTCGTGGATCGCGCTCAGACGCGCCTTGACACGCCGCCGACTCCAGAGCAGCCCGATGGCCAGCAGCAGCAGCGGCAGCCCGGCCAAGGCCCCGGCGGAGGGCGCCGCCCAGTGCCCGGGCAGGATCTGTCGCCACTCCCCCTCCTGCCACTCCAGCATCAGGTTGGCCGGCAGCTGGCGCGCCCAGGCCAGATCCAGGGGCCGGGTGCTGGCGACCCAGAACAGCTGCTCATCGATGGTGCCGCGCAGATCACGAGAGGTCTCGAGCAGCTGCTGCTGGTTCAGCTGCAGCTCGACCGCCGTGCTCAGCAGGCTGCCGTAGCTCTGCTCCAGGCGATCCACCAGTTCGCGACGGGACTGATAAAGCCGCTGCAGCGACTCCACCAGGGCCTCGGTGATCTCGACGCCGGCCTCCTCCAGGCGCTGGTTGGCCAGGCGCTCGCCCTGACGCAGGGCATCCCGCTGGCGTACCAGGTCGAACTGGCGCAGCCTCAGGTCGGCGATCTCGTCCTGCAGATCGCGGCGCGGCGCCACCTGGGGCAGCGAGCGGCGCTGTTCGCGCAGGATCCTGGACAGCAGCATGGAGCCACGGATCGCCTCGATCTGCTCGTTGAGGCTGCGCTGCAGCTGACGCACGTGGTCGAGCTGACTGCGCACCGCCAGGCTCTCGCGCATCAGAGCGCTGCTGCGATCGTTGGCGCGCAGCAGCTCAAGGCTGAGGTCGCGGTTGACCTGCTGGGCGCGCACCAGCACCGGATGGCCCGCTTCCAGCAGGGGGTCATCCCGTGCCGCGTCGGCGATGGCCTGCTCCGAAGCCAGCCGACGCTTGCGATCGATCACGCTCTGCAGCAGCGTGAGCTCCGCCTCCTGGCGGGACTGGCGCTGGATCAGCAGGTCGCGGCGCTGCTGGTCCAGCTCGCGCAAGCGGGTGTTGCTGCTCAGCTCGCGCTGATGAAACAGCAGGCTGACCTCGGCCAGGCGGCGTTCCACCTGACGCTGCCAGACCCGGGGGTCATCGCTGGAGAGCGCGCGGCTCTCGAGCTCGTCCTGGGCGCGACGCGCCCGCTCAACCGCCTGCATCGCCTCGGAGATCGCCTGCTGGGAGCGCTCGGGCAGGGTCTGGGCGGTCAGCAGCTGGGCATTGACCTCGGCGAGCCGGTCCTGCAGCCGCTGCAGCTCGAGCACCGCCTCCTGCTGGCGCTGCTCGAGCTCATCCACCGCCAGGTCATCCATCTCCGCCGCGGAGAGCGAAAGCGTGGCCTCCTCTTCGGCGATCAGCTCACGCTCCAGACGCAGCAGCTCAGCGGGCGCCTGTTCCACCCGCGTCTCCAGGACCGCCAGGCGCTCCTCCAGCGCCTCCAGCGCCTCCAGGGAGGCGAGGGTCTCCTCCAGCGCCTCGATCTCTCGCTGCTGGGCAGCATCGGGACTCTCCCCCTCCGCCGGCGCCAGAGCCTCGAGGCGCTTCTCCACCGCGTCGCGCTGCGGCAGATCGGCCTCGGCCCTGGCCGGCTGCAGGGCGACCAGCAGCAGGGCCAGGAGCCACAGCACAAGCCACCCCCACCCGCCCGCAGCCCCACTCTTCACGGGGCTCACGCCCGCCCCTCTCTCCACGGACCACCTCGCTTGACGATTGTCGTTACCCGAATCGATTCTCTGCCCCCGACGCGGGCATGGCAATCATCTCACGTCGGCAAGGGGCGCGCTGTTGACTTGACCGCCGGGCGTGGTAGAACGGCCGAATGAATCCCTCTTCCCCCGGATCTCCCCCATGACCTCGCTGACCCGCTCCGTCACTCTCGCCGGCGCCGCCCTGGCCCTGCTGCTGAACGCTGGCGTCCTACAGGCCGGTGCCCCTCAGTCTGGTCAGCGCAGCGGGGAGCACCTGGCCGAGAGCGGCGCGGACCGTGCCGCCCTGCAGGCCCGCATCCAGGCACTCAACGAGGAGCTCGAGTCGCTGCACGGTGAACTCGAGGCGCTGCCCGAGGATGAGGGCCTCCAGACCGATGTGGCGCCTGTCGACGTCATCCCCGTCGAAGAGGTCGCGGCCATGGAGGCCATGGAGCGTCGCCAGCTCGAGCTCGAGTCGAACCGCAACCCCTTCGCCATCACCGCCTATCGGCGCAACTACCTGTTCCCGGCGAGCTATACCACCAACCCCAACCGCGAGGCCTTCCGCGAGATCTCCGACATCAACGGACCCAACGATCTGGAGGTCAAGTTCCAGTTCAGCGCCAAGGTCAACCTCCTCGAAGGGGTATTCGGCAACACCGGCGACCTCTACTTCGCCTATACCCAGCGCAGCTGGTGGCAGGCCTACAACACCGACTCCTCCTCGCCCTTCCGCGAGACCAACTACGAGCCGGAAATCTTCATGAACTTCGACAACGCCTGGCGGACAATGGGCTGGACCAACGTGCGCAACCGCCTGGCGCTGAACCACCTCTCCAACGGCCGCTCCGATCCGCTGTCGCGCAGCTGGAACCGGGTCTATCTGGAGAGCATCTTCCAGCGCGGCGACTGGGCCTTCAGCCTGGCTCCCCACTGGCGCATTCCGGAGTCGAAGAGCGAAGACGACAACCCCGACATCGATCGCTTCATGGGCTACGGCGACGTCAGCCTCGCCCGGCGCTTTGGCGACAACGAGCTGAGCCTGCTGTGGCGAGGCAACCCCAGCGCAGGCAACATGGGCACTCAGCTCGACTACTCCTGGCCGCTGTTCAACGGCAACGTCCGCGGCCACGTGCAGTACTACTACGGCTATGGCGAGAGCATGATCGACTATGACCATCGCAATCACCGCCTCAGCCTGGGCTTCAGCCTCAATCCGCTGTTCAGCGGTGGCAGCATGCTCCGCTGAGGCTGCGGACAGGCCGCCGTCGTGGCAAGCACTCGCCTGACTGCTATGCTGTGGCTGTCATTCACCGTCAGAGGAAGACCCGATGGCAAACCGTGCCCCCCATACCAACGAGACTACCCAGCAGCTCAAGGAGGACCTGCACCACCTGACCCAGACCATCGAGGAGCTGGTCAGCGCGACCGCAGATGATTCCCGCAGCAACATCAAGGAGCTGCGCGACCGGGCAGAGAAGCGTCTCAAGGAGACCCGCGACCGCCTCGAGAACCGTGGCGAGCGTTTCTACGGCGAGGCCCGCGACTCCGTCGAGCACCAGGTCGATGCCTGCGACCGCTACGTGCACGACAATCCCTGGACCAGCATCGGCATCGGCGCCGCGGTCGGCGTGGTGGTCGGCATGCTTATCGGGCGTCGCTGATGTCGGAAAGCCAGGGACCGGCACAGCGTCTGTTCACCGCCGCCCGGCGCCTGCTGGGCAGCCTCCTGGCCACCGGCGAGACGCGCCTGCGTCTCGCCGTCCTCGAGCTCGAGGAGGAGCGAGTCCGACTGGTGGGCCTGCTGTTGATCGTGGGGCTCAGCCTGATCCTGCTGATGCTCGGCATCGGCGTGCTCACCACCCTGGTGATCGTCGCCTTCTGGGACAGCTACCGACTCACCGCCATCGCCGTCAGCGCCGGGGTGCTGCTCGGCAGCGGCCTGCTGCTGGCCCTGAGGGCACTGCAGCTGGCCAGGCGGCGCACTCTGCTGGTCAGCACCCTGAAGCACCTGGCCACCGACCGCGACCTGGTGGAGCGCGAGCGGCGGGAGGGACACCATGAGCGCTGAGCGCAGGCCCTCACTCCCGGCGCCCGAACCCTCCCGCGCCGCACGCAAGGCCGACCTGGAGGCCAGGATCGAGCAGCAGCGTATCGACATCCTGGTCGAAGCGAGCCGCTATCGGGAGGCAAGCCGACCCATTGATGAGGGCTGGCAGATGCTGATGCGCTTCAAGGCCCCGCTCTACGCCCTGGGGGGAGCGCTGCTGCTGAAGAGTGCCCGTCACCCGCACTCCCTGCTGCGGGTGGCCAAGCGCCTGACTGCCGGGGTCGTGCTGCTGCGCCGCGCCCGGCGCATGCTGCGCTGAGCCGCTGACCGCTCCTCCCGTTGCCTTATCCGCAAGGAATCTCTCATGCCACTCGCCATTACCCTGCATGTGCTCGCCTCCGTCCTCTGGGTGGGCGGCATGTTCTTCGCCTGGATGGTGCTGCGGCCGGTTGCCGCCGCCCAGCTGGAGCCACCGGCCCGCCTGACTCTGTGGCGCGGCGTCTTCGCCCGCTTCTTCCCCTGGGTATGGGCATCCGTGGCAGTGCTGCTGGCCACGGGGCTGTGGATGCTGTTCGCGGTGTTCGGCGGCATGGCCGGCGCCCGCTGGCACATCCACCTGATGCTGCTGCTGGGCCTGGTGATGATGGCGATCTACCTGCATGTCTGGTTCGCCCCCTACCGCCGGCTGAGCCGCGCCGTGGAGGCCGGTGACTGGCCCGAGGGCGGCCGTCAGCTCGGCCAGATTCGCCGGATGATCGGCCTGAACCTGATTCTCGGCCTGGTGACCATCGCCATCGCCTCGGGCGGGCGCTATATGTGAACGGCCGCCTGACGGCTCCGCTCCTGCCCATGACCGCCGGGCACCCATTTCATGCAGCGCGCCCCCTGGGCCAGGCGCTTGTCGAGAAAGTCACGAGTCCGCGCCTGACCGTCGCTGGCATCATTGGCCCAGACCCCCAGGGTGGCCAGAAACAGGGCCGTCATCGCCACTTCCTCCAGCTGGGCGCGCCGGGTGCCGTAGGGTGCCGGCAGCCGCGCCGACTCGCGCCACCACTGCACGGTGCGCGACAGATCGAACACCATCGGCACCCAGGTGTGCAGGTGCGGGAGGTGAGCCTTGGTACGCAGCATCGCCACGGTGACCTGGCGATGTGCCGCCAGGGCGTCGAGCCAGGCCAGCAGGCCGTGCGCCAGGCGCTGCGCCTCGGGCCAGTGGTCGAAGCCGTCGGGCTTGTCGGCGAGCATGGCTTCCAGGCCGCGCTGGAACCAGGCGTTGGCCACCGCGTCCAGGTCGCGGAACTCGGCCAGCACCGCGGCCATCGGTACCTCCAGGTGAGCGGCCACCTCGGTGAGGCGCACCGCCTCCCAGCCGTGCTGTTCGGCCTGATGCAGCGCCTCGTCAACCACCCGCTCGCGCAGCGGCGTCTCGTCGGCGCCGGGCGCTTCATGGACGGCAATCATGGTCATGCTCTCTCCTCCTTATCTCCTGCACGCTGCGGGTCGGGTGTCCTGACCCGCTCCTTTGAGAATAGTCGCGATGACAAGCGGTGGGGGAGGCAGAGTGAGGGGTGAGGGGTGAGGGGTGAGGGGT
>PUOM01000276.1 GCA_003552795.1 Halomonas sp. | reverse complement strand
CGGCGGTTCTGATGGGGATATCCCCGTCTTCATCGGAGGGCAGTCCCGTGCCGCCGATTATGGTCCAGTCGCGCGTCTCGCCGCTGAAGATCGCGCGCACCTGCCCGAGCGTGAGCGACTCCAGGTTGTTGGCCGGATTGACGATGATACCGACGGCGCGCCCGCCGAGCATATGTTCCTCGGGCATCAGCTCGTTCCACTTGTCGCCGTAGGATTTCATCACCTCCGCATCGGGCCGGCCCTCGATCAGCAGCAGGTCCAGGGCGTCAGCGTGGTCACCGCTTTCGAGGAACGAACGGCCGAAAAAATCTTCCACCGCGGATAGCTGGTGGCGGCGCACGCTGCTTCTGAGACGGACAGGCGCTTTGGCGCGCACGTAGTGTTCGGACAGGTCCCGGAGCAGTTCCCGCCCGTCGCCCATCGCCACTACGGTGATCTCTTCGGTTCCGCCGCGCCGCGCTTCCTGCATTCTTTTTTCCGCTTCGTAGTGGTGCTGCTGGTAGGGGGTGACAAGCCCTTCATCGGCGGCTATTTCCGAGCCTTTCTCGCCGGCGGCGAAGCGTGCGAACTTGCGCGCGAGCTCCGGAGCGCCGGGACGCAGGTAAAGCACGAGATATTCGCTCAGCGGATAGTCTTCCTGAATGATTGGCTTGGTGCTCGGAGCGACGAACGGCCCGTCCTCGGTCTCTCCGATTTCGAGGACCCTGACATCGGGTATCTCCCTGCCCTGCCAAAGCAGCGTGCCTATCGCATCCCGGTCTTCGGCCACCTTATCCGCCACCGCCCGCGGGCTGCGCTGGACCTCTACATCCCGTCGCATGGCATAGGAACTGCCTCCTTTCTTCAAACATGACCCCCGCAATATCTGAGCGCTGATTGAATTCCACGTATCCTCTCCCGCGAGGGGAATTCGCCGGGGATTCTCTTCTCTCTCTGAAAGCGGTAGATACCGTATAACATCTCGCACCTCCGAGAGGGTCATCTCCCTGGAGCGGTGACGTGGATGAGCGATGAGTGCAACTTTCGCCTGACCGACAATAAATTCTTCATATCCGCCGGTGTCGCCGTTATCCTCCTCCGAGTCGAAATCGACGCGTTCATAATGGATCAGGATATCTGCTTCTCCGTCGGCAAACCGCTCCGGGCAGTTCCGATCATTCCATCTCTGCATGGTAAATCTTTCCACCGGTACATCATGTTCTTCGCAGAACTCCCGCAGCATCCTTCTTACCAATGGAAAGCCCCACCGGTGCCCACCGGCAATATGGACCGGCCGACGGGCGGCGTGTTCGCCTGCCAGGCACGTTGCCGCTGTGAGAATCAGCAACAGCGTCGCCATGACCTTAACTGCTACAGTTTCGTGATAAATATCCATCTTCTTCCTTCCTCCCGAGAAACCTTGAAGATTCGCTCTCATATGCCTGCCTGTGCGGCACACACAAACAGGTAGCCCCAAGTAACCGAGGGAGTTTGGGGATTACAAATAACCGCCTGTATTTCGATGGCGCGTTTCAGACTCTTACCTCGTATCTCGGCTCCCCCAACACTACAAACTCATCACGACAGAAGTAATCCAATCAAACTGTAATTGTTTAACTACCCAATATCCTCTGCTTATCTTCAAAAGCAGCCATCAGAGCAGCGTACAATTTAGGGAAAAAGAAGTCTTCTAAATTCTCAGAAAGGGTCATATTCCAGCAACTACCCTCTTCATCCGTACTTTCTTTCACATTCCCCAAATTGTCAAATACAAGGTTATCCGTAACGATGTCGACCTCTTCTCTGTTTTCATTAGTTTTAATGTAACCAAACGTGAGCATTCCCCATCCTCGAATAAATGTAAAGTGGCAAAATGTCTTTACGTCCGTCCACTGGTAGATCACTCTATGCCCTTCTGACACTATATTTGGTTGTGGGAAATCCTTCATTAGCCGTATACGTTGCGGAAAGTTCCGAAGGTTTTCTATCATTTCTCTCCACTTTTCTCCCGCCTTGACATACGCTTCCTTGATTGTCATCAACTCACCTATTGCGTTCGACATTGCTATTCCTCCAACTTTTAATGAAAAGTAATTCTGCCAATTTAACTAATGAATTAAAATTGACTTAGTATTGTCAGGGTCCTACTCTCATTAGAGCCAGATCATGCTTGCTCCCAGCAGCAACGGCTCTAACGATGGGCAAGTTGTCATAAAACCTTTTACAGTTCTATAATATGCGTATCTTTTTGCTATCCAAAATCATATAGTAGTCCGACCTTAATCCGTGCAATTTGTGACAAAGCGATCTGTGACCAAAACGTCAAGCACCAACTTGACACTACATTCCCTTAAATCACATCATTTTAGGTTCCTCGGCACCTAATGTTATATCCTGAACGCCTAATTGGCGGAAAGGCAAAAAATTTAATTCTGTGTAACAAGATTTACAAGCAATCTACTCGTGAATACTATCAATCCGAATCTCCGGGCTTTCATCATGCTTGGTATCGACTTTCAGGCGATGATTTCTGTCTGTTTTGTCTGCGGCCGGTGTGCCGTCGGAAGTCGGATCGAGACCTCTGTGCTCTCCCTCGGTATCCGCCAAGTCTCTCGCTCTAACGACGATCACCGCATCATTTGAATGGTCGGGGTCTTCATCGCCCAATTCGCCCCGTGAATCAAGTTGTTCATGTTTGCGGGGAGGGATAGTCAACATCCCGGTCACCGTATCATTTTCCACGTACGTTTCCTCCCACTGGACATCTTCGAAATCCATGGGCTCCATGCCGTGCGGATCAAGCTGCAGCTTGAAACCGGAACCTCCGCCACCGTCCGTCCAGTCATCATCCATGGTTTCTGAGAAAACGATCCGGACCCATAAGCGGCGCCCATCATCTTTACCGGACCCTACGACATCTTTCTGATACTGTGCCAAATGTTCTTCATCCACCTCATATACTTCATAGGGCTCTGGGTTTTCATGTTTAAACTCGTAGATCAGACGCTCAAAATTTTCACCGTCTGCGGGTGTATCATCATCGTCTGCGTCCTGGCGCACCTCCACTTCTGTAATTATGGGAGGATAATTCTCCAAGCGCACGGTGAACTGCTCGGTGGCGGTGTGAATCAGATCCCCCATTCTTACGTTTACGGTGTACTCCCCATCCGGGAACCGGGTGTTGTGTGCACCTTCAGTGACATCTTCCCCGGCGAAATTCGCCTCGTCGGAGTCATACCCCACATTCGGATCGTTCCGGGCATTTGTATTCCAGTATTGATCCGAAGCGACATCGCCGTAACTACCTGTTCCAGAGGCGGTGTTCGTAATGATGTAATGTCTGTAAACGCCCATATTGTCGCCGGTCCATGGGTAACTCTCTCCTTCATGCGAGATTTCCCCGCCGTAGTCCTGCTCCTTGTCGACAATGTCGTACCACACCACATTTTTGTTGCCGAAAAAGGTACCGTCTGACCAGTCAAACAGCACGTAGGGAGTTTCACTGGAGCGAACATGTGCATAGAGTTCATCTTCCACCGGCATCCTTCGTCCTTCGATCCAATAGGCAATATCGGTAACGGCCTGCTCAAGGCGTGCTTGGTCTTCAGGCCAGTCTATCACCATCTGATCGTCGCCGATTTCGACAGCGAAATTCATTTTCCCCTGGTTGCGCGAATCATCCTGCCAATCATTGCCGATAATGGGGATGGGGGTTTCCTCCGGGTCGTATTCCATATAGCGCAAGTCATTATTCTGCTCCTGATAGAGGAATAGTACTGTTCTGCCTTTTTCATCCGCGTTCAGATTGGCAATAGCCGGAGAATTCTCCTGAGGATCCAAATATTCATTTTCCCCGTAAATGGATAGAGGGTGACGGTCTTGAACAGTCCAATCAAAGTCATCGGCTCGGATAACATAATGAGCATGCGCCACCCAATTCGGCCATGTCCAATGTACGGTTGTGCTAATTGGGCCGAGTGGCTGTCCTGTATACACTACATCACCCTCGGACACTTGAATATTTGCTCCGTCGAGGTGGTTCCATTCGTAAAGATAGTCGTTGCCGTCTTCATCTCTGACGAGAATATGAATTCCTGCGTTGTCCGGATTAGCATCATGCACTCCATCCACCACGCCCCCCCTCGCTGCCACCACTTGATCGCCGTCCGGCCCGCGTATATCAACGCCAGCATG
>PUOM01000249.1 GCA_003552795.1 Halomonas sp. | reverse complement strand
CGGCTCTGGCTGCTCGGCGCCGCCTGGCTGCTGGTCGCCCTGCTGGGCGCCGCCGTCCTGCGCCACTACCTGACTCGCCTCGGTCTCGAAGCGTCGCAGAGAATCGCCGCCACCGCCTTCGAGGGACAGCAGGGGATGATGGTGACCGATGCCCGCGGCCTCATTCTGCGCGTCAATTCAGCCTTCACCCGGATCACCGGCTACCCGGAGGCGGAGGTGGTGGGACGCTCGCCGAGCCTGCTGGCCTCGGGTCAGCACGATGAGGCCTTCTATCGTCAGCTGTGGCAGAGCCTCGAGCAGACCGGCGGCTGGGAGGGCGAGGTCTGGAATCGGCGTCGCAGCGGCGAGGTCTACCCGGAACGCCTGACCATCAGTGCGGTGCGCGACGCGCAGGGGCGCGTGACCCACTATGTGGGCTCCTTCAGCGACCTTTCGCAGCAGAAGGCGGCCGAGGAGGAGGCGCGACAGCTGGTGCTGTTCGACCCCTTGACCGGGCTGCCCAATCGGCGTCACCTGCTCGACCAGCTGGCGGCCCTGGCCGGAGATTCGCGCCCGGGCAGCTACTTCGCGGCGCTGCTGCTGATCGATCTCGACCACTTCAGGCGGGTCAACGATCTGCTGGGCCATCAGCAGGGGGATCAGCTGCTGCAGCGCATCACCCACGAGCTGCGCCATCAGCTGCGCGAGAGCGATACCCTGTCGCGGCTGAGCGGCGACGAGTTCGCGGTACTGCTCGAGGGGCTGGGGCCCGATCAGGCCCACGCCGCCTATATCGCCGAGCGCATCGCCACCAAGCTGCTCGGTGCGCTGCCGCTGTCGCTGCCCGCGGTGTCCCAGGCGGTGCAGGTGACGGGAAGCCTGGGGATCACGCTGTTCCGCTACCGCCAGGCGGGCTCACAGGATGTGCTGTCCCAGGCCGACATGGCCCTGCAGCAGGCCAAGGCAGGCGGGCGCAACCGCCTGTGCTTCTTTGATCCGCTGCTGCAGGCACAGCTGCATCACCGTCTGCGTCTGGAGGCGGATCTGCGGCATGCCATCCCGGCGGGGCAGTTTCTGCTCAACTATCAGCGTCAGGTAGACAGCGAGGGGCGCATCCTGGGCGCCGAGGTGCTGCTGCGCTGGGAGCACCCCGAGCGCGGCATGGTTTCCCCGGCCGAGTTCATCCCCCTGGCGGAGGAGAGCCGCCAGATCATCGCCATCGATCGCTGGGTGCTGGAGACGGCCTGTCGGCAGCTGGCGGCCTGGGCGGCGCGACCCGAAACCCGCGACCTGACCCTGGCGGTCAATATCAGCGCCCAGCACTTCCACGAAGCCGACGCCGTCGAGCGCGTGCGCGATATCCTGATCATGACCGGGGCGCCGCCTGGGCGCCTCAAGCTGGAGGTCACCGAGGGCCTCTTTCTCGAGCACCAGGAGGAGGCGCGGCAGAAGATGCTGGCCCTCAAGGCGCTGGGGGTCTCCTTCGCCCTGGACGACTTCGGCACCGGTTTCTCGTCGCTCTCCTATCTCAACCGCCTGCCGCTGGACCAGCTGAAGATCGATCAATCCTTCGTGCGCGATGTGCTCGAGGATCCGTCCAGCGCCTCCATTGTGGCGAGCACCATCGGCCTGGCCCAGAGCCTCGACCTGGAGGTCATCGCCGAAGGCGTCGAGACCGTCGAGCAGCGGGACTGGCTGGAAGCGCACGGCTGTGAACGCTTCCAGGGCTATCTTTTCGGCAGGCCTCAGTCGCTGGCCGAGTTCGAAACGTCGCTGGGCGATTCGCTGCTCTATTAGTGTCATTAGTGGCATGTTGCTAAGGCCTCACGCTCTTCAGTATCAGTGTCACTCCCTGCCGCGCCTGCTTCAGGGCCCGGCTCAGGCGCTGGATATCCTCCTGGCGCGCATGCCCGTACTGCTTCAGGCAGGCTTCCAGGTGGCGGGCGCTCTCGGCGATATCCATGGCGCCCAGCGAGCCCGCCGTGCCCTTGAGCGTATGCAGGCCTTCCAGAATTGCCGGTGTGGCATCCAGGCCTGAGCTTGTCTGGCTGAGGGCGGCGAAGCGGCTCGTGAGCTGCTCGAGGAACACGCCGAGCACCTGACGATAGAGGTCCGGGTCGGCGGCGGCCGTGGCCAGACCGGCCTGGGTGTCGAAGCCGTGTGCTTCGAGCGTGTCCAGCCAGGCGGCCTCGCTGTCGTCGGATGCCACAGCGGGGGCGTGTGGCACTCCCGGCGTGGCAGATGGGGCATCATCGCTAAGCCAGCGCATCAGGGCGGCGGCCAGCCGCTGCGGATCGATGGGCTTGGCGAGGTGTTCGTTCATGCCCTCCACCAGCGCCTGCCGGCGCTCCTCGGGCAGCACCGCGGCAGACAGGGCGATGATGGGCAGTTCGGCATTGCGTTGACGAATGCGACGCGTCGTCTCGAAGCCGTCCATGACCGGCATCTGCAGATCCATCAGCACCAGGTCGACCTCGACGCTGTCCAGGTGTGCCAGCGCTTCTCGTCCGTCACTGGCCAGGACCACCTGCAGCCCCAGGTCTTCCAGCAGGCGCCTTGCCAGCGCCTGGTTGATGAGGCTGTCTTCGGCCAGAAGCACGCGCCTGCCGGCCAGGCGGCGCGTGTCCAGGGGCAGGATATCGACCGGGCGCTCGCTGGGCGCTGCGCCTACCGGGAGGGTCAGGCTGAAGCTGAAGCAGCTGCCCTCGCCGGGCACCGAGCTGACTTCCAGGGTGCCGCCCATCTGTTCGATCAGGCGCTGGCTGATGACCAGGCCGAGGCCGGTGCCGCCGAAGCGCCGCGATGTCGAGCTGTCGGCCTGGGTAAAGGCCTCGAACAGGCGCTGGCGCTGTGCGGCGCTGATGCCGATGCCGGTATCGGTTACCCGGCAGTTCAGCCGGCAACGGGCCGCATCCAGGCTGCGGGTGCTGAGCTCCAGGCCGACCTCGCCCTGCGGGGTGAACTTGACGGCGTTGCCGACCAGGTTGGTCAGCACCTGGCCCAGGCGCAGGGGATCCCCGACCAGGGCGGGCGGGGCATCGCCCTGGAGAGTGACGCGAAAGCGCAGGCCCTTGTCTCGGGTGGCAACGGCGAACAGCGCCTGCTGCTGGGTCGCGAGCTGCTCCAGGGTAAAGGGCACCCGCTCCAGCTCCAGCTTGCCGGCTTCGATCTTGGAGTAGTCGAGCACGTCGTTGACGATGCTGAGCAGAAGCTGTGACGAGGTATTGACCTTGTCGAGCCAGTCCTGCTGCTCGGCGTCCAGCAGGCTCTGCGCGAGCAGCTCGCCGAAGCCGATGATGGCGTTGAGCGGGGTGCGGATCTCGTGGCTCATGTTGGCCAGGAACTGCCCCTTGGCGCGGCTGGAGCTCAGGGCGTGCTGCTGGGCCTGCTTGAGCTCGGTGATGTCGCGCCCGACCGCCTGGATCTCCAGCAGGTTGCCTGCCTCGTCGAGGATGACGCTGTCTTCCCAGGCCAGCCAGCGCCAGCCATGCTTGGTCATGGCCCGCTGCACGATGGTGACGCGGTGGTGGGGAGGCTGCTTGAGCTCGTTCATCGCCGCCATGGTGTGGGCCAGGTCATCCTCGTGCACCAGCGGGGTGAAGGTCCTGCCGATCAGCTCCTCGCGGCTCTTGCCGAAGGTGTGACAGTAGACGTCGTTGACGAAGGTGAAGCGGTCGTGGATGTCGACGCGCACGATCAGGTCCTGCTGCGACTCGACCAGGCTGCGGTAGAGCGCTTCCTGGCGCTTGAGGCGCTGCTCGTTGCGTTCGCGATCGGTGACGTCGGTGGCGATGCCGACGACCTGACGCTCCTCCACCGGGCGCTCGGCCATCAGGGGTACCTTGATGACCTGGTACCAGCGAACATTGCCCTGTGGATCGACCAGGGGCAGCTCCAGCAGGCTCTTGGGGCGTCCCGTGCTCATCACTTCGCGATCATCGCGCTGGAACTTGGCATGAACGTCCGGGAGCAGTGACAGTTCGGCGTCGGTGCGGCCGATCATCGCCGCGGGGGTGGTGCCAAAGAGGGCGGCGACGCTGCGGTTGGCCAGGGTGTGGCGCCCCTGCCAATCCTTGGCGAACACCGGGCTCGGCAGGCTGTCGATGATCAGCTGCAGATAGCTCCGCTCGGCGGCGACCTTGCGCTCGAGTTCGACCCGGGAGGAGACGTCGTGGGCGGTGGCGTAGATCCGCTGCGCCTGCGGCGTGGCG
>PUOM01000184.1 GCA_003552795.1 Halomonas sp. | reverse complement strand
GATTACAGTTTATTCATTTGAGGAACGGGTAAAGCTGGCCGATGAAGTGGGTAAGCCGATCCTTTACCCGAAACCCTCTATGGGGAGCGATAACGATCACTTTTTCCTGATCTATACCCCGGAGCAGGTTTTTGCTTATGGGATGCAAGAAAACACAGGTTTAAAAAAAGAGGATGATTGGATTTAGTAATGAAAGGCCGGATTGCATTTTAATAAACTGCTGTTTAGTAAATAGTGGAAAAGAACAGGGTGATTAATATGTTAAAGAAGAACAACTTGCTAGTTATCAGTTTGCTATATTTACTTGTTATAGGAGCAACCGGCCTTGTCAGCGCTTATTACATGCAGCAAAGCTTAGGGGCCCCGGTAAGAGTTATCGGAAACGAGGCTTTAAGTGTGAGCCCTGAGAATACCAAGCTATTTGAATTTGTGAATATGTGCCCGGGTAAAGCCGAGACAACCAAAGTGGTTGTTGAGAATAAAGGGACTCTTCCCTTTGCTCTGGATTTAATGTTACAGGTAAGGGATCACAGTGATGCAGAGTTGCTCCGTTCTCTTAATCTCCTTATTGTTGATTCTGAAAGTGGATATCACTATTATAATGGGAAATTAATGGATATGGATTCAGAGTCTTTAGGGGATATTGCCCCTGAGACAGAAAAAGAGCTGCTTTTTGAAGTTGCCTTTATGTCCGGTGAAGGAATTGTTACGCAAAGCCAATCGGTTGACATGCAGTGGACTTTTACTGGCAGCGGTGCCCTGGCTGATACTGGTGATCCTGGTATCGGTGATCCGGGTGAAGCTGCTGATCCCGGCGATCCCGGCGATGACACCCTCTTTGATCCCGGAGATGCTCCGGGTGATGCCGCCGGTGATACAGCCCCTGCTGCCGATGCGGCAACAGCAGACCCTGCTGATACTGATCCTGATCCGGCAGAAGCAGATTTAGCCGAGGTAGATCCGGAAGATCCTTTAGTGGTGCCCCTGGCAGATGCCCCGGTGGTTACCCCCGTTGAAGATGACCCGGCTCCGCCAGCTTTAGAGGTTGCACCACCTGAAGAAACAATTGTGGTGGATCCGGAAGCGCCAGAGGTGGCCCTGCCTGAAGATGTTAAAGCAGAAGAGGTAAATTACTGGCCCCTGTTGCTACTGCTGCTGATCCCGCTTTTACTGTGGCTGCTCTGGTCAAGCCGGGTCCTGGTGATGGTTCCGGACAGGGAAGGCGGTTATGAAGTTGTGGCCCGTAAAATTGCCCGGCCGAAAGAAAAGAAATGGCATGTTAATATACAAAGGCAGCTTGACCGCTATTTAGCAAAACACGGGTACGTGATTGTTGATTTCAGGGGCAGGTTTTTAAGAAATGCCGGCAAGGTGATCTATGCAAAGAAAGTTGCTCTTGGCTCAGGCGAGATGCGCTATGGGCTGATCGGCAGAAAAAGATTGATAAGCTGGTCTGATAAACTGCATAAAAGATCTAAACGGGAGGTTGGTTAAAGCTATCTGGGATGAGTTTAGCTAAAAGCTGATTTCTTAGAATTTAAAAAATAGCTATTGAATAAGCTTTCTTCCGGTAGCTGTGAGAAGCTTTTGATCAGGTTTTTTAAAGAATAGATTATTTGTGCTGATTAAACCCGTTTGCGGGTTTTTTCAGTTTTTTAAGGCCCTTTAAGACTATCTTGCTTGAGTTTTAGTACGCTTTATCAACTGCTGGGCTGGTTCAAAAAAAGCAGGAAGCAGTGTTGTTAACAAACTTAAGGTTATGAGGTAAAATTATAACCGTGGCCAGGCAGAACGGATAAAAGCAAGGCTAGTTTAAGGTTTGATCTTAACTAAGGCAGGGGTGGTGGCGCTATGCGTTATGATTTTGATGAAGTAATTGATCGCAACAATACCGGGTCGTTGAAATGGGATTTTTATGGGCGCTATTTTAAGGAAGCAGATGTTTTGCCGATGTGGGTGGCGGATATGGATTTCCGGGCCCCGGAGCCGGTTATTGAAGCGGTTCAAAAGGTGGCAGGCTTTGGACTTTACGGCTACACCGAAGAGACGGAAACTTATCATGAAGCGGTTGTGGGCTGGCTCAAAAGAAGGCATGGTTTTAATGTTGAAAAAAATTGGCTCCATTACAGTCCCGGGGTGGTGCCCGCGCTGCACTGGATCATCCAGAGGTTTAACCGGCCCGGGGATAAAGTTATAGTTCAGACCCCGGTATACCATCCCTTTTTTGAGGCTGTAGAAACCGCGGGCTGTCACCTGGTTAATAACCCCCTGGTAGAGGTGGATAAAACCTACCGGATGGATTTTGCAGATCTAGAAGAAAAGGCGGCTGATGAGCGGGCTAAAATGATTATTTTGTGCAGCCCCCACAACCCGGTGGGCAGGGTGTGGAGTGAACATGAACTCTCTGAGCTGGGCCGGATCTGTTTAAAACACCGGGTGCTGGTTGTGAGCGATGAAATCCATGGCGATCTATTGTTAAACGGCCATAAGCTCATCCCCTTTGCCTCCATCTCTGAGGAGCTGGCCATGCACTCAATCACCTGTTATGCGCCGACTAAAACTTTTAATTTGGCCGGTTTGCAGATATCTAACATTATTATTCCAAACCCCGCTATAGCTGCGGAGTTTAAAATAGCCATGGAAAATAACCATGTTTCAAGGCCCAATATTTTTGCCCTTGCTGCCGCTGAAGCTGCTTACAGGCATGGTGATGAGTGGCTGGATCAGCTTTTAGCCTACGTTGAAAAAAACCAGGCTTTGGTGAGAGATTATATCAGCACAAATATCCCAGAGTTAAAAGTAACCCCTGCTGAGGCCACCTACCTGGCCTGGATTGATTGCAGGGGTTTGGGGTTGACAGCTGAAGAACTTGAAATCTTCATGGAGAAAAAGTGTGGCCTTGCTTTGAGCCAGGGCTATATTTTCGGGGCCGGGGGAGAGGGTTTCGTGCGGATGAACTTGGGCTGCCCCCGCTCGGTGGTGAAAGAGGCTTTAAATAAATTACACCGGGCGGTTGAAAAATTTTGCCGCAGCTAGGTTGTCAACGAAGGTTTTTGCCGTTATAATTTTAAAGATATATTAATGCATTGTTAGTGGTAAATTTAACCAGGAGTATACCAAGGGAAGGGAGGAGATAGCCCTGCAAGCACTGCTGGTTTTGGAAGATGGATTTAGCATGAAGGGTAGTTGTTTTTCAGGGCAGGGTGAAGTGTTCGGGGAAGTGGTTTTTAATACGGCCATGACCGGTTACCAGGAGATGATAACAGATCCTTCGTACCGGGGCCAAATATTAACCCTTACGTACCCGATTATTGGTAGTTATGGCATAACAGAATATGACATGGAATCGGACTCTCCCCAGGTGGAGGGTCTTTTAGTTAAGGAGTGCTGTCGCAGGCCCCGTAACCAGAGGGCCCAGGATTCATTGAGTAATTACTTAGAAGAGCATGGCATTATGGGCATAGAGGGGATCGATACCCGCTCACTGACCCTGCATTTAAGAAGGGCAGGCACCATGAAAGGGTTATTATCCACCGAAGAAAGCGATCTGCAAGTTTTGCACCAGAAGCTTTTGGCTAACCGGGAGTTTGAAAACCGCGACCTGGTAGAAGAGGTTTCAAACCCACAGTCTTTTAGCTGGGCTTATCCTGAAAAGGGCAGGCACGTGGTGGTTTATGATTTCGGGGTTAAATATAATATTCTGAGGCACCTCACCTTAAGGGGCTGCCGGGTAAGCGTGGTTCCGCACCGGACCCTGGCAAAAGATGTGCTTGCCATGAAACCGGACGGGATAGTGATCTCCAACGGGCCGGGCGACCCGGAGGTGCAAGCGCATGTTATTCCTGAGATAAAGGCTTTGCTTGGAAAAGTGCCAATCATGGGGATCTGCATGGGTAACCAGCTTTTAGGAATGGCATCAGGATTAAAAACATACAAGCTAACCTTTGGGCACCGCGGCGCCAACCATCCTGTTAAAGACCTTGCCACCGGCAAGGTGCACATTACCTCACAGAACCACGGTTACTGTGTCGACATGGAAAAAATGCCCGCCGGCACGACCGTTACCCATATCAACCTTAACGATAACACCCTGGAGGGGATGGAGAACAGGGAACAAAACTGGTTCTCCGTGCAGTACCATCCCGAGGCCTCTCCGGGCCCCCATGATTCAACGTACCTCTTTGATAAATTTATGCAGATGATGGCAG
>PUOM01000124.1 GCA_003552795.1 Halomonas sp. | reverse complement strand
GTCCCGAATTGGCCCGCCACGCCCCCGCCACGCGCACCTCGCGACGCACCCCCTCCACCGCGAAGCGCCAGTGGTCTCGGGAGCCCACCAGGCAGCGGTGGCGGGAGAGCTCCGTCAGGGCGTGGGGCTGGGAGATGTGGGCAAAGTAGGCGGGGGCGCCGACGACATATTCACGCCGCTCGCAGAGCCGTCTGGCCACCAGGCTGGAGTCCTCCAGGCGGCCCATGCGGATGGCGATGTCGAAGCCCTCGTCGATGATATCCACCTGGCGATTGGTGAAGTGCATGCGCACTTCGAGCCGCGGGTGCTCGAGCAGGAAGTCGTTGACCAGCGGGGCGATGAAGCGCTCACCGAAGGTGGTGGCCGAGGTCAGGCTGAGCAGCCCCCGGGGGCGCGCCTGGAGGTCGTTGATGGCGGCCTCGGCCTCGCGGAAGCCGTCGAACAGCTGGCGACAGTGGGTGTAGTAGAGCCGCCCCTCATCGGTCAGGTGAGTCTGTCGGGTGGTGCGGTAGAGCAGGGCAGTGCCCAGCCGGCTCTCCAGCTGGCTGACCAGGCGGCTGACGTGGGAGGGCGAGACCGACAGCTCCCTGGCCGCGGCGGAGAAGGTGCCCAGGCGCACCACCTCCACGAAGGCTTCGATACGATCCCAGCGCTGCATGATCTCTCCTCGCAGATGGTGTTCGGCTGATTGTTGCCATGTGGCAATAATGTCGTGCTTTTGGTGCAGTTTATCCCGGATAGGGTCCTTGCCTAGACTGACGGGATACCTTCACTCGTCAGGAGAAAGATCATGAAGTCACGCGCCGCCATCGCTCTGGAACCGGGCAAGCCCCTGGAGCTCGCCGAGATCGACGTCGAAGGCCCCAGGGCCGGCGAGGTGCTGGTCAAGATCGCCGCGACCAGCGTCTGCCACACCGACGCCTACACGCTTTCCGGCGCCGATCCGGAGGGCAACTTCCCCGCCGTGCTGGGCCACGAGGGGGCCGGTATCGTCCAGGAAGTGGGTGAGGGGGTCACCAGCCTGCGCCCCGGCGACCACGTCATCCCGCTCTATACCGCCGAGTGCGGGAAGTGCAAGTTCTGCCTCTCCGGCAAGACCAACCTCTGCGGCAGCGTGCGCGCCACCCAGGGCAAGGGCGTCATGCCCGACGGTACCAGCCGCTTCTCGCTGGACGGCAAGATGCTGCACCACTATATGGGAACCTCCACCTTCAGCGAATACACTGTGCTCCCGGAAGTCTCCCTGGCGGTGGTCTCGAAGGCGGCGCCCATGGACAAGATCTGCCTGCTGGGCTGCGGCGTGACCACCGGCATCGGCGCGGTGATGAACACCGCCAAGGTCGAGCCGGGTTCAACCGTTGCCGTGTTCGGCCTCGGCGCCATCGGCCTGGCGGTGATCCAGGGGGCGGTGATGGCCAAGGCGTCACGGATCATCGCCATCGACGTCAATCCGGAGAAGTTCAAGCTCGCCGAGCAGTTCGGCGCCACCGACTTCGTCAACCCCAAGGAGTACAGCGACCCGATCCAGCAGGTCATCGTCGACCTGACCGACGGCGGCGTCGACTACTCCTTCGAGTGCATCGGCAACGTCAACGTGATGCGCCAGGCGCTGGAGTGCTGCCACAAGGGCTGGGGCGAGTCGATCATCATCGGTGTGGCCGGGGCCGGAGAGGAGATCGCCACCCGTCCGTTCCAGCTGGTCACCGGGCGAGTCTGGAAGGGCTCCGCCTTCGGCGGGGTGAAGGGGCGTACCGAGCTGCCCGGCTATGTGGAGCAGTACATGAAGGGAGAGCTCAACATCGACGACTTCATCACCCATGATCTGCCCTTCGAGCAGATCAACGAGGCCTTCGATCTCCTTCACGCCGGCAAGAGCATCCGCACCGTGCTTCATTTCTAACCCGCGCCCGCTGACGCGCCATTGACGCGCGCCCGCTGTCGCGCGACCGAGGGTTCCCTATGACCATGACGGAAAACATCGAGCTGGTATCGGCCAACAAGAGCTTCGGGGGCTGGCACAAGCGCTACCGCCATCGCTCCCGGGCGCTGGACTGCGAGATGGTCTTCGCCATCTATCTGCCGCCCCAGGCCGAGACCCAGCGTGTGCCGCTGCTCTGGTGGCTCTCCGGGCTGACCTGCACGGATGAGAACTTCATGCAGAAGGCAGGCGCCCACCGCCTGGCCGCGGAGCTGGGGATCGCCATCCTCTGTCCGGATACCAGCCCTCGGGGCACCGACCTGCCCGGGGAGCACGAAAGCTACGACTTCGGCTCCGGTGCCGGCTTCTACGTCAATGCCACCCGAGAGCCCTGGAAGAAGCACTACCGCATGTACGACTACGTCACCGAGGAGCTTCCCTCGGTGGTGCGTCAGCACTTCCCGGTCAACGGCCGCGAGTCGATCAGCGGCCACTCCATGGGCGGCCATGGGGCGCTGGTGATGGCGCTGCGTCGGCCCGGTCACTACCGTGCGGTGTCCGCCTTCGCGCCTATCGTCAACCCCTCCGAGTGCCCCTGGGGCCAGAAGGCCTTTGCCGGCTATCTGGGCGAGGATCGCGGCAAGTGGACCCAGTATGACGCCTGCGAGCTGGTGGCCCGCGGCGCCTCCAGCCAGCCCCTGTTCATCGATCAGGGCGAGGCCGACGACTTCCTGGAGGAGCAGCTTCGGCCCGAGCGGCTCGAGGCGGTGTGCGCCGAGCATGACCACCCGCTGACCCTGCGCCGCCAGCCCGGCTACGACCACAGCTACTATTTCATCGCCTCCTTTATCGAGGACCACCTGCGCTATCACGCCGAGCGGCTGCACAAGTCGCGCTGAGGCGTTGAGGACGAGTTGCCGCCTCGCCTCCCGGCCCGCCCGCCGAAGCCGTATACTGGCGGGACATGAAGGGGGTGGCGGAGGCGAGATGCGGCGAGACGAAAGCGGGTGGAGAGCGGCATGATCAGGGCAGTGGCGCGCCGGCTCTGGGGCTGGCTGTGGCGAGCCCTGCTGGGCTTCGTGGTGCTCTCGGTGCTGCTGGTGCTGCTGTTTCGCCAGGCGCCGGTCTTCGGCTCCATGGTGATGGTGGAACGCAAGGTGCAGTCCTGGATGGCCCGGGAATCGCTGGAGATTCGCCACCAGTGGCGCTCCTGGGACGAACTCTCCGACCACGCCAAGCTGGCGGTGATCGCCGCCGAGGATCAGCGCTTTCCCGACCATCGCGGCTTCGACCTGGTGGAGATGCGTCGGGCCTGGGAATCCAACCGTGCCGGCGGCCGCCTGCGCGGAGCGAGCACCCTGAGTCAGCAGACCGCCAAGAATCTCTTCCTCTGGACCGGCCGCAGCTGGGCCCGCAAGGGGCTGGAGGCCTGGTTCACCCTGCTGATCGAGGCGCTGTGGCCCAAGCAGCGCATTCTCGAGGTGTATCTCAATATCGCCGAGTGGGACAGCGGAGTGTTCGGCCTGGAGGCGGCCGCCCAGCACTATTTCGGAGTCTCGGCCAGCCAGCTCAATGCGGTCCAGGCCAGTCGCCTGGCGGCCATCCTGCCCAATCCGCGAGGCTGGGACGCGGCGCGCCCCGGCCCGCACGTGGAGCGGCGCAGCGTCTGGATCCGCCAGCAGATGACCAACCTGGGCGGCGCGGCCTATCTCGAAAGGCTCTAGTCGTCTTTCCTCGCCGCTGTCCTGACCACCAGCACCACCCCGGTGATGGCGATGGCCATGCCCGCCAGCGAGACGGGCGGCAGGGCCTCGTCGAAGAGCCACCAGGCCTGCAGGGCGGTGACCGGCGGCACCAGGTAGAAGAGGCTTGCCACCCGCGAGGCCTCGCCGCGCTTGATCAGCGCCATCAGCAGCAGGATGGCCGCAATGGACAGCACCAGCACCAGCCAGCCCAGGGTCAGGGCGAAGGTGGGCGTCCAGGTCACCGAGCGCTCCTCGAAGAGCAGGGCGCCCAGGCCCAGCAGCGCCCCCGCCGCCATGTACTGCACCACGGTGCCGGAGAGCAGCGGCATGCCGGTGCAGTGGCGCTTCTGGTAGAGGGTGCCGCCGGAGATGCCGACCAGGGCCACCAGGATGGCCAGCAGGGCGCCGGCGCCGAAGCCCTCAAAGAGCGCCTCGCCCGGGTCGAGCTTGCCGCCCAGCACCAGGGCCACGCCGACCAGCCCCAGCACCAGCCCCAGCCACTGGCGCCCGCTCAGCCGCTCACCCAATAGCGGCCCGGCGAGCCCGGCCGTG